>JBKPPO010000079.1:0-5420 GCA_046733635.1 Pseudomonadota bacterium | reverse complement strand
GGTGATCGAACAGCTCGTCGAAGCTGGTGGCGCGTCAGCGAACAAAGCGCTGGAAGAAGCCGACTTCGAGTATCTCAAGGAAGAGATTCCGCGCGCCCTCAACCAGTCGCTCGAAGGCGTGGATCGCGTCGCCAAGATCGTTCGCGCGATGAAGGAGTTCTCGCATCCGGCCCGCGAGAAGACCGCGACGGATCTCAACCGCGCGATCCAGAGCACGATCACCGTCGCCAGCAACGAATGGAAGTACGTGGCCGAGATGGACATGGACCTCGACCCGCAGCTCCCGCCCGTGCACTGCTCGCCCGCCGAGTTCAACCAGGTGGTGCTGAACATGGTGGTCAATGCCGCGCACGCGATCACCGACGTCGTCGGTGACGGAGGCAAAGGCAAGGGCCGCATCAAGGTGAAGACCCGCGCCGAAGGCGACTGGGCCGTGGTCGAGATCAGCGACACGGGCTCCGGCATGCCGCCGCACGTGCAGAAGAAGATCTTCGAGCCCTTCTTCACCACGAAGGAAGTCGGCAAGGGTACTGGCCAGGGCCTCGCGATCGCGCACAACGTGATCGTCGACAAACACGCCGGCAGCATCAAGGTGACCAGCGCCCCGGGCGCCGGCACGACCTTCCACATCCGCCTGCCCATCGGCGGCGTCAAAACAGATGCGGATTCCGCCGCCACGGGAGCCGCCGCTTGAACGCGATCCGCGTACTCTTCGTCGACGACGAACCCCGCGTGCTCGAGGGTCTGAAGCGCATGCTTCGCCCGAAGCGCAACGAATGGCAGATGACCTTCGTCGGTTCGGCCGCCGAAGCGCTCACCACGCTCAAGAAGGAACCCTGCGAAGTGGTGGTCACCGACATGCGCATGCCCGGCATGAACGGCGCCGAGCTGCTCGAGGTGGTGCAGCGTGACTATCCCGACACGATCCGCCTGATCCTCTCAGGCCAGGCCGAAACCGAGTCCGTCATGAAGGCGCTCGGCGTCTCGCACCAGTTCCTGTCGAAGCCCTGCGACGCCGAGGTGCTCCAGAGCACGATCTCGCGCGCGTTCCAGCTCCGCAATCTCGCGGGCAGCGAACAGGTCAAGGGCCTGGTGGCGCGCATCAACAAACTACCCACGCTGCCCTCGAGCTACCAGAAGCTGGTCGAGGCGCTGCGCAACCCGAACTCGAGCATCGAGGACGTGGCCGCCGTGATCTCCACGGATCCGGCGATGACCGCGCGGCTGCTCAAGCTCGTGAACTCGGCGTACTTCGGCCTGCAGAAGCCCGTAGCGGACGTCGGCCGCGCGGGCGCCCTGCTCGGCCTCGATCGCATCATGGCGCTGGTGCTCGGGCAGGGCATCTTCTCCGACTGCGAAGCACCCAAGGTGGAAGGTTTCAGCATGGAAGCGCTGTGGCAGCACAGCGTGTCGACGGCGGCCGCGGCACACCGCATCGCCATCGCCGAGCAGATGGATCGCGACGTGGTCGCGGCCGCGTTCCTCGCGGGCATGCTGCACGACATCGGCAAGCTGGTTCTCGCCATGGGACTGCCGGAGCAATACGGCAAGGTTCTCAAGCAGGCCAAGAGCGGGCGCCCCGGCGAGGTTCAGCAGATCGAGATGCTGGAGCTGGGCGCCTCACATACCGACGTCGGTGCGTATCTCGTGGGCCTCTGGGGCCTGCCGAACACGATCGCCGAGGCGATCGCGTATCACGAGGATCCGGAACAGGCGCGCTCCGTTCACTTCGGCCTGCCGGCCATCGTGCACGCCGCCGACCGCCTGGTGTACCGCCCCGACATCACCGACCCGCGCTCACCGGAGCTCGGACTCAACGTCGCCTATTTCGAGAAACACAGCCGCATCGATCGCTGGAATGAATGGCGCGAAGCGGTCGCCGCAGCATCTGGTTCGCCTTCGGGGTCCCCGCAATGATCAAGGATAAAGCCAAACTACTGCTCGTCGACGACGAGCCCAACCTGACCTCGGCGCTGGTCCGCAGCCTCGACCGCTCGCAGTTCGAGATCTTCACGGCTGACTCGGCGCAGCAGGGATTGATGATCCTGGCGGGTCACGACATCGACGTCGTGGTCTCGGACGAACGCATGCCCGGCATGACCGGCAGCCAGTTCCTGTCGGAGGTCCGCAAGCGCTGGCCGAACACCATCCGCATGATCCTCTCGGGCCAGGCCGATCTCGAAGCCGCCGTGCGCGCGATCAACGAGGGTGAGGTGTACCGCTTCCTGCTGAAGCCCTGCCATCCGAAAGAATTGCAGCTCACGATCCAGCAGGGTCTGCAGCACAAGAAGCTGGTGGCGCAGAGCCGCCGGCTGCTGCAGGAACACATGAAGACACAGAACCTGCTCGAGGAACTCGAGAAGGCGAACCCCGGCATCACGCAGATCGAGACCGACGAGGACGGCGCGATCGTGCTCGAGTCCGAGGACGATGGCGGCGAAGACGTTCAGTCGCTGCTCAACGACCTCGAGCGGGAAATGGCGAAGGTGGCGCGCCGCTAACGGGCGCGACAGGCGGATCAAGAAAAAGGGGTCGGGCCTCGCTGAGGTCCGACCCCTTTTGCTAGCAAATGGGGAGTGACCCCATTAGAAGCGGACGAGCGCGCTGCCCCAGGTGAAGCCGCCGCCGAAAGCTTCCAGCAGCAGCAGATCGCCGCGCTTCACTCGGCCGTCGCGCACGCCGGTGTCCAGCGCCAGCGGCACGGAGGCTGCCGAGGTGTTGCCATGGTCCTGCACGGTCACGATGACCTTTTCCATCGGCAGATCGAGACGCTTGGCCATGGCGCCGATGATGCGGATGTTGGCCTGGTGCGGGATCAGCCAGTCCACTGCGGATTTCTCCAGGCCGTTCGCTGCCAGCGCTTCGTCCACAGCGGAGCCGAGCTTGGTGACGGCCACCTTGAAGACTTCGCTGCCCGCCATCTTGATGCCGATGTCCACCTTGTTCGTGGCCGGGTCGACCTTCATGCCCGAAGAGATGCCGCTCTCCACGTACAGCAGATCCTTGTAGGCGCCGTCGGAGTGCAGGTGCGTGCTCATGAGGCCGGGTTCGGTCGACGGCTTGAGCACGACGGCGCCGGCGCCGTCGGCGAACAACACGGCCGTGCTGCGGTCGTTCCAGTTGGTGATGCGTGAGAGCGTCTCGCTGCCCACCACCAGCGCGCACTTGGACTCACCGGCCTTCACGAACTTGTCGGCGATGGACAATGCGTAGATGAAGCCGCTGCAGGCGGTCTCGACCGAGAACGCCGGACAGCCCCGCGCGCCGAGGCGGGCCTGCAGCAGCGTGCCGCAGTTCGGGAATACGAGGTCCGGCGTGGTGGTGCCGAACACGATGAGATCCACTTCGGCCGGAGTCATGCCCGCCGCTTCGATGGCGCGCCGCGCAGCGTGTTCCGCCATGTCCACGGTAGTTTGGCCTTCGGCCGCGATGTGCCGGCGCTCGATGCCGGTGCGCGTGCGGATCCACTCGTCGGTGGTATCCATCTGCTTCTCGAGATCGAAGTTCGTGACGATCTTTTCCGGCAGGTAGGAACCCGTGCCGGCGATGCGTGAATACATGTGTGCCCTTCTCTGGATCGCTAGGACGTCTGGACCGCTGACGGCTGCGCACCCGCCAGAGCCTTGTCGATGGCCGCCGGCAGACCCCGGCGCATCGCCGTGGCCGCGGTTGCCACCGCCTGGGCGAATGCGACGCGATCCGCGCTGCCGTGGCTTTTTACCACGACTGCCGTGAGTCCGACCATGCACGCGCCGTTGTAGCGCCGCGGGTCGAGCTTCTCGCCGACCCGGCGCAACACGGGCCTGGCTAGCAATCCGGAAAGTTTGCTGAGCGGATCGCGCGTGAACTCCGTGCGCAACTGCTCGACGATGAGCTTCGCGAGACCTTCCATCGTCTTGAGTGCGACGTTGCCCGTGAAACCATCGGTGACCACCACGTCCACGCTTTCGTCGTAGATGTTGTTGCCCTCGACGAATCCCAGATAGTTCACGCCCGACGCGCGAATGAGTTCATGCGCTTCCTGGACCACTTCGTGGCCTTTGGTGTCTTCCTCGCCGATGTTCAGCAGCCCGACGCGAGGGCTCGCGACGCCGAACACGTCGCGCGCGACGATGGATCCCATCGTCGCGAACTGCGAGAGCTGCACGGCCGACGCCTTGGTGTTCGCGCCGAGATCCAGCATGTGGGTGTGTCCGCCATTCCGCGCGGGCACGGCCGACATGATGGGCGCTCGCTCGACGGTGCCCAGCGTCTTCAGCACGAAGTGCGCGATCGCCGTGAGCGCGCCGGTGTTGCCGGCGCTCACCATCGCACCGGCGCGGCCTTCCTTCACGAGATCGATGGCGATGCGCATGGAGGAGTCCTTGCGCTTGCGGATCGCATCACGCGGATGCTCCGACATCCCGACGATGCTGGCCGCGGGAAACACGGACGCACGAGAACGCACCGCGGCGGGCGCGGTGGCCAGCACGGGTTCGATGACTGCGGGTTGACCGACCAGGATGAGTTCCAGGGTCGGATCGAGAGTGAGCGCGCGTATGGCGCCGGGAATACATTCCGGCGCGCCGCTGTCGCCACTCATCACATCGACGGCGATGGACGCCATGGTCTAAGCGGACGCCGTGGGCCCCGCCCCGAAGAAGCAGGGCCCCGCAGGCTTATTCTTCGGTCTCGACTTCGGCCGGCTTCTCGATGACGCGCTTGCCGCGATAGAAGCCATCGGGAGTGATACGGTGACGCAGGTGGGTTTCACCCGACTGCGGATCCACGGACAACGCCGGCTTCGACAGACGGTCGTGCGAGCGATGCATACCGCGCTTGGACGGCGTTTTGCGGCTTTTCTGAACAGGCATGGAACCAATCCTCTTGTACGACTCAGGGGCGAACTACTTGCGTTTCAACAGTTCGCCCAACTGTGCAAACGGTTTTTGAACGTCGGCGGGAGCCTCATCGGCTTCCGCTTCCTGTCCGGGCAAGCGCATCTCGCGGCCCGCACACTCACTACCTTCCGGATGCCGCGCCACATGGGGCAGCGCCAGCATCACCTCTTCATCCACGAGGTCGCGCACGCTCACGCTGTCGCCCTCGACGAGAAACACTTCCAGTCCCGCGGCCACGCGATCGGCAGCGTCGTAATCGCTGACCAGCGCAATGCGCGAATTCACGTCCACCGGCCACTGCATGGACTGCATGCAACGCTGGCAAACTACTTCCGCTTGCGCGCGAACCGTGAGATCCGCAACCGCCTGTCCCAGTTGGCGCGAGAAGCGGACCGTGCCGATCGCCTCGCCATCCGTGCCCGACAACTCATGAGACACCCGGGGCAATTCCGCGAGCGGGATGGAGAAATCCACGACCGCTTCGGTGCCTACCAGGGTGTCAACGGGAGCGCGTCTGGACCAGCCCAGTGACATGGGGCG
>JBKPPO010000078.1:0-6527 GCA_046733635.1 Pseudomonadota bacterium | reverse complement strand
CGGACCGCAAGGTCTGGGCCTTCCTCGGCGACGGCGAGATGGACGAGCCCGAGAGCATGGGCGCGCTCACGCTGCCCGTGCGCGAGAAACTCGACAACCTCGTGTTCGTCGTGAACTGCAACCTGCAGCGTCTCGACGGCCCGGTGCGCGGCAACGGCAAGATCATCCAGGAACTCGAAGCCGCGTTCATGGGCGCTGGCTGGAACGTCATCAAGGTGGTCTGGGGTTCGCGCTGGGATCCTCTGCTCGCGCGCGACAACAACGGTCTGCTGCGCAAGGTCATGGAAGAGTGCGTCGACGGCGAGTACCAGAACTTCAAGGCCAAGGGTGGCGCGTACACGCGCGAGAACTTCTTCGGCAAGTATCCCGAGCTCAAGGAGATGGTCGCCAACATGTCGGATGACGACATCTGGCGCCTGAACCGCGGTGGACACGATGCGTTCAAGGTGTACGCGGCCTACGCCGCCGCCAGCGCGCACAAGGGCCAGCCCACGGTGATTCTCGCGAAGACGGTGAAGGGTTTCGGTCTCGGCAAAGCCGCTGAAGGCCAGATGGTGGCGCACCAGCAGAAGAAGCTGGATGAAGAAGCGCTGCGCGCCGTTCGCGACCGCTTCAACATCCCGCTCACCGACGAACAGGTGGGCAAGCTCGCGCTCGTGAAGCCGGCCGATGATTCGCCGGAGATGAAATACCTGCACGGCCAGCGCAAGGCGCTGGGCGGCTATCTACCCGCGCGAAAGATCGTGGCGCAGCCGCTGGCCGCGCCGGATCAGTCGGCGTTCAGCGCCATGCTCGAAGGCACGGGCGATCGCGAGATCAGCACCACGATGGCGTTCGTCCGCATCCTGACGCAGCTCCTCAAGGACAAGAACATCGGCAAGAACATCGTGCCGATCGTCCCGGACGAAGCGCGCACCTTCGGCATGGAAGGCCTGTTCCGCCAGATCGGCATCTACAGTTCCGCGGGCCAGCTCTACTCGCCGGTCGATAGCGACCAGCTCATGTTCTACAAGGAGAGCAAGAACGGTCAGATGCTCGAAGAGGGCATCAACGAAGCGGGTTCCACCTGCTCGTGGATCGCCGCCGGTACCGCGTACGCGAACCACGGCATCCACATGGTGCCGTTCTACATCTATTACTCGATGTTCGGCTTCCAGCGCGTGGGCGACTTCTACTGGGCCGCGGGCGATCTGCGCACGCGCGGATTCCTCATGGGTGCCACCGCGGGCCGCACGACGCTTGCGGGCGAAGGTCTGCAGCACCAGGACGGTCACTCGCTGCTGCACGCGGCGACGATCCCGAACTGCATCGCCTACGATCCGACGTACGCCTACGAACTCGCCGTGATCATCCGGGACGGCATGCGCCGCATGTTCGTCAACGACGAGAGCGTGTTCTATTACATCGCGGTGATGAACGAGAACTACGTTCAGCCGCCGCTGCCGAAAGGCGTGGAAGAGGGCATCCTCAAGGGCATGTACCTGCTCAAGACGGGCGGCGCCGGCAAGGTGCGCGTCACGCTCATGGGCTCGGGCACCATCCTGCGCGAAGTGGAGAAGGCCGCGGAGATCCTCGCGAAGGATTTCAACATTCCGTCCGACATCTACAGCGCGCCCAGCTTCTCGGAGCTGCGTCGCGAGGCCATCGAGATCGAACGCTGGAACCGCCTGCATCCGGGCGAGACGGCGAAAGTCCCGTACGTGAAGCAGGCGTTGTCGAAGGCGACGGGCCCGTTCATCGCCGCCACCGACTACATGCGCGCCTGGCCCGACATGATCCGCGAGTGGGTCCCGGGCAAGTTCGTCACGCTCGGCACCGATGGATTCGGCCGCTCGGACGGCCGCAGCGCGCTGCGCCATCACTTCGAGGTGGACGCGAAGAACATCGTGTACGCCTCGCTGTGCGCGCTCGCCGATGAAGGCGCGCTCGACAAGGGCACGCTCAAGGCCGCGCTCGCGAAGCTCGGCATCGACGCCAACAAGCTGGATCCGCAGAAAGCATGAGCACCGTAGACGTAACCGTCCCCGACATGGGGAATTTCGACTCGGTGTCCGTCATCGACGTCCTCGTGAAGGTGGGTGACACCATCGACATCGACACGCCGCTGGTCACGCTGGAAACCGACAAGGCCACGATGGATGTGCCGTCCACTGCCAAGGGTGTGGTGGAGAAGGTGCACGACGCCAAGGGTGGTTCGGTGGCCGCGGGCGCGCAGGTGGTCACGGTGAAGGTGGAAGGTGGTTCTGCCGCCCCTCCGGCGCCGGCTTCGGCCGCCGACAAGCCTGCCGCGGCTCCGGCCGCTGCCACTGCCGTTCCTGCGGCGCCGGCCACGCCGACTTCCATCGATGTCACGGTGCCCGACATGGGCAGCTTCGATTCCGTGTCCATCATCGACGTGCTCGTGAAGGTGGGTGACACCATCGACATCGATACGCCGCTGGCCACGCTCGAAACCGACAAGGCCACGATGGACGTGCCGTCCACCGCCAAGGGCGTGGTGGAAAAGGTGCACATCGCCAAGGGTGGCAAGGTGGGTCCAGGCGCCGTCGTCGTGACGGTGAAGGGATTCACGGCGTCCGCCACTCCGGCCAAGGCCGCGGCTCCTGCTCCAGCCGCCGCGCCGGCTGACAAACCCGCGGCGCCGGCCGCTCGCGCCGCCGCGCCGCAAGCTGTCACGCAATCGCTGCCGGGTCCGCGTGGACTGCCGGCCATCGACGAAGCTTCGTTCAGCACCGCCCATGCCTCGCCGTCCGTGCGCAAGTTCGCGCGTGAACTCGGCGTGAACCTGGGCAGCGTGAAAGGCAGCGGCGAGAAGGGCCGCATCCTGCTCGACGACGTGAAGGCTTTCGTGAAGCTGGTGATGTCGGGTGGTGTGGCGCTCGCCGCGCCCGCGCCGGCACTGCCCAAGGCTCACACCACCGATGCGGCGCAGTTCGGCGCCGTCGAGGTCAAGCCGCTCAACCGCGTGCAGAAGATCTCGGGCCCACGCCTGCAGGCCGCGTGGATCAACATCCCGCACGTCACGCAGTTCGACGAGTCCGATATCACGGAACTCGAAGCGCTGCGCGGCACGCTCAAGGACAAGGCCGCGGCGGCGGGCGTCAAGGTGACGCCGCTGGCGTTCATCATCGAGGCGGCGGTTCGCGCCATGCGCGAATTCCCCGTGCTCAACAGTCAGCTCGATGAATCCGGCCAGAACCTGGTCTACAAGAAGTACTTCAACGTGGGCTTCGCGGCCGACACGCCGAACGGCCTGCTGGTGCCCGTGATCAAGGGCGCCGACAAGCTCGACGTGTTCGGCATCGCCAAGGCGCTGGGTGACCTCAGCGGCAAGGCGCGCGAAGGCAAACTACCCGGCGCCGACATGCAGGGCGCGGGCTTCACCATCTCGAGCCTCGGCGGCGTGGGCGGCACGATGTTCACGCCCATCATCAACTCGCCGGAGGTCGCCATCCTCGGCGTCTCGAAGAGCGCGATGAAGCCCGTCTGGGATGGCAAGCAGTTCGCGCCGCGCATGATGCTGCCGTTGTCGTTCTCGTATGACCATCGCGTCATCGACGGCGCGCAGGGCGCGCGTATCGCGAAGTTCATCGCGGACACGTTGGCCAAGCCGAAAGACCTGGTCGAGGCGATGTCGTGAGCCAGATCGATCTCGTAGTTCCGGACCTGGGCGGGTTCGACGAAGTCTCGATCATCGACGTGCTGGTGAAGGCCGGCGACAAGGTCGAGGTCGACACGCCGCTGGTCACGCTGGAAACCGACAAGGCGACGATGGACGTGCCATCGACGGCGGCCGGCACCATCACCGAAGTCCTCATCCAGAAGGGTGGAAAGATCGGCAAGGGTGGCGTGATCGCCCGGCTGGAAGGCGTTGCCGCTGCTCCCGCCAAGTCCGCCGCCTCCGCTGCGGCCGCTACTCCGGCCCCCGCGAAAGCCACCGCGCCGGCGCCGCAGACGGCACCTGCCGCCGCGAAACCCGCTGCCGCACCGGCCGCCGCTCCCCAGCCTTCGCGTCCGCTCAAGCCCGACGTGCCGCACGATCGCGAGACGCAGTTGTTGGTGCTGGGCGCCGGTCCCGGCGGCTACACCGCCGCGTTCCGCGCCGCGGATCTCGGCCTCAAGGTCACGCTGGTCGAACGCTGGCCCATGCTGGGCGGCGTCTGTCTGAACGTCGGCTGCATTCCCTCGAAGGCGTTGTTGCACGCGGCCAAGGTCATCGACGAAGTCGGTGAGATGGCGCATCACGGCGTGGAGTTCGGAGCGCCGAAGCTGGATCTGCCCAAGCTGCTGGCCTGGAAGAACAGCGTGGTCAAGAAGCTGGTCGGCGGCCTCTCGGCGCTGGCCAAGCAGCGCAAGGTCGAGGTGGTGCAGGGTGTGGGCAAGTTCGCGAGCCCGCATGTCATGGAGATCACCGGCGACGATGGCAAGGTGCAGAAGATCCGCTTCGAGCAATGCATCATCGCGGCCGGGTCCGAGCCGATCAAACTACCGTTCATCCCCGATGATCCGCGTGTCATCGATTCGACGGGTGCGCTCGAGCTCGGCGGCGTGCCGAAGCGGATGCTCGTGATCGGCGGCGGCATCATCGGCCTCGAGATGGCCACGGTGTACTCCTCGCTGGGCGCGAAGCTGAGCGTGGTGGAGCTCACGGGCCAGCTCATGCCCGGTGCGGATCCGGATCTCGTCAAGCCGCTCGAGAAGCGTCTCAAGGCGCGTTATGAGCAGATCCTGCTGAACACCAAGGTGGTCAGCGCCGCCGCGAAGCCCGAAGGCATCGAGATCACGTTCGAAGATGCGAACGGCCAGCGCAAGGACACCTTCGATCGCGTGCTCGTGGCCGTGGGCCGCAGCGCCAATGGCAAACGCATCGGTCTCGAGAACGCGGACATCGATGTGAGCGACCGGGGCATCATCCCCGTCGACAAACAGATGCGCACCAACCTGCCGCATGTGTTCGCCATCGGCGATCTCGTGCCCGGTCCCATGCTGGCCCACAAGGCCATGCACGAGGCCAAGGTGGCTGCCGAAGTGGCGGCGGGCCACAAGAGCTACTTCGACGCGCGCGTGATTCCTTCCGTGGCCTACACGGATCCGGAAGTGGCCTGGGTGGGTCTCACGGAAACCGAAGCGAAGAAGAACAACGTGCCTTACAAGGTGGGCAAGTTCCCCTGGGCGGCCAGTGGCCGTTCACTGGCGCTGGGCCGCGACGAAGGCTTCTCCAAGCTGCTGTTCGATCCGGTGAATCACCGCGTGCTGGGCGGCGCGATGGTGGGACCGAACGCGGGCGAGCTCGTCGCGGAAGTGGCGCTGGGCATCGAGATGGGTGCGGACTCGCATGACATCGGCCTCACGATCCATCCGCACCCGACGTTGTCGGAGACGGTGGCGCTGTCGGCCGAGGTCTTCGAAGGCACGATCACCGACCTCTACATCCCAAAGAAAGCCTGAGACTGGTCAGAGCGTGGCGGCGCCCGGCGCCGCCGCGGTCAGTTCCTGCGCCGGCTTGGGATGGAACGTGTAGTCCACGAGCAGCCGCACGGCCAGCGTGTCCTCGACGCTCCAGTTCGACACGGACAGGCACACCGAACGCTGCTCGGCGTTCACGGGAAACTCCTGCGGAGTGTCTCCAATGTGCAGGCTTCCCAACGTGGCGGCGCCCGAATCCCGCTCCTGCCACGTCGCCTCACTATTCGGTACACGCGCCAGCACGCGCACGTTCGCGGTCTGCGCCGCGGCCGGCACGGCTGCGCACAGGGAAATGGTCTGCGCCACCCGGTCGGAGCAGGTGACGGGGCCGACCTCGTCCGGATGGGCGTTGATCCGGCAGGGCGGTAGATGGGCCAGCGATTCCGCGGTGCCCGAATCCCGATGCGCCGCAGGAATGGCGGCGCCATCGAGGTCCCGCGACGCCGCTTCCGCCTCCGCGGCCGCCTTCGCCTGGCGCGCGGCGAGCGACTCGAATTGCCGCGTGAATTCCGCCTCCATCGTCGTGCGCATGTCTTCCTTCGCATTGACCGCGCGCAGCGATGACCAGGCGTAACCACCGACGACACAGGCGATACCCAGCGCCAGCGTGGCCAACGCCGAACGCATGCGATTCTTCTTGGGCCGGCTCTCGCTGGGTGCGCGGTTGCGCACCAGCTGGAACACGGCCGTGACCACGGTGGCGAGGGCGCCAATGATCGCGGCGACGATGGTTTCGGAAAGGCCCATTCAGGTGACCTTTATGACAAGCGGAACTGCGCGGAGTGTATTCCGCGCCATCGGCGCGGCTGCGCAGGCGGTATGCCGAATGGGGACTGGTTCACAGTTCGGGATGCGGACGCGGCCAGTGAAAAGCTTTGACGTCGCGCGACACATTAAGTAGCAAGGGAACAGGGAGGCCCTGTATGCGTCATCGGGCGATCTCGCGCTCAAGGCCTCGAGGGAAGTGCACGGACATCCGCGCGCGGGCGACTCGGGAACTTCATTGCTGGTGCTGCCGGGCATTGAAACCATCGACGCCTCCGGCGTCGACACCAGCCTGC
>JBKPPO010000077.1:0-8136 GCA_046733635.1 Pseudomonadota bacterium | reverse complement strand
GCCCCAGTTCATGCCATTTCGCGACCGGCCACAGACGGTGTTGGGTTATTACCAGGTGCCGGCCGACGTGCTGGAGGACGCCGAGACACTGGTCGAGTGGGCGCGCAAGTCGGTGACCGTGGCGCTCGAGAAAGCGAAGTCGAAGCCGCGGCGGAAATCGCGGGCCTCGAAGACAGCTGACAAGCCTGTGAAGAAGACTGCGAAGAAGCCCGCGGTAAAGTCGGTGAACAGGAAGCCAGTGCGCAAATCTTCGCGCCGATGATTCAGCCGCGATCGGTCTGGTTGACCCCGGCGGCGGTGCCGTCGAGCAGCGCCGCATAGAGCGAGGTTGTGACTTCTTCGTACTCCCCGGTGCGCGTGCCTTCTCCAGGCTGACGGTCGTTCCACCAGCCCATGCCGCCGAAGACCCAGGAAGCCTCGCAGGCCTTCAGCAATCGCACGCAATGCTCCGGCAGGGTTCCCGCGACGTACAGATCTTCATGAAACACCGTTGCGCTGGAAGTGCCGGCGAGATGCTCGAGCGCACGCGTGAAGTGGTCCGCGAACACACCGCCGCGTTGCCGGTTCGTGTAGTCGAGAACGCATTCGAGCGCGGACGCGAGTGCAGTCGCCGCCTGCTCTGGCGCGGGCTGTGCCAGCAATTCATCGATGGTCGCGAAACGCTCGTAACGCACCGCCCACACTTTCCGGTCGGGCGCGTTCGGGCCCAGGTGTTTCCAGCCGGCGCCCCAGAGATCGAACTTTCCCTCGCGCCGCGCCGCGATCACGGTCGGCCCGCCGCCTCCCACGAACCCCGAACTCATGTAGTCAGGAATCTGCGGCTTCTCCGAGGGCTCGTGCACGAAACGCACGCCTCTCACACCCGCTTCGCGCAGATGCTGGAACCACGCATTCGGCGTGGCGGCCACGACCTGCTCCTCCACCGCATAGGTGATGGACTCGCAATATCGGCTGGTGGAGTTGCCCGGGAGGAATTCAGGCACCGTCTCGCCCGCGATAGCGGTATTCGCGTGACAGGTGAGCGCCGCCAGTTGCGCGAACGTACCGTTCACGGAGCCACGCGTGCCTGCGCAGTGCGAATGAGATCCGGCAGCGACTCCAGCGGCGCGTAACAAGTGGAGCCGCGGCACAGATAGGCGCGCGTGCCATCGCCTGCCTTCTTGTCGGCGACCGCGGAGTCCAAGCCTTGCAGCTCCGCCGGAATCGCAAAGATCAGGCGATGCGGCGCGTACAACTTGCCGAGCTCCACGCTCCAGCGCAGCGCCTCGGCGGCTTCGCCGCGGATGATCACGATCTCGGGCGGCGCCAGGTATTCATCGAGCGCCTCGAGCAGGCTCATGTGGCCATGAGGATAGCGGTTGATGACCTGCCATCCTGCGCGCAACGTGCGCTCGCCGGCCTCGAGCCAACGGGTCTCGCCCAGTAGATAGCCGGCGCGGATCAGGGTGCGCGTCCCGATGCCATTGCCTGCCGGAATGGCGTCGTCGCCGAAGCTCTTGCTGCGGTGGATGAGCTGCTCGTGGTCATCGGAGGTGAAGAAGAACCCGCCGAGTTGTTTGTCCTCGAAGCGATCGAGCATCACGTCGAGGATGTCGCGCAGCCAGGTCACGTCCTCGTTGCGCCAGCGGACCTGCAACATCTCGAGCAGCGCCTGCGCTAGATAGGCGTAGTCGTCGAGGTAGGCGTTGAGATGCGAGACGCCGTCCTTGGAAGTCGCGAGCAGACGGCCCTGCTTCCAGAGGTTCTCGCGGATGAACGCGAGCGCCTGCTCCGCGGCCTCGGCAAACCGGGGTTCGTCGAGATTGCGGGCCGCCAGCGCGAGCCCGCGGATCGCGAGCGCGTTCCAGCTCGTGAGGATCTTGTCGTCGAGCCCGGGCCAGATGCGTTTGCTGCGGATGGCCAGCAGCTTTGCGCGCGCGGATTCGAGCTCCTTTTCCACGAGAGCCGGATCCAGTTGCTGCTCCTTCGCGATCTGCTCGACGGACACGAACACGTGGCAGTGCCAGGCGCCTTCGAAGTTGGCCGTTTCATCGAAACCGAAACGGCGCGAGAACACGGTCCATTCGAGCGGCGTGAGCGCAGCCTGTGCTTCTTCGCGACTCCAGACGTAGAACTTGCCTTCATGGCCTTCGGAGTCGGCGTCGTAAGCAGAGTAGAAGCCGCCTGATTCGGGATCCTGCATCTCGCGCAGCAGCCATTCGCCCGTCTCGCGCGCGACGCGCTTGAATAGCGGCTCGCCCGTGGCGAGCGCGGCTTCGGAGTACGTGGCGAGCAACGCTCCGTTGTCGTACAGCATCTTCTCGAAGTGCGGGATCATCCAGAACTGATCCACGGAGTACCGCGCGAATCCGCCGCCGAGCTGGTCGTAGAGCCCACCCTCGGCCATGCGCGTGAGCGTGAGCGTGGCCATGTAGAGCGCGTGCAAGTCCGGCGACTGCGAGATGGCGCTGTCGTGCCAGTGATGCAGCAGCCGGTCGATCGAGCCCGGATGCGGAAACTTCGGGGCGCCGCCGAAGCCGCCGTAGCGCTTGTCGAAGGTTTCCTGGAGCTGCGCACGCGCGCCGTCGAGCGGCGCGGTGCCGATGGCCGTGCTCGTATCGGCCGGCGCGGGGGTGAGATCGCCGAACACCCCCATGAGGGTGTCGTTCTGGGCGCGCAATTCCTCCTTCTGCTCGCGGTAATACTCGGCGACGCGCTTCAGTAGCTGCGTGAACGCGGGCATGCCGTAACGCGCGGTGTTCGGGAAGTAGGTGCCGCCGAAGAACGGCTTCTGATCGTCGTGCGTCAGGAACATCGTGAGCGGCCAGCCGCCGCCGCGCTGCGTGAGCACCTGGTGCGCGAACTGGTAGATCTTGTCGATGTCCGGCCGTTCTTCGCGATCCACCTTGATGTTCACGAACAGATCGTTCATGAGCTGCGCCGTAGCCGGATCCTCGAAGGATTCGTGGGCCATCACATGACACCAGTGGCAGGCCGAATAACCCACGGACAGCAGCACGGGTTTGCCCGTGGCGCGCGCCGCCTCGAAAGCCTCCGGGCCCCAGGGATGCCAGTCGACGGGATTGGTCGCGTGTTGCTGCAGGTAGGGGCTGGTCTCTTTCGCCAGGCGGTTCTTCGTGCCGTCGATCTGTGCCATGAACGCTAGAATACGCGCCATGTCGCCCCCAGTCCTCAAGCTCAAACGCGGTGAAGATCGCCGCCTGCGTGCCGGTCACCTCTGGATCTTCAGCAACGAGGTGGACACGAACGCCACGCCGCTGACGCAGTTCGAACCGGGCGCGGCGGTGCAGGTGCATTCCGACCGCGACCAGTTCCTGGGCTTCGCGTACGTCAATCCGCGCACGTTGATCGCGGCGCGCATCGTGGGCCGCGACCCGGCCTATCCACTCGGCGAATCGTTGATCGTGCACCGGTTGCGCGTGGCGCTGGCGTTGCGCGAGCGTTTCTATCGCGAACCTTTCTACCGGCTCGTGTTCGGCGAATCCGATGGTCTGCCGGGCCTGGTGCTGGATCGGTATGGCGACGTGGTCGTGGCGCAGAGCGGCACCGCCGGCATCGATCGCCTGCGCGCGGACATCGAATCCGCGGTGGAGAAGGTGATTCATCCGCGAATGCTGGTCTGGAAGAACGACTCGGGCGCGCGCGAACTCGAAGGCTTGGACAAACAAGTGTCCGCGGCGGGCGCGGCAAGCCTGCCGGCCGAGATCCAGGTCCGGGAGCAGGGCGTGGACTTCATCGCGCCGCTCGCCGATGGCCAGAAGACGGGCTGGTTCTACGACCAGGCGGCGAATCGCGAGCGCCTGAAGCGTTATCTGCCCGCCGGAGCGCGTGTGCTCGACGTCTGCAGTTACGTGGGCGCGTGGGCCGTGACAGCGCTCGAGAACGGAGCCGCCAGCGCGACCTGCGTGGATTCGTCGGCAATGGCGCTCGAATACGTATCCCGGAATGCCAGGGCCAACGACGTCGAGGTGGCGACGCACAAGGGCGACGCCTTCGATGCCCTCAAATCCCTGCAGGAGAGCGGCGAGCGTTTCGACGTGGTGATCGTCGACCCGCCGGCGTTCGCCAAGCGCAAGAAGGATGCGCCGCAAGCTCAGGCCGCATATCGCAAACTCAACCAGCTGGCGCTGCCGCTCATCGACAAGGACGGGCTGCTGGTGTCGTGCTCCTGCTCGTACCACATGGGCGCGGACGAGTTGGCCTCGGCCATCCAGGGCGCGGCGCGGCATTCCAGCCGATTCGTGCAAATCCTGGAGCAGGGCGGGCAGTCTCCGGACCATCCCGTGCATCCCGCCATTCCCGAGACGCGATATCTCAAATCATTTTTCTGCCGCGTCACGCGCGAATAGTCCGTAAAATCCGGCCCCAATGATCCAGTACCCCAGCTTCAATCCGATCGCCGTCGAGATCGGTCCGTTCGGCGACTTCGGTCCTCTGAAAATCCACTGGTACGGAATCATGTACCTCATCGCCTTCGCCGCCGCGTGGTGGCTGGGCCGTTTGCGCGCGAAGAAGCCGGGTTCGACCTGGAAACCCGCCGACATCGACGACTTCATGTTCTTCGCGATGCTGGGCACCATCCTCGGCGGCCGCCTGGGTTACGTTTTCTTCTACGGCCTGTCGTTCTGGGCCAAGGATGCGCTGTACCCGTTCAAGGTCTGGGATGGCGGCATGTCGTTCCACGGCGGGTTGTTAGGCGTGATGATCGCCATCGCCATCTTCGCCGTGCGCCGCAAGCGCAAGGTCGCGGACGTGTTCGATTTCGCCGCGCCGCTGCCGGGCATCGGCCTGCTCGCGGGCCGCATCGGCAACTTCATCAACGGCGAGCTCTGGGGCAAGGAGACGACCGTGCCCTGGGGATTCCAGGTGAACGAGACGGTCCGCCACGCCACGCAGCTCTACGAGGCTGCGCTCGAAGGCCTGGTGTTGTTCGTGGTGTTGTGGTGGTTCACGTCCAAGCCTCGTCCGCGGCTCGCGCCCGCGGGCCTGTTCCTCATCATGTACGGCGCTGGACGTTTCATCGTCGAATTCTGGCGACTGCCGGACGATCACCTGAATCCGGCGGAGCATGGTTATCTGTTCGGCGGCTGGTTCACCATGGGCATGCTGCTCACGCTCCCCATGCTGCTCGTGGGTTTCACGCTCATGATCATGGCGTACAAGCGGCGCGAACCTTCGGGCAACTACAGCGCCGCTCCTCAGGCGGCCTGAGCTTCCGGCGATGAAGCAGTTCCTCGACTTCATGCGTCACGTGCGCCGCAATGGCGCGCAGAAGTCGGACCGCACCGGCACGGGCACGCTGTCCGTGTTCGGTTATCAGATGCGCTTCGATCTCACGGCGGGGTTTCCGCTGGTCACCACCAAGCGCGTGCACTTCAAGTCCATCGCGTATGAACTCCTGTGGTTCCTGCGCGGCGACACGAACACGAAATATCTGCGCGACAACGGCGTCACGATCTGGGACGAGTGGGCCGACGCCAACGGCGAGCTCGGTCCGGTATACGGCAAGCAGTGGCGCAACTGGCCGACGCCCGACGGCCGCCACATCGACCAGATCTCCGAAGTGGTGAAGCAGCTACGCACGAATCCGGATTCGCGCCGCATCATCGTGAGCGCGTGGAACGTGGGCGAGCTCGACGCGATGAAGCTCATGCCCTGCCATGCGTTCTTCCAGTTCTACGTGTCGGACGGCAAGCTGAGCTGCCAGCTCTATCAACGCAGCGCGGACATCTTCCTCGGTGTGCCGTTCAACATCGCGTCCTATGCATTGCTCACACACATGCTGGCGCAGCAATGCGATCTCGAGGTGGGCGAGTTCATCTGGACCGGCGGCGATTGCCACCTGTACTCGAACCATCTCTCGCAGGTGGATGAGCAGCTCGCGCGCGTGCCGCTGGCGATGCCGAAGCTGGTGCTGACGCGCCGGCCGCCGAGCATTTTCGAGTACACGTTCGAAGACTTTCAGATCGTGAACTACCAACATCATCCGGCCATCAAGGCGCCGGTGGCAGTCTAGGAAACCATGGCCAAGAAGAAGCAGATCGACATGTCCAGCCAGCCCGCGCCCACCAAGGGCGGGCCGGTCATCGCCACCTCGCCGCTCGTGGAAGTGCGCAATTCGCCGGTGCACGGGCGCGGCGTATTTGCCGTGAAGCCGATCCCGAAGAAGACCCGGATCATCGAGTATCTCGGGGATCGCATCTCGCACGACGCCGCGGACAAGCGCTACGAGGATCACGACGAGAACGACAACCACACCTTCCTGTTCATCGTGGACAAGAAGACGGTCATCGACGCCGGTGTCGGTGGCAACGATGCGCGTTTCATCAATCACCAGTGTGAAGGCAACTGCGAGTCGGTGATCGAGAACCGCCGCGTGTTCATCGACGCCACGCGCGACATCGCCCCGGGCGAGGAACTGGGCTACGACTACGAGATCGGCCGCGAGAAGGACGATCCGGACAACGTGGACGAGATCTACGCCTGCCGCTGCGGCTCGCCGAAGTGCCGCGGCACCATGTTGTGGCCGGCCAAGAAGCCGGAGCCGAAGGCGGCGAAGCCGCGGAACAAGAAGAAGAACAAGGCCGGCAAGAAGGCTCAGCCGCGGCGGGCCGAGCCCGCCCGGCGTGCGGATAAGTCGCGCAAGTCCCGCAAGCCGCGCAAGCCGGATGCGCGCGCCGGACGAAGCCGGCGACGGGCTTGATCGACCAGCTCGCCGAACGGGGGTTCGGCATCGTCGACGATTTCGTCGACGCGCGATTGTTGGGAGCGCTGCGTGAGCGTTGCCGCGAACTGCACGCGGCCGGCGCCTTGCGGCCCGCGAGAGTGGGGCGCGGCGCTCAACAGCGACTCGCGCCGGAAGTACGCGGGGATTTCATCTCGTGGCTGCAGACACCCGAACGCGACGCCGAGCAGAGCCTGCTCGCGCGGCTCGACGAGCTGCGCGTGTCGCTGAATCGCGCGCTCATGACCGGCCTCGAGGATTTCCAGGGACACTTCGCCGTGTATCCGCAGGGCGCGTCGTATGCGCGTCACTTCGACCGTCTCGTGGGCAGCGACCTTCGCGCGATCTCCGCCGCGCTCTATCTGAATGAAGACTGGATAGAGGAGGACGGTGGTCAATTGCGCATGTACCTCGGCGGCGGGCGCAGCCAGGACGTGTTGCCCAAGGGCGGCCGCCTGGTGGCGTTTCTTTCGGATCGCTTCGAGCACGAAGTGCTGCCGGCACGGCGCGAGCGTCTGAGCTTCACCGGCTGGTTTCGCCGGCGATCGCTGGATGGGTTCGCGTGAAGCCGCTCGTCACCCTCATCGTTGCCGTCGCGGACAACGGCGTGATCGGCCGCGACAACACGCTGCCCTGGCATCTGCCCGAAGACCTCAAGCACTTCAAGCGGATCACGATGGGCAAACCCATCGTCATGGGCCGCAAGACGTACGAATCGATCGGCAAGCCGCTGCCGGGCCGGCACAACATCGTGGTGACGCGCGACCCTAACTACGCGCGCGACGGCGTGACCGTGGTGCGCGACGTGGACACGGCGATCCGCGCCGCGAGCGATGCGCCGGAGATCATGATCATCGGCGGGGCCGAGCTGTTCCGTTTGTTCCTGCCGCGCGCAGGCCGTGTGCATCTCACGCGCGTGCACGCCGATGTGCCGGGCGACATCCATTGGCCGGCGCTCGATGCGCACGAGTGGCGATTGGTCGAAGGCACGCCGTTTGCCGCGGACGAGCGTCACGCGTATCCCATGACCTTCCAGGTGTGGGAAAAGAACTGAATTCCCTGTAATGCAACTGGGCGGCAATCATGTGCGGGCATAGCCTTGCCATGCCCGCCAGGATGAATATTGTGGCTGCCAAGAAAGCAAAGAAATCGAAGAGCGCCGGGAAGGCGAAAACCACCGGAGCGACGAAGCCGGTGAAGCAACCAATGCCGATGAAGCAGGCGAGGAAGTCGCTTGCTGCGCCCGCGCCAACGCCCGCGCCAACGCCCGCGCCGGTGGCCGTGCCGGACAACAAGGCCATCTACGAAGCGTTCGTCGCGGAAGTGCTCAATGCCGGGCGCTTCGACATGACCGCCCGGTTCCTGGACGACGTCGTGCTCTCACACAATCCCTTCCCCGAGCAGAAGCCCGG
>JBKPPO010000076.1:0-7039 GCA_046733635.1 Pseudomonadota bacterium | reverse complement strand
ACGTACAGCTACGGCCCCATCGACGAGCAGACCGCGCCTAACAATGTCGGCGGCGTCCTCGTCATCTGCAACGAGACCACGCAGGCCGTGCTCAGCGAACGCCGGCTGAGTTACGAGCGGGGTCGATTCGCGCAGCTCTTCGAACAGGCGCCGGGTTTCATGGCCATGCTGAATGGCCCGGATCACGTGTTCGAAATGGTGAACCCCGCGTACTCGCAGCTCATCGGTAATCGCGACGTGATCGGCAAGACCCTGCGCGAGGCCTTGCCCGAGGCGGCCGAGCAGGGCTTCGTCGAACTCCTGGATCAGGTGTACCGCAGCGGCAAGGCGTATGCCGCCGAAGGACGCGAGGTCATTGTCCAGCCGGAGCCGGGTGGACCTCGTGAGTACCGCCATCTCGACTTCGTCTACCAGCCCATTCTCGATGCCGGGGGCCAGGTCGTCGGCATCTTCGTCGAAGGCTCCGACACCACCGAGCGATTCCGCGCAGAACGCGCGCTGCGCGAGGCGGACCAGCGCAAGGACGAGTTCCTGGCGATGCTCGCGCATGAACTGCGCAATCCGCTGGCGCCGATCCGCAATGCCGCGCAGATCCTGGCGCGCAAGTTCATCCGCGACCGATCGGCGCAGCCGCCCATCGAGATGGTTCAGCGGCAGGTCACGCATCTGACGCGGCTCGTGGACGACCTGCTCGACGTCTCGCGCATCTCGCAGGGACGCATCGAGTTGCGGCGGGAGGATCTGGCCTTGCAGGGTGCGCTGGACCAGGCGCTCGAGACCGTCGCGCCGATGGCGCGCGACAAGCAACAACACATCACGCTGGCATCGGGCTTCGAGCCCTTGTGGGTGAACGCGGATCGCGCACGACTCGTGCAGATGTTCGTGAACGTGCTCGCGAACGCGGTCAAGTACACGCACACGGGTGGGAACATCCACGTCGAGGTCCGCTCCACGGCGGAGTGGATCGGCGTGGAAGTCTCGGACAACGGCGCCGGCATCGCGCCCGAAGTACTGCCGCGCGTGTTCGACCTGTTCGTCCAGGCCGATCGCACGCTGGACCGCGCGCAGGGTGGCCTCGGCATCGGTCTGTCGGTGGTCCGCAAGCTCGTGGAGATGCACGGCGGAGAGGTGTCGGCGCGGAGCGCCGGTCTCGGTCAGGGCGCGAGTTTCGCGATCCGACTCCCGCGTGGCGCGCCGCCCGACGTTTCCTCGGCCGAAGCAGGGGGTTCGCGATTCACCAAGCGCCGTGTGCTGGTGGTGGACGACAACGTGGACGCGGCGGATTCCCTGGCGCAGCTGCTGCGGCTCGAGGGCCACGTGACGGAGACCGCGTTCGCCGCGCGCGCCGCGCTCGAGAAGTTCGACAAGTTCTCGCCCGACATCGTGCTCCTCGACATCGGTCTGCCGGAGATGGATGGCTACGAAGTGGCGCATCGGCTGCGTCAGCGCGTCGATACCCGCCAGGTGGCGCTGGTGGCGCTCACCGGGTACGGGCAGCGAGAAGATCGCGAACGAGCGCTGGCCGCGGGCTTCGACGATCACCTGGTGAAGCCCGTCGGCTTCGAGGAACTGCAGCGGGTGCTCAGCCAGCCGTTGTCGTCGGGCGGGTGATGAGCCGGGCAGCGCGGGTGATTTCTAGCGCGTTGCGCGCGTGATCCTGTAGAGCCACTCGCCGTTCTTGAGCCGGTTGTATGCGCGGAAGTCCTTCACGCCCGACCAGTCCCGGAAATCCTTGCGCATGTGCTCGGGAAACGTGAGCACGAGTGCTTCGCGGCGCTCGCTGTCTTCCTCCAGCGCCTGCACCACGTTCTTCGTGATGTCCTCGACTTCATCCACCTTGAATCCGGCGGCGGCGATCAGCGCCGGTGGATCCTTGTCCTGCCAGTGCAGGTCCACGTGCAGGAAGCGGCCGCCGGGCTTCAGCACGCGAAATACCTCGGCGATGAAGCGCGCGGGGTTGTCGTAGAGGTGTGAGGCCTCCACGTTCATCACCACGTCGACGCTGCCCGATTCGAGCGGCAGCGCCTCCGCGTTGCCCTGCTGGAACTCCAGGTTGTCCACGCCGGAAAAACGTTTCGTCGCCAGCGCCAGGTTCTTCTCGCTGATGTCGATGCCCAGGTAGTTTGCCGGCCGGAAGCTCTGCGCCACGTGCGCGGCGCCGCCGCCGCGCCCGCAACTCACTTCCACCACACGTCTGCCGCCGAGCTGCGTGTGGCCGACCAACCGACGATACAACTGCAGGCAGTATTTTTCCGGCTCGGTGGAACCCGACAGCTCCGCGCTCAGGGGCGCGTAGCCGTAGTTCATGAACGAGAAGTCGGTGGAGATGTCGCCGGCGGCGTTGTAGAAGCGCCGGGCCTGTTCGTTGCGGGACTCGTTCAAGCGGACGCCTTGTGGGTGATTTTCATGCGCATGCCATAACGCGGGAACATGGTGGTGCCCGGCGCGGTTTCGACTTTCTGCGTGGGATCCAGCGTGAGCACGTAGCGCTGCGCGATGCGCGCGACGATGAGCTTGAGTTCGATCATGGCCTGCGCGGCGCCGATGCAATTGCGATGGCCGGCCGCGAACGGCAGATACGCGAAGCGGTGGCGCTTGGCCACCTCTTCGGGCGCGAAGCGATCCGGATCGAAGGTCTCGGCGTCGGGATACAGCCGGTCCTGGCGATGGATCGCGTACATGCTGATCACCACCGTCTGGCCCTTGGGGATGAAATAGCCGCCGACCGTGTTGTCTTCCATCGCCACGCGCGAGATGGCGTGAATGGGCGAGTGCAGCCGCAGGGATTCCTCGATGACCTGCTGCGTGTACTGCAACTGATGCACGTCTTCGGCGTTCGGGATGCGCCCGTTCAGCGTGGCGACCTCGGCATCGAGCTTCGCGCGCACGGCCGGATGATTCGACAGCGCCCAGTGGATCCAGCACAGGCCCGTGGCCGAGGTCTCGTGGCCGGCGAAGAACATGGTGGAGAGCTGGTCGCGCAGGGATTTGTCATCGAAGAGGTTTCCCTCTTCGCGCGAGGTACGCACGATGCGCGTGAGCACGCCGCAACCCTCGTAGTCCGTGGCGCGGTGGCGTTCCACGAAGCCCAGCAGGCACCTGTCGAGGCGCTCGATCGCGGCATCGAACAGGGCGATCTTCTTCGGATCGGGCTTCATGAACGCCGCGATGAGATTGCGAGGCTGCGCCGGCCAATGCTTCTTCACGTCCGCGGCGATATCGCAGAACTCGTCGGCGATTTCGGCGAAGGGCTCGCCCAGCAGGAACCGTCCCGACAGCAGCTGCGCCAGCCGGTTGAAATCCGGCTCCACGTCGAAGGTGGCGCCGCGGTCCGCCAATGACTTCCACCGGTCGAGGAATCGTTCGGTGTGTTCGCCCATCCAGCCCACCTGCGCGTCCAGCGTGTCCGGCTTGAAGGCCGGCTGCGTGATCACGCGCTGGCGTCGCCACTCGGCCGCCTCGGAGAGCAGCAAACCCTGACCCACCAGCGCCTGGATGTGGCGATAGCGGATGTTCTTCATGTACTTGGTGCGGTGGGTGATCAGCAGCTCTTTGAGCATCTCCGGGTCGGAGCAGAGGTAGAGGTATTTTCCGCGGATCGGGATGCGAGCCATGCCGCCGTACTTGCGCGCCACGCCCGTCACGGCCTCCATGGGATTCTTGAGGAAGGGCAACAGGTAGCCGATCACCGGCAGGCCCTTGGGGCCGGGTGGATGACGAATGCTCGCGCCGACTTCTGTACTAACCGTGCTCATCCACCGCCCCCGTGTCTTCCCGAGCGTCAGATCATCGTGGTTCCGCAACGGGGGCCGAGCGTAACGCACTTCCCCGATTTCCGGTGTGAATCCTTTACCTGGTGGCGACCCTCCATGGATACCGGATCCTCCCGGGTGGAGGGCGGGCCGGCGTCGCCGTGCCGCAGCCGTACCACGCCATGCGCAGTTGCTGGACCGGCGTGCCCTGTCGGCAACCGGGACGCCTGGAATCGAAACGGGCGTGTACTAACTACCCGGCGGCGCGCGGCCCGGGTCCGCCGGATTTCGCTCTCACTCGGCCGGCGCCTCGGCGTGAATGATCACGGACAACATGCGGATCGGCGTCTTCAGCAATTTCTCCGGTCCATGCGGCACTTCCCCCGCGAACGTCAGCGCGTCGCCGGCCTTGAGCAAGTGGGTCTCGTCGCCATGCCGGTACGTGAGTGATCCTTCGAGCAGGTAGATGAACTCCGTGCCCGGATGTTCGAAGCCCGGGAACACTTCGCTCTTGTCGTTGAGCGTCACGAGGAACGGCTCGAACACGCGGCGTGGCCCGCGATCGGCGGCCAGCAGTTGATAGGTGTGGCCACGCTTGGTGCCGCGGCGGACGACTTCCAGACCCTGGCCCTTGGGCACGTGTTGCGCTCCGCCTCGGGGCTTGCCCACTTCACCGAAGAGCTGCGCCAGCGGTACGCCCAACGCAGCGGTGAGCGCGGCCAGGCTTTCGAGGCTGGGCGAAACGCTGCCGTTCTCGAGCCGGCTCAGCATCGCGGCGCTGAGGTTGGCGCGTCGCGCCACCTCGCCGAGGGTCAATCCCAGTGAACTCCGCAGCCGACGCGCGGTGGCGCCGATCTGTGCGGAGACCGAAGAGGGCGCCGGGGAAGGGACCGGGGCCTTTGCCATAACTCACTCCTCCTTATCGGCTCCGCCGAAAAGCGAATTCAATCGCCGCCCTGAAGGGGCGGCGTCCGTGTCTTCATTGGATCCGCCGAAAAGCGAATTCAATCGCCACCCTGACGTGGCGGCGTCCCTATTTTCTGGTTCGCTCCGCACGAAAAAAGCCGCACTCATCGCTGCCGTAAATGCCGGCCATCTTGAAAGACGACGCCGGCGTATGTTATCCGTATGCAACACGTTTTACTCGTGCGCAATTCGCGGATCAATGCCCCATCGCCTCCTGAAGTTCGCCCTCCACCGGAATCATCCCGAGCCGCGCATGTTCCGCTCTCCCGAGCGGCTGCGGCCGGCCTATGACGTGGTGATCATCGGTGGCGGTGGGCATGGGCTCGCGGCCGCGTACTACCTTGCCCGCGATCATGGCATCCGGAACGTGGCGGTGCTCGAAAAGGGCTATCTCGGCGGCGGCAACACGGCGCGCAACACCACCATCATCCGGTCGAACTACCTCACGCCGGAGGGCGTGCAGTTCTATGACGCCAGCCTGAAGCTCTGGGCGGGACTCTCCGAAGAGTTCGACCTCAACCTGTTCTACTCGGAGCGCGGTCATTTCACGCTGGCGCATTCGGACGCGGACCTGCGCACCGCGCGCTGGCGCGCCGAGGTCAACAAACATTTCGGCGTGCGGTCCGAGGTGGTGGACGCGGCGTTCGTGAAGAAGCTCGTGCCGCTCATCGATCTCGATTGCGGTGGCCACTCGCCGATCCTCGGTGCGCTGTATCACCCACCCGGTGCCATCGCGCGGCATGACGCCGTGGCCTGGGGTTACGCGCGCGGCGCGGATCGCGCCGGCGTGGAGATCTTCCAGAACACCGAAGTGCTGGGGCTGGACGTGCGCGGCGGCGCCATTGCGGGAGTTAGAACATCGCGCGGCGACATCGCCACGAAGAAAGTGCTCTGCGCCGTCGCCGGCAGCACGCCGCGGCTGCTCGACATGATCGGCCTGGATTCGCCGCTCGCGATCCATCCGCTGCAGGCCATGGTTTCCGAGCCGCTCAAGCCCTGGCTGGATCCCATCATCGTCTCGAGCTCGCTGCATGCCTATGTCTCGCAGAGCGCGCGCGGCGAACTCGTGATGGGCGCGTCGCTGGATCCGCACGAGCTGCACGGCACGCGCTCCACGCTGGATTTTGCCGAAGGACTGGCCGTGCACATGCTGGATCTGTTCCCGTTCCTGTCGGAAGTGAAAGTGCTGCGACAGTGGGCTGGCATGGCGGACATGACGCCGGATTTTTCACCCATCATGGGTGTTACGCCTTGTGAAGGCTTCTATCTCGACGCGGGCTGGGGCACCTGGGGTTTCAAGGCCACGCCGATCTCCGGCAAGACCATGGCGCATACGGTCGCGACCGGCGCGAACCATCCGCTGATCACGGGCTTCACGCTGGATCGCTTCGCCGATCTTTCGCTGACGGGCGAGAAAGGCGCGGCGGCGGTGGGTCACTGATGAAGCTCCTGACCTGCCCGCTCAACGGTCCGCGTCCGCTGCTCGAGTTCGTGTGCGGCGGTGAGGTTCGCGATATGCCGGCCGCGGAATGTACCGACGCCGAGTGGACGGCCTATCTGTTGAACCGCCGCAGCGTGCCACGCGTGAAGCGCGAGTGGTGGTGCCATACGCCGTCGGGTTACTGGTTCATCGCCGAGCGCGACACCGCGCGCGACGAGTTCGTCCGCACCTATGATGCGGCGGAGGCGGCGCGATGATGTACCGGCTGCCGCCGTCGCCTGGCGAGTGGATAGATCGCGCTCGCGAATTGCGCTTCGAGTTCGAAGGTGCGGAGTACCGCGGTTTCGAAGGCGATACGATCTCCGCGGCGCTCGCGGCTTCGGGCGTGATGCTGCTCGGCCGCAGCTTCAAGTATCACCGGCCGCGCGGCATCTTCTCGTTCGCCAATCACGACGCGAACAACCTGTTCGAGGTGGAGGGTGTGCCCAATGTGCGCGGCGACGTCACGCCGGTCGCCGCGGGCGCGAAGGTGTTCGCCGTGAACACGCGCGGTGGCGTCGCGCGCGATCGCGCGCGTTTCATCGAGTGGTTGGCGCCGTTCCTGCCCGTGGGGTTCTACTACAAGGCTTTTCACGGCAAGGGGTTCCCGGGATGGGAACGCCGCATCCGCGCGATCTCCGGGCTCGGACGCGTGCGCGGCAGTGAACCCAAGCTGCGCACGCCCAAGCGATACGCCTTCTGCGACGTGCTCGTGGTCGGCGGCGGCGCGAGTGGTTTGTCAGCAGCGTTGTCCGCCGCGGATGCGGGCGCGAAGGTGCTGCTCGTGGACGAGAACGCCCGTCTGGGCGGCGCCGCAACCGCCGAACTGGGCGAAGCCATC
>JBKPPO010000075.1:0-10999 GCA_046733635.1 Pseudomonadota bacterium | reverse complement strand
GAACGCGATCGTGCAGCGCTTGTCCGGATTCTCCCAGGCGTCGCGTTGCACGTAGCCGAGCTGTGTCAGGCTCTTGACGAAGCCACCGAACTGCAACACGCGGTAAGGCGCGGTGGCGAGGCCGAGGCTCTGCAGTGTGTAGAAGGATTCGGTCGGATGCAGCGGCGCGAGATTCAGCAGCAGCGCGCGGGGTTTCTTCTTCAGCGGCGCGAGCATTTCCGCCAGTGTGGCCGGCAGGTATTGCAGGGCGCCGGCGGAGAAGAAGATGTCGTAGCCATCCGCTTCCGCGACACTGCCTGCGAATCCGAGCCGCTTGTCCGGGTCCATCGACACCGCGAGTTCCCGGCCGCGCGCCATCACGGCCGGCACGTCGTGCACCGTCCAGCGCATCTGCTCCGGATATGTCACGTACTTGCGATAGGCGTAATAGCCGAGGCCGATGTGCCCGCCGAAGTCGAAAACCGACCGCAATCCGTTGCGGAAAAGTCTCTCCAGCCAGTAGACGACGGGATAGTCGGAGGGATAGATGCGCCGCGTGCGCTCGAGGTACAGGTCGGCGGCCGCCGGATTGTCATATCCAACCGGCTTCGCCTTCGGTGCACTACTTTGGGCCTCTTCGAAGGACGTGAAGATGCCGCGGTACAGATTGCCGCCGAAGCCACCTTCGGTGTGTTTGGCGAACTGCCGCTCGAAACTGCGACGTCGGAATCGTTCCAGCAAACCCGGCATGTGCTACCCGTGAGTGTGTCAGGCCTCACTATTTACACGCAGAAGCGCTGCGGCGTCGTTGCTTTGAGCTCTCCTCACGCCTAAGTTTTAACTGGCTCACGATCCGAATAACAAAGTGCTTCCCGGCGCGCTTCCGCCGGGAGATCGGGCGGAAGATTGTCCGCCTCTAAAGAAAGAAGCCGTCTTTGATAGGTCACATCCCCTGACGGTTCAGGACCCGACGAGACATGCAGACCCGCACTACAGAGCAGTTGGCCGTCGACTGGTCAACCTTCGATCCATGGCGCATCCAGGCCGTGCAGCATCGCCTCGGCGAGCATCACCTGCTCCAGCCGGATCAATTGATCGAACTCGGCCGCCGCCTGGAAGTCGGTGGCCTCGTCCGCACGCACAGCGATAAAGCCACGGCCGGCACGCCGTTCAACGACGCGCCGTCGATGCATCCGAATCGCCGATCCGCGGAGGAAACCCTGGGCCGCATCCGCGAAGCCGGCGCCTGGATGTCGCTGCTCAACGTCCAGACCGACGACGTCTACCGCAAGCTCGTGGATTCCATCATCGACGAGGTGCGGCCGCACGTGGAGCGGCGGGACCCCGGCGTCTGTTATCGCGGCGGCTGGATCTTCATCACTTCGCCCAACGCGGTCACGCCCTTCCACATCGACAAGGAGCACAACTTCATCCTGCAGGTGCGTGGCACCAAGAAGTTGTACGTCTGGGATCACCGCGACGTGGAAGTCTGCTCGGAGGAAGCCCGTGATCGCTTCCATTTCGATCACTCGCGGGAACTCATCCAGTGGCGTGACGACTTCAAGCAGCGCGCTCAGGTCTTTCATCTGCAACCCGGCCAGGGCGCGTACATGCCCTCGACGAGCCCGCACATGGTGGAGAACGACGACAACCCGTCCATCACCGTGAGCTTCACCTATTACACCGACGCCACGCGCCGCAACAGCCGTCTGCATGCGCTCCATCAGCGCATGCGAAAGGCGGGAATGTCGCCGGCGCCGGTCGGCGCGCGCACAGCGCGTGATGCCGTGCTCGGATCGCTGACGGCGATCGGCTCGGGTCTTCGGGATACGGTCGCGCGGCTGCGCGACGCCTCGGCGCGCACGGATACCGCGCGCTATGCCCACGCCAAGGTCGGCTGAGGTCTCTCACCCGGAGCGCACATGGACCGGCCACTGCACACGTCTCCTCGCTTGCGCCCGCTGGGTCGCGACGAGACCGTGCACGGCCGGTTCAGGGCACAGGCGCGACGCACGCCCGACGCCGTCGCCGTCATCGCCCCCGACCGCACCTTGAGGTACGCCGAGCTCGAGGCGAAATCGTCGGCCTGGGCCGGTGTGTTGCGCGATCGTGGCGTGGCGCCTGGCGGCACGGTGGCCGTGCTGCTGCCTCGTTCGGCCGACGCCATCACCGCCCTGCTGGCCATCCTCGAGGCCGGCGCCACCTATCTACCGCTCGACGAGGCCTACCCGGCGGAACGCCTGCGCTTCATGATGGAAGACAGCGGCGCGACGTTGCTGCTCACGGATCACGTCGCTCCCGCCGGCGTGCTTCCGGCCGGCGTGGCAGCGCTCGATGTACGCTCGTTGACGTCCACGGGCCCGGCACCGGTCGAAGCGTCCACCGCCGATTCCGTTGCCTACGTGATGTACACCTCGGGCTCCACGGGAACGCCCAAGGGCGCCGAGATTCCACACGCCGCCATCCTGCGCCTCGTGACCGATCCGGGGTACATCACACTCGACGCCAATACGGTGTTCCTCCAGGCCGCGCCGCTCGGATTCGACGCGTCCACGCTCGAGATCTGGGGACCGCTGCTCAACGGCGGTCGCTGCGTGGTTCACGACGAGATCCTGCCCACGGGCGCGGGACTGGCGAAGACACTGCGCCAACATCGCGTGACCAGCGCGTGGCTCACCGCCGCGTTGTTCAACGCCGTCGTCGACGATGATGCGCGTCACCTCTCGGGCCTGCGCGAACTGCTGACGGGTGGCGAAGCGCTGTCGGTTCCGCACGTGCTGCGAGCCTATGCCGCGCTGCCCGACGTCACGCTCATCAATGGCTACGGACCCACCGAATCCACGACGTTCGCCGCCACGTTTCGCATCCCGCGCGAGCTGCCGGCCGACAGCCGCTCCGTGCCGATCGGCCACGCGATTCCCGACACCACGCTGTACGTCCTCGATGAGGCGCTCGCGCCTGCCGAGGAAGGCGAGCTGTACATCGGCGGCCGCGGGCTCGCGCATGGCTATCGCAATCGACCGGAGCTCACGGCCGGATCATTCATTGCCCACCCGTTCGAGCCCGGAGAAAAGCTGTATCGCACGGGCGATCGCGTGCGACGGCTCGCAGACGGCGCCATCGATTTCCTGGGCCGCGGTGACGGCCAGGTCAAGATCCGCGGCTTTCGCATCGAGATGGGAGAGGTCGAAGCCGCGTTGCTCGGACATGCATCGGTCGCCAGCGGCGCCGTGCTGGTGCGCGAGGATCGTCCGGGCGACAAACGGCTCGTGGCCTACGTCGTACCGCGGAATCCAGGTCAGGGACTCGAAGCCGTCCGAACGCACCTCGCGGACAAACTACCCGAGTTCATGCGGCCCTCGGCCTGGGTGTCGCTGGACCGACTGCCCATCACCGCCAATGGAAAACTCGATCGCGCCGCCCTCCCCGCACCCGCCCGCACCCGGCCGGACCTGGCCCAGTCGTTCCGCGCACCGGGCAACGAGCGCGAAACCGCGCTTTGCGGCGTATTCGGCGAAGTGCTGGGGCTCGAGGGTATCGGCGCGCGCGACAACTTCTTCGAGCTCGGCGGCAACTCCTTGCTGGCGCTGCGCGCGCTGGCGCGAATTCGCGAGCGGCTGGGCCTGGAGGTGTCGACCACCGCATTCTTCCAGCAACCCACGCCCGAAGGACTGACGCGCACACTCGCGGGCGCTGCCGCCACCCCGGTGCGCCGAGGCGCAACCGGCATGCTGGAGCCCGTGGCCATCATCGGCATGGCCGGACGTTTTCCCGGTGCAAACGACGTTGCCGGATTCTGGGCCAATCTGTGTGCGGGCAAGGAATCGATCCGGCATTTCGAACCGGCCGAACTCGACGAATCCATTCCGGCGTCACTCAAGGGCGATCCCAACTACGTGCGCGCGCGTGGCGTGCTGGACGGCATCGAGAATTTCGACGCGGCGTTCTTCGGCATCGGCCCGAAGGAAGCCGATCTCATGGATCCGCAACAGCGCAAGTTCCTGGAGATCTGCTGGGAGGTGCTGGAGCACGGCGGCTACGTCCCCGACGCCATCGAACTACCTGTCGGTGTGTTCGCCGGCATGTACAACGCGTCGTACTTCCTGAAGCATGTCCAGGCGCATCGCGAGCTCATCGACCGCGTCGGCGAGTTCCAGGTGATGCTGGCCAACGAGAAGGACTACATCGCGACGCGCGTGGCGCACAAGCTCAATCTCACCGGCCCGGCGATCAGTGTGCACACCGCGTGCTCCACCTCGCTCGTGGCCGTGGCGCAGGCTTTCGACTCGTTGCGCTCCGGCCAGTGCCACATGGCGATCGCCGGCGGCATCGCCGTCACCTGCCCGCCGAACAGCGGCTATCTCTATCAGGAAGGCGCGATGCTCTCGCCCGATGGGCACACGCGCTCGTTCGACGCCGACGCTCAGGGCACGGTGTTCAGCGATGGCGCGGCGGTGGTCCTGCTCAAGCGGCTCTCCGACGCGATTGCCGATGGCGACACCATCTATGCCGTGATCCGCGGCGCGGCCGTGAACAACGACGGCGCACACAAGGCGAGCTTCACCGCGCCGTCCGTCAGCGCGCAGGCGCGCGTGATCGCCGATGCGCAGGCCGTCGCCGGTGTGGATCCGCGTAGCATCGGCTACGTGGAGGCCCACGGCACCGCGACGCCGCTGGGCGATCCCATCGAAGTCGAGGCGCTCACCCAGGCCTTCCGCACCGGCACGGCGGACAAACAGTTCTGCGCCCTGGGTTCCGTCAAGAGCAACGTGGGCCATCTGGTCATCGCCGCGGGCGCGGCGGGTCTGATCAAGACCGCGCTGTCCGCCAGACAAGGTGTGCTGCCGCCGTCGATCAACTTCCGGGCTAACAACCCGCGCATCGATTTCGCGAATTCGCCGTTTTATGTGAATGACCGGCTGCGGGAGTGGCGCCCGGAAGGTTTTCCGCGGCGCGCCGGTGTCAGCTCCTTTGGAGTAGGTGGCACAAACGCTCATGTGATCGTCGAAGAACCACCAAGGCAGGATGCCCCGGGCAGCCCTGCGCCGGGTTCTCCCGATTGCGGCATTCACCTGCTGACGATCTCCGCGCGCAGCGAGTCGGTGCTCGACGCCGCCGCGCAAAGACTGGCCTCGCATTTCAACGCCAACCCCGACATCTCGTTGGCTGACGCGGCTCACACGCTGCGCGTGGGCCGCAAGGCCTTCCAGTGCCGCGGCGTCCTGGTCGCCCGCGATGTGGCGGACGCCGCCTCGGGGCTGACGACTCCTCGCCTCATCCGCCGCCGCGTCGCGGATCGTGTTCCCGACGTCATCTTCCTGTTCCCGGGCCAGGGCGCGCAGTACGCGGCCATGGGCGCATCGCTCCATCGCGATGACGCCGCCTTCCGGCGTCATTTCGATCACTGCGCCCGCATACTCGCGGACTCCGGCCTGGACCTGAAGCGCGAACTCTTCGAAGGCAGCGCCGAGTCGCTGGCCAACACCGCGATCGCGCAGCCGGCGACGTTCGTGATCGAGTACTGCCTGGCGCAACTGTGGCTCGAGCGCGGCGTGAAGCCTGCACTGCTGCTCGGCCACAGCGTGGGCGAATTCGTCGCGGCCGTGATTGCGGGGGTGATGACGCTGGCGGACGCTCTGCGCCTGGTCGCCACTCGCGGTCGCCTCATGCAGGCGCAGCCGCCCGGATCCATGCTGTCGGTGCGAGCGCCTGCGGATCAGGTGTTGCCGCGGCTGCCGGCGGGACTATCACTGGCCGCCGAGAATTCGCCGTTGGCGAGCGTGGTCTCCGGACCCACGCCGGCAGTGGAGGCGTTCGCCAGGGCGCTCGAAGCCGCGGGCATCGCCAATCGACTGCTGCAGACCTCGCACGCCTTCCACTCGGACATGATGGATCCGGTGGTCGGCGCTTTCGAGACCGCGGTTCGACGCATCGCGCTCGACGCACCGCGTATTCCCGTGATGTCCACCGCCGCCGCCTGCTTGTTAGGCGAGTCCCAGGCCCGCGACCCCGGTTACTGGTCCCGGCACCTTCGCGAGCCCGTGAGATTCTCCCCCGCGCTGCGTGCGGCGCTCGCGCTGCATCCCGCCGCAGTGCTGCTGGAAGTCGGGCCGCGAAACATGCTGAGCACGCTGGCGCGGCAGCATTTCGCGCCCAAACTACCCGCCCCCGAGATCGTCACCACCGGTGGCGAGGGTCCCGACAAGGAAGCGCAGGCGTTTGCCACGGCGCTGGGAACCCTGTGGGCCTGCGGCGTGGACGTGGATACCTCGCTGGCCACGGGGCCACGACGCCGCATCGGATTGCCGGGTTATCCCTTCGAAGCCCGTCGTCACTGGGTGAACGCAGGCGCCATCGCCGCTGCCGCGCCAGCCCAAGAAGAACTTTCCCCCTCGACCGTCTCGACTCTCCTGGAGCGGCAGCCGCCTGCCGAACTACCCATGCCCGCAGTTGCCATGCCCGCCCGCCGCGATTCGTTGATCACGAAGCTTTGCGGCATCGTCGACCAGGTGGTCGGCATCGACCTCGAGGGTGCGGATCCCGACGCGGCCTTCGTCGAGCTGGGCCTGGATTCGCTGGCGCTGACGCAGGTGGCGCTGCAGCTCCAGAAGGCCTTCGGCGTGAAGATCACGTTCCGCCAACTCATGGAGAATTACGCCTCGCTGGGCGCGCTCGCCACGCATCTCGATGCGTCGCTGCCACCCGACGCGGCGCCGGCTACTGTGGTGGCGCCGGCCCTGCCCCCGTCGAACAACAACATCGCGGGATACTTGCCCGCCACGGGAGCTTCGCCGGCGCTGCTGCAGACCTTCCTGGAGCAGCAGATGCAATTGCTGTCGGCGCAGATGGCGCTGTTGCGGACGGCCGCGGGCGTGACCGGCGCCGCGGCCACGCCGCTCGCGGTAGTTGGCGCGCCGGCCGCGCCGTCAGCCACGGCAACCCCGGCGGGCACCGCCACACCGGGGGCCGAGGAAGACACCGGCCAGAAAACCTATGACGTGAAAAAGGCCTTTGGCGCCATCGCGCGCATCCACACCAAGGCCGCGGGCGAGCTCACCGATCGCCAGAAGACCCGACTCGCCACGTTCATGCGCCGATACATCGCGCGCACGCAGAAGTCGAAGGACTACACGGTGGAACATCGTGCGCATCTCGCCGATCCCCGCGTAGTGAACGGCTTCCGCCCGCAGCTCAAGGAAATCATCTACCAGATCGTCATCGAGCGATCGAAGGGCTCGAAGGTATGGGACCTCGACGGCAACGAATACGTCGATGCGCTCAACGGCTTCGGCATGAGCCTGTTCGGCTGGCAACCGGACTTCGTGCTCGAGGCGGTCAAAGAACAGCTCGACAAGGGCTACGAGATCGGCCCGCAGCACCCGCTCGCCGGCGAAGTCTCGAAGCTGGTCTGCGAGCTCACGGGCTTCGACCGCGCCGGGCTCTGCAATACGGGCTCCGAGGCCGTGATGGGCTGCGTGCGCATCGCACGAACGGTCACGGGCCGCAGCAAGATCGCGATCTTCACCGGCGCGTATCACGGCATCTTCGATGAAGTCATCGTGCGTGCCGCGCGCAAGCTGCGCGCGGTGCCTGCCGCGCCGGGCATCATGCCGAACACCTCCGAGAACGTGCTGGTGCTCGACTACGGCACACCCGAGTCGTTGCAGATCCTGCGCGATCACGCGGATGAACTCGCCGCGGTGCTCATCGAGCCCGTGCAGAGCCGCCGGCCCGATTTCAAACCCGTGGAGTTCCTCAAGGAGCTGCGCGAGATCACGCGCAAGTCCGGCACCTTGTTCATCTTCGACGAGGTCGTCACCGGATTCCGCTCCCACCCGCGCGGCGCGCAAGCGGTGCTCGGCATCGACGCCGACCTCGCGAGTTACGGAAAGGTCGTGGGTGGCGGATTCCCGATTGGTGTGATCGCCGGCAAGCGCGAATACATGGATGCGCTCGATGGCGGCGGCTGGCAATACGGCGACGACTCGATTCCCACCGTGGGCGTCACCTATTTCGCCGGCACGTTCGTGCGGCACCCGCTGGCGCTGGCCGCGGCCAAGGCCGTGCTGCTGCATCTCAAGCAACACGGCGTGGCGCTGCAGGAGACCTTGAACGGCAAGGTCTCGAGCATGGTGACGGAGATGAACGCGTTCTGCCGCGAGGTGGGCGCGCCGATCACGATCAAGAATTTCTCCTCGGTATGGAAGCTCTTCTTCGACGAGGACCACCCGCTCCAGGACCTGTTGTTCGCGATGATGCGCGAGCGAGGCATCCACATCCTCGACAACTTCCCCTGCTTCATGACCACGGCGCACAGCGACGCGGACATCGCGAAGATCGTCTCCGCTTTCAAGGAAGCCGTCCGCGAGCTGCAGGAGGCGGATTTCCTTCCGAAGCGCGCGCAAGTGGTGCCGCTGTTCGACGCCAGCAAGCCGCCTGTGCCCGGCGCACGGCTCGGCCGCGACGTGGACGGCACACCCGCCTGGTTCGTTCCCAATCCCGACAGCCCCGGCAAATTCCTGAAGGTCAACCGATGAACGCCACTCCCCAAACTACCGCGGCCGCCATCGTGACCGACTCCGGCGACTTCGACCCGTTCGCCTCGGGCGGCATATCGCGCGTGGTGGCGACCACGCAGCCGCAACGGGAGGTCTGGCTGGCCGACCGTCTCAGCGAAGAAGCCTCGCTGGCGTACAACGAATCCATCACGCTGCGACTCAGCGGCGCGCTCGACGTCGCCGCGCTCACGGCCGCGGTCAACGACGTGATCGCCGCGCATGAATCCCTGCGCAGTACGTTCTCGGCCGACGGCCAGCAGATGATCGTGAGTGACGCCCTTACCATCGATATTCCGGTCCTGGGCAGCGCCGATTCCACCGCATTGGAGCGTGCCTGCGAGCGCGCGGTGTCCACGCGTTTCGACCTCGAAAACGGCCCGCTCGTGCGCGCCGAATTGTTAGCGATCTCAGCGGGAGAGCATGCGCTCGTATTCACCGCCCATCACATCGTGTGTGATGGCTGGTCCTTCGGCGTGATCGTCCGCGATCTCGCGGCGGCCTATGCGGCTCGCCGCGGTGAAGCGCCGAGCCTCACCACCGGCGACTCGTTCGCCGCGTACGCAGACGCAGAAGCGCTCAATGAAGGCAGTGAGGGCCAGCGAGCCGACGAGGCCTACTGGCTATCACGCTATGCGTCGGGCGCACCCACGCTCGACCTGCCCACCGACCGCGCTCGCCGCGCGTGGCGCAGCTTCTCCTCCCGGCGCGCCGACATCACGCTCGACGGCGCCCTCGCCGCCGACATCCGCAAGTTCGGCAGCAAACTCGGCGCGGGGCTGCCCGCCACGCTCACGGGCGCATTCGCCGCCCTGCTCCACCGCATCGCGGGTGCGGAGTCCGTGGTCGTGGGCCTGCCCTCGGCTGGACAGGCCCAGGCGGACAAATCGCGACTCGTGGGTCACTGCGTGAACCTGCTGCCGCTGCGATTCGACATCGACCCCGCGGCGCCGATCACTGCGCTCATCAAGGACGCGCGTACGCAGCTCCTCGACGCCTTCGATCACCAGCGCTACACCTTCGGCACGTTGCTCCAGAAGTTGGCGATCAAGCGCGATCCCGGCCGTTTGCCGCTGGTCAGCGTGTTGTTCAACGTGGACCAGGCACTCGAGGAAGGTTCGATCGACTTTTCCGGCCTGTCCTTCGAGTTCCACGCCAATCCGCGCGTGGCCGAGAACTTCGAACTGTTCGTGAACGCCGTGCCCGTGGGTGGTGAGTTGCGTCTCGAAGTCCAGTACAACGCGGAGCTCTTCGACGAGATCACCATCCGCCGCTGGTTCGACGCTTACGTGACCCTGCTGCGTGGCGCGGTCGCCGACGGCAACCAGGCCGTGGGTCGTCTGAGCCTCGTGTCGCCCGAGGCGCTCGCTTCTCTCGCCGCGCTGCAGCCCCCTCGCACCGAATACGCACGCGACGTGCTCATGCACGAGTTCATCGAGCGGCAGGTGGATAGGTCACCCGACGCCATCGCGCTCGCCTTTGGCACGGAGCAATGGACCTATGCCGCGCTCGACGCGCGCGCCAACCGTATCGCGGCCACACTGCGCACGCTGGGCGTACGCCGCGGTGTGAACGTCGGTTTGTGCGTCAACCGCGGACTCGACATGGTCGCGTCCATCATCGGCATCCTGAAAGCCGGCGGGACACATGTGCCGCTGGATCCGGCGTTCCCGGCCGAACGCCTCTCATTCATGACCGCCGACGCGGCGCTCGGTGCGCTGATCTCCGAAAGCGAGTACGCCGCGAAGATCGGCCTCGCGCGAGAACAGACCTTGCTGCTGGATCAGGATCAGGCCCGGATCGCTGCGGCGCCCGCGACCCGCCTGCCCAAGGACGAGACCTCGGGCACACCCGGCACCTCGGCCTACATCATCTACACCTCGGGCTCCACCGGCCGGCCCAAGGGCGTACAGGTGCCGCACGCGGCGATCGCCAACCTGTTCGCCAGCCTGACACGCGCGCCGGGCATCGAGGCGCGCGACACCCTGGTGGCCGTCACCACGATCTCCTTCGACATCGCCATCTTCGAGCTCATGCTGCCGCTCACCGTGGGCGCACGTGTGGTGGTCGCCGCGCGCGAACAGGTGCGCGACTCAGGCGCCTTACGCGCGTTGCTCGAAAGTAGTCAGGCCACCGTCATGCAGGCGACACCCGCGGGCTGGCGCATCCTGCTCGAGTCAGGCTGGGAAGGTCACGAAGGATTCAAGGCGATTTCAGGCGGCGAACCGTTGGCGCCGGACCTGGCCACCGCGTTGCTCGAGCGCTGCGACTCGGTGTGGAATGGCTACGGCCCCACGGAGACCACCGTGTATTCCACGTTCTGGTCCGTGGGCCACGTGGAGCGCGGCATCAGCATCGGCAAGCCCGTGGCGAACACCACGGTGTGGATCCTCGATGAGCGCCAGCAGGTGGTGCCGCAAGGTGTGCCGGGCGAGATCTGCATCGGCGGCGATGGTGTGACGCTG
>JBKPPO010000074.1:0-2841 GCA_046733635.1 Pseudomonadota bacterium | reverse complement strand
CATCGAGCGAGCCCAGTGAGGTCAGCACGATCTTCTTCGGAGCCGCCCAGCCTCTGGTGTCACGCATCGGCGTCGTGGCTTCGGGCAGACCCATCTCGCGGATGAGCTCGGTCACCTTGGGATCGGCCGGCGGGGAATCCGCCCGTGCGATGGTGACAAGCAGGGACACCGCGAACAGCGGAAGGATTTTCATGCGCGCTCCGGACTGGATAGGCCCCTTCGGCCCGCGGGCATGGTGTCACTCCGGGATGGGCCCGGCAATCTCACTCGTTGCGACGTTGGTCGAGCGCCGCCTGACGGAAAATTGCGGGTCATGCGTCCCGCGCAGGCCTGACCCCTTTTGCCAGCAAATGGGGAGTGACCCCATTAGAGGACCAGGCCGGCCTTCACTTCTTCCTGCGAGATGAGCTGCACGTTCACGGGGCTGGCTTCCCAGATGTCCTGGCAGTATTCGCGGATGGTCCGGTCCGAGGAGAACTTGCCCGAACGCGCGGAGTTGAGGATGGACATGCGGGTCCAGGCCTCGCGATCGCGATAGGTGGTGTCGACCAGCGTCTGGCAATCCGCATACGACTGATAGTCGGCGAACACGAAGTACGGGTCGTGATACACGAGGTTGTCGACGAGCGCCTGGAACTGCGTGGTGTTGCCGCGCGAGAAGAAGCCATCCTTGATGAGCTGGATGACCGCCTGCAATTCTTCGTTCGATTCGACGAAATCCATCGGGCGGTAACCCGCCGCGCGGCGCGCCGCCACTTCGTGCGCCTCGAGGCCGAACAGGAAGAAGTTCTCGACGCCCACTTCCTCGCAGATCTCGATGTTGGCGCCGTCCACGGTTCCGATGGTGAGCGCACCGTTCATCTGGAACTTCATGTTGCCCGTGCCGGAAGCTTCCTTGCCCGCGGTGGAGATCTGCTCGGAGAGATCCGCGGCGGGATAGATCTTCTGGCCGTTGGTCACGTTGAAGTTCGGTAGATAGACCACCTTGATGAGGTCGCGGACGCCGGGATCCCGATTGATGATCTCCGCCGCGGCGGTGATCAGGCGGATGATGAGCTTCGCCAGGTGATACCCGGGCGCGGCCTTGCCCCCGAAGATGAATACGCGCGGCTCCATGCGGAACTTCGGATCCGTCTTGATCCGGTGATAGAGACCGATGACGTGCAGGATGTTCAGGTGCTGGCGCTTGTACTCATGGATGCGCTTCACCTGCACGTCGAAGATGGCAGCGGGGTCCACCGTCACGCCCGCACGCTCGGCGATCATCGAAGCCAGCGCCGCCTTGTTGGCGTGTTTGATCTGGCGCCACTCGGCGCGGAACTCCGCGTCTTCGGCCAGCGGCTCGAGCCGGCGCAACTGCTGCAGGTCGCGAACCCACTCGTCGCCGATACGCTGCGTGATGCAATGGGACAGGCGTGGGTTCGACAGCACGATCCAGCGGCGCGGCGTCACGCCGTTGGTCTTGTTCGAGAACTTGCCGGGCCACAGCTCCGCGAAGTCGCGCAGCACATCGCTCTTGAGCAGCTCCGAATGCAACGCGGCAACACCGTTGATCGCGTGGGAACCGACACTCGCCAGGTGCGCCATGCGTACGTAGCGCTCGCCCGACTCGTCGATGATGGACAACCGGCGGATGCGCTCCTCGCTGCCGAAGAACGCCATGCGCACCTCTTCCAGGAAGCGCGCATTGATCTCGTAGATGATCTCGAGCAGGCGCGGCAGCAGCTTCTGGAACATGCCGAGCGGCCAGCGCTCCAGCGCCTCCGGCAACAAAGTGTGATTGGTGTAAGCGAAGGTCTGGCGCGTGATGTCCCAGGCGCGGTCCCAGTCGAGCGCCATCTCGTCGACGAGCAGGCGCATGAGCTCGGCGACGGCGATGGAGGGATGCGTGTCGTTGAGCTGCACCGCGAACTTTTCGTGGAACCGCTCGGGGGGGATCTTCTGGACCTTGCAGATGCGCAGCATGTCCTGGAGCGAGCAGCTCACGAAGAAGTACTGCTGCTCGAGCCGGAGTTCCTTGCCCTTCACCTGCTCGTCATTCGGGTACAGGACCTTGGTGAGGTTTTCGCTGAATACCTTTTGATTGACCGCGCCGTAATAATCGCCGCGATTGAAGGTGCCGAAGTCGAAGGATTCGGGCGCCTCCGCCTTCCATAGGCGCAATGTGTTCGCCGTGTTGACGCGATAGCCGAGGATCGGCGTGTCGTAGGGAATGCCGTTGACGATGCGCTCCGGCACCCAGCGCGTGCGCTTGCGCGTGAATTCGTCGTACCACACCTCCGTGTGTCCGCCGAACTTCACCTGCTGGCCCCACTCCGGCCGCACGATCTCCCACGGGTTGCCGTATCGCAGCCACTTGTCCGTCTTCTCGACCTGCCAACCGTCGACGATCTCCTGCTGGAAGATGCCGAACTCGTAGCGGATGCCATAGCCCATCGCCGGCACCTCGAGCGTGGCGAGCGAGTCGATGAAACAGGCGGCCAGTCGACCCAGGCCCCCGTTGCCGAGCCCTGGCTCGTCCTCGTGGGCAAGCAGTTCTTCGAGATCCAGGCCGAGTTCAGCCACCGCGGTGCGGGCAGTCTCGTAGATGCCGAGGTTGATGAGGTTGTTGCCGAGATGCGGCCCCATGAGGAATTCGGCCGAAAGGTACGAGACCGTGCGCGAACCTTGTTTGGTGTACGTGGCGGCGGTGCTGATCCAGCGCTGCAGCATGCGGTCGCGGACCGCATAGGCCAGCGCCATGTAGTAATCGGTCTTGGTGGCGAGCGCCGGGAACTTGCCCTGGATGTAGAACCTGTCTCTTATACACATCTCCGAGCCCACGAGACTTCAAGTATGATC
>JBKPPO010000073.1:0-9812 GCA_046733635.1 Pseudomonadota bacterium | reverse complement strand
AACCTGAGCGCCTCGCGCAGCCGCATCCTCGATGCCGACTTCGCGCAGGAAACCGCTTCGCTGACCCGCGCGCAGATCCTGCAGCAGGCCGGCACGGCGATTCTCGCCCAGGCCAACTCGATCCCCCAGAACGTCCTCTCGTTGCTCCGGTAATGAGGTGACTTCTGGACGGTGAGTCCACAAGCCGAAACAGCCTGGCGTCGCGGATCGCAAGATCCGCGGCGTCAGGCCTTTTGGCTTTGAGCTAACCACCAGGGTGCGTCATGAAGATCGCTGACGTGACCAGAGACCGGGAGATCAAGGCGACGCGCCAGAGCGCGCGCGCCGTCGAACCGACCCCACCGGTCACGGACGCCGCGAGCGAGTCCGCGCGGCAAACTCCCGCCGCCCCCGCGGTGGAAGTTCGCAAAATCGAATCGGTGACCAAACAGATCGATTCGTTCCTGCGTAGCATGAATCGTTCGCTGCAATTCCGGCTCGACGAGAGCTCCGGTCGCATGATCGTGAGCATCACCGATTCGGAGACGGGCGAAGTGATCCGGCAGGTGCCGGGTGAAGATGCGCTGCGCATCGCGCAGAGCCTGGAACGCCGCCTGAGCGGCATCGTCGACGAAAAGGTTTGAAACCATGGCCGGATTGACCTCGACTGGAATCGGTTCGGGACTGGACATCAATGGTCTGGTCCAGCAGCTCGTTGCGGCCGAGAAGGCCAATCCGCAAAAGCAGATCACGCGTGCGCAGACCGCCACGGTGACCACGATTTCGGCACTCGCGACGCTCAAGGGCGCGATGGCCACGTTCAACACGTCGCTGGACCCGCTGAAGTCCGTCGACGTCTTCGCGTCGCGGACCGCGACGTCTTCCGATCAGGAATTCTTCACAGCTTCCGCCAGCAAGGGCGCCGCGCCCGGCGTCTATGACGTGCAGGTGGAACGCCTCGCCAGTGCGCACCAGCTGAGCTCGAACGCGTTCGCGTCGGGACAGTCGCACGTGGTGGGCACGGGCTCGCTCACGATCAACGTGGGCGCCAAGACTTTCTCCGTGGAAGTGGGCAGCAGCGGCAATACGCTGGCCAACATCCGCGATGCGATCAACAACGCCACCGACAACGACGACCTGGTCACCGCGACCATCGTCAACGCCGCCGATGGCGCGCACCTGGTGCTGTCATCGGTGTCGTCCGGTGAGTCCAATGCCATCTCGATCTCCCAATCCGGGGGCGATGGCGGGCTCGCGAGCCTGGAGTACAACCCGCAGCTCACCACGAACTACCGCCAGTTGCGTGCGGCGGCCGACGCCGAGGCCTGGATCGCGGGCGAACGCCACACCAGCAAGAACAACATCTTCACCGACGCCGTCGATGGCGTGACCATCAACCTGATCAAGGCCGACCCGGGCGAGATCAAGACGGTCACCATCGCGAACGATTCCGCGGCGACGACGGCCAAGGTCAAGACCTTCGTCGAGCAGTTCAACGCGTTGTCCAAGCAGATGACGAGCCTGCGCAATTACGATGCGGCGACCAAGAAAGGCGGCCCGCTGCTGGGCGACGCCATGCTCCGCGCCATCGAAAGCGAAATGCGCACGAAGCTCACGGATCCGATCGCCGGTGCGACGGGCTCTTACCAGACGCTCGCCAGCGTGGGCATCACCACGCAGAAGGACGGCACGCTGAAGCTCGACAACGAGAAGCTCACGGCGGCCATGACCGCCGATTTCGACGCCGTGGCCCGGCTGTTCGGTTCCGAGAACGGTGTGGCGGCCCGCATGTCCGCCGCGCTCACGCCGCGGCTGGCGACCGACGCCGAGCTCGACGCCCGCACCAAGAGCCTCAACACCAAGAGCCTCGCGATCCAGAAGCAGCAGGAGGCGCTCGAGGCGCGCATGGTGAAGATCGAGGCGCGTTACCGCGCGCAGTTCAACGCGCTCGACAGCCTGCTCTCCAAGCTGGGCAGCACATCTAACTACCTCTCGCAGCAGCTTTCCGCCATCTCCAACATCGGAAAGTCCTGAAGTTTTCGGCGCGCCTGCCGAGCGGGCGCGCTAACACGGCGGAGGGCGCCGCTCAAGTCCCTCTCTCAAGTTAGCTCCTTCCAGGCCGTTAAGGTCAGTGTCAGGAATGGAGCACATGACAATGGCTTTCCCGCCCAATGCCGCAAAACTCGCCGCTTATCGCAGCACCTCGGTGCACGCGAGCCTCGAGGCTTCGGATCCGCATCGCCTCGTGGTGATGATGATGGACGGCGCCCTGGAACGCATCGCCACCGCGCGCGGGCTCATGAGCCACGGCGGCGGCGCCGAGAAGGCGCAGCTCCTGCATCGCGCGGTCGCGATCATCGACGAGCTGCGCAACAGCCTCAATTTCAAAGCCGGTGGCGACATCGCCGCCAATCTCGATTCGCTGTACGAATACATGTGTCAGCGCATCATGCAGGCGAACGCCGCCAACAAGCCGGAGTGGCTCGACGAAGTGAGCCGCCTGCTGGGCGAGATCCGCACCGCCTGGCTGCAGATCGCCGCACAGGGCCGGAAGGCCACGCCGTGAGTCTCGCGGCGCGCGACAACTTCCGCGGCCGGCCGCAACTGCGCCTGGTGCACGGTTCGTTCCGCCCCGTGGTCTCCACGGCGGAATGGCAGCGAGTGGCCTCGGCCATCATCGCCTGCACGCATGAGCTCGCGCGGCATCTGCTCGATCAACGTTGGGTCCGCGTGGACGAAGCGCTGCGCGAACGCCGCGAACTCCTCGAAGGCATGGCCGGCATGCCGCTCGACATCGAAGGCCGCCGTTGCCTTCTCTCGCCCACGCAAGCCGCCTGCGAATCCGAACAGGCCATCGCTTCGATGATGAGCCACCCACGCCCGCGCTAATATCGCCCCAACCGGGGAGGGCTCGATGTTCGACGGACGTGACACCATCGTGATGTTCGACAAGCTGGCCTACGAGGATCTGCTCCCCGTGCGCTGGCGTCCGCTCCCCCAGGCCGTGAGCGAACTACAGGCCCAGCAATTCGCGGAGCGCAACCTTCGCGTGCTCCAGGCCTGCGATGCACTCGAGGAGCAGGGCCGCGTCGACAAGTCGGACGAACAATCGCCGCACTCGGCCGACATCCTGCGGCTCGATCTGAAACTCAACCTGCTGCTGGACGTGATGGGGCAGATGCTTGCCGCCACCCAGCAGCGCGGCGATCTCATGCAGATCCGCTTCAACGCCATGGGCGCGCACTTCGCCTGGCCGCAGCCGTCGCCCGTGGGCACGCACGGAGTCCTCGAGATCACGCTGCGCGAGATCGTCGTGCAGCCTCTACGACTTCCGTCGGAGGTGGTGAGTGGCGGCGCTGTAGGACAACTGCGGGTGAAGTTCGTTTCGCTCGGCGAAACCGTGGCGGATCACGTGGAGAAGCTCGTGTTCCGTCGTCATCGGCGCAAGATCGCCGGCGCGCGTCAGCAGTCGATGCGCAAGTAGTGAGTGCGCGCCGCGCGCAACTCGTAGATATCCGCATCGGGAATTATCACTAAGGGTTTTCCCCTGACAGCGCGCGTCATCGGCACGAACTCCAACTTTGTTAGGGGCTTGTGCGCATGCGAGAGCAAACTTGTTTCTCGCGTCACGCTTTCCATGTCGCTTCACGGCGAAGATACTTCCCGAGAGAGGAGTCACCGTGCAGTCAATCGAACGCTTCAGTGCGCAGAACGAAGGAACGACGTTTCTGCCTGATGAACGCAAGGCAGCGAACACCGCGGGAGCAGATGGTGTTCAGTTGCCGACCGGGGTTTCCCCGGCTGTCGCCGCCGTGAACCGGCTGATCCAGCAAGTGGCGCCGTATGATTCCACGGTCCTCATCCTAGGGGAATCCGGTACTGGCAAGGAGATCGCCGCGCGTGCGATCCACGCCGCGAGCCCGCGTCGCCAGCGTCCGTTCGTCGCAGTGAACTGCGGCGCCATCCCCGCCGAGCTGCTCGAGAGCGAATTGTTCGGGCACGAGAAGGGCTCCTTCACCGGCGCGATCACCGCCCGCAAGGGCCGCTTCGAGATCGCCGAGGGCGGCACGCTGTTCCTCGACGAGATCGGCGACATGAGCCTGCCGATGCAAGTGAAGCTGCTGCGCGTGCTGCAGGAACGCATCTACGAGCGCGTGGGCAGCAACACCTCGAGCGAGTGCGACGTGCGGATCATCGCCGCCACGCATCGCAACCTCGAAGAATCCATCATCAAGGGTACGTTCCGAGGCGATCTGTTCTACCGCCTCAATGTGTTCCCTATCGAAATGCCGACGCTGGCCGAGCGCATCGACGATCTGCCGGCGCTGGTCGACGATTTCGTGGCGATGTCGGCCCGACGCGGCCGTCCGGCGCTGCGCCTGCAGCCCGAGACCATGGACGCGCTGCGCAATTACACCTGGCCCGGCAACATCCGCGAGCTCTCCAACCTCATCGAGCGCCTGGCCATCCTGTGCCCGGAGCGTCCGGTGGGCATCGGCGATCTGCCTGCGCGTTACCGTCCTGCCGATTGGACCGCCCCGGCGATGCCGGCACCGGCGATCACCGAAGAGATTCCGCAATTGCTGGCGTCGATGGCCGGCGGTGATGAAAGCGACGACGAGGGCATCGTCTCCGCTGAACTCTGGAAGAGCGACGACGCGCCGGAGTCGACGACGCGCCTGCCGGAGAACGGCGTGGATCTGCGCGCGCATCTGACGCTCATCGAACGCAGCCTCATCAGTCAGGCGTTGCAGCGTTCCGGCGGAACCGTGGCGCATGCCGCGCGACTGCTGTCGCTGCGCCGTACGACCTTGGTCGAGAAGCTTCGCAAGTTGGGCATGGCAGGGCACGAAGCCGTGTAGCGGGCGCCGGGCATCCAGTGTCTTGAGCCTGCCCGGCCTATCAATCGAGTGAAAGATCAGGGGACGCACTGAGCCGCGTCCTCACGGGCGGGTTTTGGCTCGCGATATCGCGTCGGCGAGACGACCGACGACGGAATGCTGACGCTCGCTGTGACGCGAGTCACGCGAACGGCGGCAAAAAACCGGGCACGGCAATTGCAACCTGCAATCCGTGACCGTTCGGAGAGAGAGAGGAGTCGAGACTGATGAGCAATGAAACGAGTTTGGGCGACACGCTGGCCCCCGTCGCCGTCGACGCATCGTCGCGGCTGATCATGGACCTGGCGCGTCGCGTGGCCAGCACCGATTGCACGGTGCTCATCGTCGGCGAGTCCGGCACGGGCAAGGAAGTGCTGGCGCGGCTCATCCACAAGTCCAGTCCGCGCGCGAAGAACAACTTCGTCGCCGTGAACTGCGCCGCCATCCCCGAGAACATGCTCGAAGCCATGTTGTTCGGCTACGAGAAGGGCTCGTTCACCGGCGCGCACAACTCGCACGCCGGCAAGTTCGAACAGGCGCAGGGCGGCACGCTGCTGCTCGACGAGATCACCGAGATGCCGCTGGCGCTGCAGGCCAAACTGCTGCGCGTGCTGCAGGAGAAGGAAGTGGAGCGCATCGGCGGCACCGGCGCCGTACAGCTCGACGTGCGCGTCATCGCCACCACCAACCGCATGCTCCGCAATGAAGTGAGCGCGGGCCGCTTCCGCGAAGATCTCTACTACCGCCTCAACGTATTCCCCCTGGCGGTGTCGCCGCTGCGCGAACGCCGCGACGACATCCTGCCGCTCGCCACGCATCTGCTGCAGCTCCGCTCGCGTCCGGGCCAGCGCATTCCCGCGCTCTCCGCCGATGCCGCGCACCTGCTCCTCACGTACACCTGGCCCGGCAACGTGCGCGAGCTCGACAACCTGCTGCAACGAGCCCTCGTGCTCGTCGAAGGCACGGTCATCGAAGCCCAGCACATCCTGTTCGAGAAGCAGACCTCGCAGATCGAGCTGCCGATGAATGCCGGTCCCGCTTTGCACGAGAAGATGGAGCGCGCGGAGCGCGACGTGATCCTCGACGCTCTGCGCGCCGCCAACGGCAGCCGCCGCGAAGTCGCGGAAAAGCTCGGCATCAGCCCGCGCACGCTGCGCTACAAGCTCGCGCGCATCCGCAACGCCGGCATCGATGTCCCGGCCGCCTGAATCCCATTAGCTAGAGACGGAGCAGCGTCATGAGCCAATTGGAAATCGATCGCGTCCTGTCGCAGATCCGCAGCATCCAGCAGGCCACCAAATCCCCGGGCGTCGGTGGCATCGGTGGCGTGGGCGCGCCCGGCGCCGGCCCGACCGCCGTGGGCGGCGACAACGGCTTCGCGAACCTGCTGAAGCAGGGCATCGAAGGCGTCAACAAGCAGCAGGCGGTGGCTTCCGACCTGTCCAGCAAGTTCGAGCGCGGCGTGAAGGGCGTGGAACTGCCCCAGGTCATGCTCGAGATGCAGAAAGCCAGCGTGTCGTTCCGTGCGCTGACCGAAGTACGAAACAAGTTCATCGATGCGTACCAGACCATCATGAACATGCCGCTCTGACGGGCGAAAGAGGATTCATTAAATGGCCGAAGCAGCTCTTCCCGCACAACGCGTCATCACCGGCTTGAAGCCGCTGATACTGCTCGTTGGTGTGGCCGCAGCGGTTGCCGCGGGCGTGGGCGTGATGTTGTGGTCCGTTGGGCCCACCTACACGCTCCTGTACGGCAATCTCGCGGGCGAGGATGCCTCGCAGATTGCGCAGTCACTGGAAGGTGGCGGCATTCCCTACAAACTCGAAGACGCAGGCCGCTCCATCAGCGTGCCCGCCGAACAACTCGCGGCCGCGCGCCTGCGCCTCGCGTCGCAGGGCCTGCCGGAAGCCGGTGGCGGCGTGAACGCCATCACCAAGGACCCGGGTTTCGGTGTGTCCGCCTTCATGGAGAGCGCGCGATACCAGCATGCGCTCGAGACCGAACTGGCGCGCACCATCGCCTCGCTGCAGAACGTGCAGGGTGCGCGCGTGCACCTGGCGATGTCGCGGCAGTCCGCGTTCGTCAGCGACCGCAAACCGGGCTCCGCCTCGGTGTTCCTGCAGATCAAGGCCGGCCGCCGGCTCGACGACGAGCAGGTGCAGGCCATCGCCAATCTCGTGGCGTCCAGCATCCCGGAGATGCAGGCCTCGCAGGTGACCATCATCGACCAGGCCGGACGCCTGCTGTCCGCGCCGAATACCGACAACGATCTCGCCGTGCGCGACAAGATGTTCGAGTTCGCGCATCGCCTCGAGGAATCCTACGCGCAGCGCATCACCGAGATGCTGTCGCCGCTCGTGGGCCCGGGCCGCGTGCGCGCGCAGGTCGTCGCGCAGGTGGACATGGCCACCACCGAACAGACGCGCGAACAGTTCAATCCCCAGAGCCAGGTCGTGCGCAGCGAATCCACGTCCGAAGAGGCTGCGCGCAATGGCGCCGGCAACGCGGGCGGAGTGCCGGGTGCGCTGACCAATCAGCCGCCGACACCGGGAGTGGCATTGCCGCCGGGAGCGACGCCGCAGGTGGCGCAGTCGGGCGCCAATCCGGCTGCCGCGGCCGGCGCGCCGGGAACGACGCCCAACAATGCCGCGACGACGGGCGTGAACAGCCCCGACTCCACATCGAAACAGTCGACGCGCAATTACGAGATCGACCGTACGATGGCGTACACGCGTACCCCGGCGGGCCGCGTCACGCGACTCTCCGTCGCAGTGCTCATCGACAACCTGCGTACCACCGACAAGGACGGCAAGGTCACGGAAACGCCGTTGCCCGCCGACCAGGTCGAACGCCTGACCGCGCTCGTGAAGGACGCCGTGGGCTTCGATGCCGCCCGAGGCGACAGCGTGAACGTCGTGAACTCCTCGTTCCTCGGCACGCCCGCGATCGAAGAGGGCGAGCTCGAATCCATCCCGATCTGGGAGAAGGCCTGGTTCCAGACCATGGCCAAGATCCTGGGCGGCGTGGTGGTGCTCATGATCATCGTGTTCAGCGTGCTCAAGCCGCTGACGCGCGGCCTGCTGAATGCGGCCAAGCCGCCGGTCCGTCAGGGCGCCATCGCCGCGGCGGTGGTCGCGGGCGGTGTCGACGGCGCGGCAGCGCCGGCCGACGTTCCCGCGCTCCAGTACGAACAACAGATCGCCGCCGCGCGAGGTCTCGTGACCCAGGATCCGAAGCGCGGCGCGCAGGTCGTCAAGCAGTGGGTGCAAGCGGATGGCTGAGCTCGACAAATCCGGACGCTCCGGCGTCGAACGCGCGGCCATCCTGCTGCTGACTCTCGGCGAAAACGAAGCCGCCGAGATCCTCAAGCACATGGGTGCCAAGGAAGTACAGCGACTCGGCCGCACGATGGCCGAGCTCAACAACGTCTCCAAGGAGGAAGTGCGCTCGGTCATCAACGACTTCACCACGGCCGTCGAAGTGCAGACCTCGCTCGGCGTGGGGTCGGATGAATTCATCCGCAAGGTGCTGGTGAATGCGCTCGGCGACGAGAAGGCCGCGAGCCTCATGGAGCGCATCAGCCTCGGTGGCCAGCGCAAGGGCCTCGACGCGCTCAAGTGGATGGACTCGCGCGCCGTCGCGGAGCTCGTGCGCAACGAGCACCCGCAGATCATCGCCATCGTGCTCTCGTATCTCGAGACCGACCAGGCGGCCGAAGTGCTCGCGAACTTTCCGACCAACATGCGCGCGGACCTCGTGACGCGGGTGGCGACGCTCGATGGCGTGCAGCCCTCGGCGCTGGCCGAGCTCGACGACATGATGGAAAAGCAGTTCGCCGCCGCGGGTGGCACGGGCAAGAGTTCTTCGCTGGGTGGCCTCAAGGCCGCGGCCGAGATGCTGAACCTGCTCGATTCCTCGGTGGGCACGGCCATCATGGCCGACATCGCCAAGGGCGACGAACGCCTCTCGCAGAACATCCAGGACCTGATGTTCGTGTTCACCGACCTCATGAAGGTCGACGATCGCGGCATGCAGGAACTGCTGCGCCAGGTGCCGGCGGACAAACTACTGCTCGCGCTCAAGGGCGCGGACGAGGAATTCAAGGCCAAGGTGTTCAAGAACATGTCGCAGCGCGCGGCGGACATGCTCAAGAGCGACCTCGAGGCCAAGGGCCCCGTGAAGCTCGCGGACGTGGAAGCCGCGCAGAAGGAGATCCTGATCGCGGCGCGCAAGCTCGCCGACGAAGGCACCATCAACCTGGGCGGCAAGGGCGACGAATATGTCTGAGGCCGGGGCGGCCGAGCTGCCCGTGTCGCGTTGGGATCTGCCTTCGGTGGAAGGCGCGGCGATGCCGCGTCCGGGCGCCAAGGGCGTCAACGTCATGCATCTCAGCATCATCGAACGCGAAGCCTGGGACCACGGCTTCAAGGACGGTCATGCCGAAGGCGTGCGCAAGGGCGAAGCCGAGCTCGCGAAGCGCATCAACGAAGTGAATGCGCGCGTGGTCGCGCTCGAAGCCATCATCGGCACACTCGCGAAACCGCTGGAACAACTCGACGAGCAGGTGGAGACCGAGCTCACGCGCCTCACGCTCACGCTCGCCAAACATCTCGTGCGCCGGGAACTCAAGATCGATCCCGCGCAGATCATCGGCATCATCCGGCACACGGTGGCGCTGCTGCCGCTGGCCACGCGAAACATCCGCGTCCACCTGCATCCCGACGATGCGGCGGTCGTGCGCGAGAAACTCGCGCAGCCGCAGGGCGATCAGCAATGGCAGTTGCTCGAAGACCCGCTCATGGCGCGCGGCGGCTGCCGCGTGAGCAGCGACAACTCGAACATCGACGCGCGTTTCGAGACGGCCGTCGCCGCCGCGCTGTCCGGACTGCTCGGCGATGAACGCGTCGAACGTCTGCAGGAATCCGGCAAGGAAGGCGCATGACGCAATCC
>JBKPPO010000072.1:0-10628 GCA_046733635.1 Pseudomonadota bacterium | reverse complement strand
CGCCGCGCGAAGAAGGAGATGGTCGAGGCCAACCTGCGCCTCGTGATCTCGATCGCGAAGAAGTACACGAACCGCGGCCTGCAGTTCCTCGACCTCATCCAGGAAGGCAACATCGGCCTCATGAAGGCGGTGGACAAGTTCGAATACCGCCGCGGCTACAAATTCTCCACGTACGCCACGTGGTGGATTCGCCAGGCGATCACGCGTTCGATCGCGGATCAGGCCCGCACGATCCGCATCCCGGTGCACATGATCGAGACCATCAACAAGCTGAACCGTATCTCGCGGCAGATGCTGCAGGAGATGGGTCGCGAGCCGACGCCGGAAGAACTGGCCGTGCGCATGGAGATGCCGGAAGACAAGGTGCGCAAGGTGCTCAAGATCGCCAAGGAGCCCATCTCGATGGAGACTCCGATCGGCGACGACGAGGACTCCCACCTCGGCGACTTCATCGAGGACACCTCCGTGGCGTCCCCGATCGACCAGGCTACGATGGAATCGCTGCGCGAAACCACTCATTCGGTACTTGCGCAACTGACCCCGCGTGAAGCCAAGGTGCTTCGCATGCGGTTCGGTATCGACATGAACACCGATCACACGCTGGAAGAAGTGGGCAAGCAGTTCGACGTGACGCGCGAGCGCATCCGTCAGATCGAGGCGAAGGCGCTGCGCAAGCTGCGTCATCCGTCGCGCAGCGAACAACTGCGCAGCTTCCTCATCGAAGACTGAGCGGAAACACGCCGCAAAAAAAAAGGCCGCCCCTCGACAGGGCGGCCCTTTTCTTTTGGGCGATTACTTGCCGACGGCGATCGAATATTCGATGTGCAGGTCGCAGGGCGTCTTGCCCTGCACGCCGCGGACACGCTCACCCTTGCAGGTGGTGTGACCCTTGGCGCCCGCCTTGCCCTTCTGGGCGATCTCGTCGACCTGCGCCGCGAGATCGAACTCGCCGTTGCAGCTCGCGTAGGGGCAGGGATAGACGAAATACGCGTTCGCCGGGGGATGCAGCACGACGGACTGCGGCGCCGGCGGCTGCGAGGTTTCGTCACTGAATTCGAAATCCAGCCGGACATTGGTGAACTGGGGGAACTGCACGCGCAGTTCCTTGGCCGCGAGCCGGTTGCGGCGCTGCTTTTCGCGCAGGGAATTGCGGGCGCCTTCGGGCCCCGTGGTGGACAGTTTCAAGATCTTCCTCGAGTGGCGTTCGTGGGCAGGCGCGGAATGTACTCGCATCGCGAGCTTCTGGCCCGGAATCTCCGCTCGATTCGATGAAATCGCTCAACCGCAGCCCCGGGCGGCCTACTCGAAAGGCCGCCCGGGACCCGCCATGACATATGCGGGATCAGTGCCGGACGCGGCGGCTGAATCCGCCGTCCACGTTATGTCGCCTGGTGAACGGGATCAGCATCGGCACACGCTCCTTGTAATCGCGATACGACTGGCCGAGGTGCGCGATCAGGTCGCGCTCCTCGAAGCGGATCGCGATCAGGATGTACGCCGTGGTCATCACCGCGAACAACAGGTGCGTGAGCGTCATCGTCGGCGTGGCCCAGAACGCGAAGAACCAGCCCACGTACAGCGGATGGCGCACATGCCGGTACAGCCAGGGCGTGCGGAATCCGATGTCGGTGTAGGGCCGGCCGCGCAGTTGCAGCCACACCTGGCGCAGTCCGAACAGGTCGAAGTGGTTGATGAGGAACGTGGTCACGAGCACCAGCAGCCATCCGAATGCGTACGCAGCCCAGATCGCGCCGCGAGCGTAGGTGTCGGTGACGTTCCAGATCACGCCGCCGAGCGGCTGCCACCAGTAGAACAGCGCGATCAGCGCAAGGCTCGACGCCAGCACGTAGGTGCTGCGCTCGGCGGACACCGGCACGAACCTCGTGAGCCAGCGCTTGAACACCGGTCGCGCCATGATGCTGTGCTGCAGGGCGAACAGTCCGAGCAGCCCGAGGTCGACCATGAGCGCGATGTCGAAGCTCTCGGCGGGCTCGCCATCGAGCGTGCGCGGCACACCGAAATTGCCGATGAAGCCGATGGCGTAGAGGAAAGTGGCGAAGAACACGGCGTAGCTGATCACGCCGTACAGGAAGATAGAGATGCGTTTGAACATGGCGGCCTCCAGTAAGAGGCTCGCAAGTTAGACGGGCATCGTGGGAGCGGGCGTGGGAATCCCGGTGGAAATACGGGGCCGCAATCTGGACCCGGTCCAGCAATCAGAACGTCTTCAGTACCTCGCTGAACAGACCCAACGCCTCCGCGTAACCCTCCTTCTGGGCGCCGAAGCCGATGCGCAGATGTGCGGGTGCATCGAAGCAATCTCCCGGGGCCACGAGCACACCGGCTTTGGCCAGCGACCCGGCCAGCGGCCGCGCGTCGCGGCCGTCGGCGAGGCGCGGGAAACACGTGGTGCCGCCCGCGGGCCGCGTGAATTGCAGCTTGTCCGCATGTGCGCTCATGAAGTCCGCGAGCGACGCCAGGTTGGCCGTGGATACCCGGCGTAGTGCGCCGAGGATCTGATCCGCGTGATCGAACACGATTGCGCCGAGCGCCTCGGCCAACGGCGAACACGAGATGGTGAAATAGCTGCGCGCATGCATGAGCGCCTCGCGGCGTGCGGGATCGCGGTCCACGAGCCAGCCGGTGCGCAGGCCGGGAATAGATAGGGCCTTCGCGAAGTCGCCGAGCACCAGCGTGTTGGGCAGTCGCGAGGCGCTCGGCACGGGGTCCCCGAAATACAGCGGGTGATAGACCTCGTCGACGACGAGCGCGATTCCCCGCGCGTCCAGTGCCGCGGCGAGCTTGCGCTGCTCGGTCTCTTTCATCACGGAGCCGGTCGGGTTGTGCGGGGTGTTCACGAACACGGCGCGTGTGTTCGCATCGCACGCCGCGAGGACGCGATCCGCGGTCTGAGCGAACCCGTCCGCGGCGTCGAGCGCATAGCGCCGCACTTCGAGTCCCCAGGCGCGCGCCATGACCGGGATGGCGGGATAACACGGTGCCGGCAGCACGATGTTCGCTCCGGGTTCGGCGAAGTGGCAGGTCAGCGCGAGTAGTGCTTCCGACGCGCCCGTGGTCACGAGCACCGCGTCTGGCTCCACGCCGTGGAACGCCGCGATGCGCTCGCGCAGGCGTAGGCCGCCCTGCGGTGGTGCGTAAGACAGCTTGAGCGACTCGATGTCGCGCCGGGTTTCACCATCCGCCAGCCCCAGCAACGCGCCCAGCGTCCATGCGGGCCCGGTACTCGATGCCAGGTTGAAACGAATCGGCGGGTCCGCAAATTCGTGGGCGGCCAGCCAGTGATCCAGCAGGAACGGTGGCAGTTTCATCGCGGTATGATCCTCCGCACTTTCCCGGCCGCACAGTGCCAGCGGCTCACCCCTTCTCAAAGGCGTCTCTTGACTATGGACCTGCAACTCAAAGGCAAACTCGCGCTCGTCTCCGGCAGCACCGCGGGCATCGGCTACGCCATCGCCGAAACCCTGGCCGCGGAGGGGGCTCGCGTGATCGTCAACGGCCGCAAGCAGGAAGGTGTGGACGCCGCCGTCGCGGCGATACGCAAGGCGACGAACGGTGACGTGCTCGGCTACGCCGGCGATCTCGCGGACGCGGGCGCCGCGGAGGCGCTGGTGCGGCAGCATGCCGGCATCGAGATCCTCGTGAACAATCTCGGCATCTTCGAGCCCAAGGCTTTCGAAGACATCCCGGACGCCGACTGGAGACGCTTCTTCGATGTGAACGTGCTCTCGGGCGCACGCCTCGCGCGGCTGGTGCTGCCGGCGATGCGCAAGGCGAACTGGGGCCGCATCCTGTTCATCTCCAGCGAGAGCGGGGTGCACATCCCCGCGGAGATGATTCATTACGGCATGACCAAGTCGGCGCAGATCTCGATCGCGCGCGGCATCGCCGAGGCCTGCGTGGGAACGGGCATCACCGTGAACAGCGTTCTGCCGGGCCCCACCAGGTCGCGCGGTGTGGGCGATTTCGTGGATGCGCTGGCGAAGGAGCTCGGAAAATCCGGCGAGGAATTCGAGAAGGACTTCTTCGCATCGGTACGCCCCACATCGCTGATCAAGCGGTTCGCGAGCACGCAGGAGGTGGCGTCGATCGTGGCCTATCTGGCGAGTCCGCTCGCCTCCGCGACCACGGGCGCCGCGGTCCGCGTCGACGGCGGCGCGATCAAGAGCGCGTTCTAGTTCGAGGAGTCGTCATGGGCAAGCTCATCGTTTTCATCGTGTTGGGTGTGGTCATCGCGGCGGTCGTCGCGCGCAGTGCCATCAAGAAGCGCCGCGACAACGCCACGACCGAACTCAACAAACATCCCGAGCGGCTCGATCAGTCGCTGGATCCCACGGATGATGCCTGATAGGGGCGGCGCCTGATGGCCGGGCCTGACTACCGCGCGATGCTCGAAACCGCGATCGCCGAAGCGCGCCGCGGACTCGCCGAGGGCGGCATCCCGATCGGCGCCGCGCTGTACCACGCCGATGGCAGATTGTTAGGGTGCGGCCACAATCGCCGCGTGCAGGAAGGCGACGCGTCGGTGCATGGCGAGACCGACGCCTTTCGCAAGGCCGGCCGGCAGCGCGGCTACCGGGACACGATCATGGTGACCACGCTCGCGCCCTGCTGGTACTGCAGCGGGCTCGTGGTGCAGTTCAAGATCGGCACCGTGATCGTCGGGGAGTCGCGCACTTTTCAGGGCGGCATCGACTGGCTGCGCGAGCGCGGCGTGAAGGTGGTCGATCTGCAGTCCTACGAGTGCGAACGGATGCTCGGCGAATACATCGCCGCGCATCCGGATGTCTGGAACGAGGACATCGGCGAGTAGTCAGCCCGGGGTGGCTTCCACGCGGTATTTCAGCGTGAGGCCGCACTCCACTTTCTGCTTCGCATCGCCCTGCCGCTGGCCCTGGCAAAGACACTGACCTTCGCGATGCCGGTCGCCCTGATCCATCATTCCATCGACCGTGCCGCCCAGATCGAATTCCCCGTCGCAATCCGCACTCGGGCACGGAAACACGAAGTAGGCACGCGCCGGCGGGTGGAGCGTGGTGACCTGCGGCGCAGGTGTGAAAGGTCCTTTGTCGCGGAAATCGAACTCGAGTCGCAGCGCGCCGAGCCTGGGAAAACGCGCACGCAGCGCTGGAGATGCCTCGCGCTGACGGCGCTGGCGCTCGCGGGTCTGCCCCCGGCCATTGCCGGGCTTCGCGAACTTCATGGTTCGATTCCAATGGCGGGCGTTTCGGGCGGCGCCGTATCGCCGGCCTTCTCTTCCGGCGAGTCACGGCGGCGACGCTCCTGCTTCTCGAGCTGGCGCGCCTTGCGCGTGGCTTCTTTCTGTCGTTTCGCCTGGCCGTAGTTACGCTTTTGCAATCGAGCCTCCTTCGAAAAGCATGGTGATCTGATGACAGTGGCTCACACCGTCCCCGGGCATGCCGGGTAAACGCACGTGCAGGCAGACTTCGTCGCCATACAACATGCCGGCGAGCGTGCGCACCAGCCGGAACGGCCCCAACAACTGCGACGGCGCGCGCCAGTCCAGGGTCAGGCGCAGTCGCAGGGGCCCTTCACATTCGAACTCCCGATGCACGCGCCCATTGACCTTCCATCCGCCCTCGACGGCTCTCGCCACGACACAGTTGTCAGGTCCGCGAAGCGTGCCGTCGGCGCAGAAGCGCATGCAGGCCGCCAGCATCAGCGTCGGCGGATCGCTATGTCCGGAGCGGAAGTGGAGTCGCAGCACATCGACCGTGTCAGCGGCCGCGCCACTGCGAAATGCTGGCAGTACGAGCGCCGCTCTCTTCTGCGGGGCTGACCTGGAGCGCCCGCCCGCCCATGTCGCTGCCATTCAATGCGGCGGTGGCCCTGGCCGCATCCTCACCGGACATCTGCACGAAGCCGAAACCCCGCGGCTTTCCCGTGAGGCGATCCTGGATCACCGACACGGATTCCACGGCGCCGTGCATCGCGAAGAGGTCGCGGACGGCCGCTTCATTGGCAGAGAACGGCAGATTGCCGACATAGATCTTGGCCACGGAGAACTCCCTGAATTGCATGAGGCCAGCAGGGGATTCTGCCGGTCGGTTCGCGACGTCGATGAGATGGCGTCACCGGCCGAGATGGCGTCGAACGACGCGCGGCCCAGGGAAGACAGACGATGCTCACAAGCCAGACGCGACGGTACTCCTATTCAGGTCCGCGCGGGTGCGTAATTGCTGCGCATGAGACGTCTCGCGGCCTTCGCCTACCTCCTCTGCACGACGACCTCCAGGTACTCCGCATCCACCAACATGCTCGAGTCCCTGGCCCGGTTGAACCGGCCGACGAGCTCGAGCAGCGCGCCACGCAGACGTTTCTTGCCTTCGGCATCCAGCTTCGGGACGAGATTGGCGACCGGCGCGTAGTCCGCGCGCAGCCGGTCGACCCAGTCCATGGGCGTGCGTGCGCGGAAGGCCACGTTCTTGCGCGCGCTCCAGACATTGCCGTAGGCGCAGAACAACTCCTGGAGACGCGACGGCGTTCCCCAGGCGCAGGACTGCAGGCCTGCCGCACCGCCGGGCGTGAACCGGCCCAGCAGCTCGAACAACTGACCGATGAAGCCCTCGGGCGTCCAGTTGGCGAGGCCCACCAGCCGGCCCCGGCGGCACACCCGCATCATTTCGGAGGCCGCGCGATCCTGATCGATGGCAAACATCGCGCCGAAGGACGAGACCACCGCGTCAAAGCTTTGATCCGCAAAGGGCAGGCCTTCGGCGTCGCCTTCCACGAAACGCACGCCGACGGATTCGGCCTCGATGCGCTGCCGGCTGCGACGGGCCGAATCGGACGGCACGTCCGTGGCCGTGACCTCGCACCAGCGACGCGCGGCGGCCAGCGATGCGTGGAATTTGCCCGCGGCCACGTCGAGCACGCGCTGCTCCTGGCATAAATTCACGGTTTCGCAGAGTTCTTCGCTGACCATCTGCAGCGCATTGCCGACGGCGGCATAATCCGCGCTCGCCCAGGCGAGAGGATGGTTTGTTTGAGGCGCGCGCATCGTGCGCGGGTTTCTCGACAGGCTCAGGTTCATGGCGTCCCTCCTCGGATGCTTCGGTGGCCAAACTACGGAACAGGCGTGGTAAAGAGCGTGGGAAAGTCCGTGGAATCGTTGCGATTCCGTCTTCTGGGTCCGCTGGAGCTGTCGCGCGGCGGCGACGTCATCGCCCTGCCCGCCTCGCGCAAAGTGCGCGCGCTGCTGGGTTACCTGGTGCTCGCGAGCCGCCCGGTGCCGCGCTCGCAGATCTGCGAACTCCTCTGGGACGTGCCCAACGATCCGCGCGGTGAGCTCCGCTGGTGTTTGTCCAAGATCCGCGGACTGGTGGACGAGAAGGGCCGCAAGCGTGTGATCGCGGACGGCACCAGCATCCGCCTCGATCTCTCCGACTGCATCGTCGACACGCTGGAAGTCACGCGCGCGCCCGAGCATGGCATCCAGAAGTTAGGCGTCGACCAGCAGAAGCTGCTGAGCGCGCTGTTCTCGGGTGAACTGCTCGAGGGCCTGGAGATCGCGCGCAGCCCGATGTTCGATGCCTGGATCACCGCCGAGCGGCGCCGCTTCCGCGGCATCCAGACCGTGCTGCTCGAGAATCTCGCGCGCGCGTTGCCGGCGGAGGAGTCGGCGGGATATCTCGAAGAATGGCTGCGGCTCGCGCCCTTCGACCGCTGTGCGCACGAACTGCTGCTGGCGTCGCTGGTGCGGCAGGGCCGCATCGCCGATGGCGAATCGCATCTCGACAGCGCGAGCAAACTCTTCGAGGCGGATGGCCTCGACAGCGCGCCGCTGCGCGAGATCTGGCGCAATGTCCGCGCGCGCAGCGAGCCCGCGGCGGCCGCCGCACCGGCGCCGGCCATCCAGCTCGTGAGCGCCAGTCTCACCGAGGTCCGGCGCTTCGCGCCCGAGACGCCGGCGAGCGCCCGGCGAGCGTCGATCGCCGTCATGCCTTTCATGGACCAGTCTTCCGAGGCCGACAAACACGGCGGCGCCGCCGTCGCGTTGGCCTACGACGTCACGACGCGGCTCGCGAAGCTGCGCAGCATGTTCGTGATCGCGCAGGCCAGCATGATGGCGTTGCGTGATCGCGCGGTCGGACCCGAAGAGGCCGGCCGCATGCTCAACGTGGACTACGTGGTGAGCGGTTCCGTGCGCCGCAACCACAAAAAGATGCAGGTGAGCGCCGATCTCATCGAGACGCGCACCGCCCGCATCATCTGGGCGGAAGTCTTCGACGAGAAGATCAACGATGCGCTCGATCTGCTCGACGAGATCGGCAACCGCATCGTGGCGGCGGTAGCGCACGAGATCGAGATGCTCGAACGCAATCGCGCCGTGCTCAAGCCGCCGGCCTCGCTCGATGCGTGGGAAGCGCATCACCGGGGCCTGTGGCACATGTACCGGTTCAACAAGACGGACAATGAGCGGGCTCGCCAGTTCTTCGCGCAGGCCGTCGAGCTCGATCCCACCTATGCCCGCGCGTACGCGGGGCTGTCGTTCGCGCATTTCCAGAATGCCTTCCTGGGATGGAAGAAGGCAGGCCCGGAGATCGATCGCGCCTTCGACGCCGCGGGCCGCGGCCTCATGGCCGACGACCGCGACCCTTCGGCGCACTGGGCGATGGGCCGTGCGATGTGGCTGCGCGGCGGCTCGGAACAGGCCGTACAGGAACTCGAGCGCGCCGTGGACCTGAGCCCCAACTTCGCGAGTGCGCATTACACGCTGTCGTTCATCCACGCGCAGTCGGGCGATGCGCGGGCCTCGATCTCGTTCACGGATCATGCGCGACTCCTCTCGCCTTTCGATCCGCTGCTGTTCGCGATGCTGGGCACGCGGTCCATGGCGCTGGTGCGGTTGGGTGAATATGCCGAGGCTGCGGAATGGGCCATCAAGGCTGCCGCGCGGCCGAATGCCCACCAGCACATCATGACCATCGCCGCCATCACGCTGGGGCTCGCGGGCCGGACCGAAGAAGCGAAGGACTACACGGCCAAGATCCGCGCGCGTGTGCCCGATTACCGCATGGCGGATTTCCTCGCGGCCTTCCGTTGCAATGAGGAAACGGAATCGTTGTTCACGCAGGGCGCCAAACGCGTCGGCATCAGCTGAACCGCCATGATCCCCGCAGGAGAAATCGCGCTGTTCGCGCTCGCGGCCCTGATCATGGTGCTGACGCCCGGCCCGAACATGATCTACCTGATCTCGCGGTCGCTGTGCCAGGGGCGCCGCGCGGGGATCACCTCCCTGTTCGGCGTCGCCGCCGGCTTCCTCGTGCACATGTTCGCGGCGGCCGTCGGACTCACGGCGTTGTTCCTCGCCATTCCGCTGGCCTACGACCTGTTGCGGTGGTTAGGCGCCGTCTACCTGCTGTGGCTGGCCTGGCAGGCGCTGAGGCCCGGTGCGCGATCCGCCTTCGAGGCGCGCGAGCTGCCCGCCGACTCCCCGGCGCGGCTCTTCTTCATGGGGTTCATGACCAACGCCCTGAATCCCAAGATCGCGGTGTTCTACCTCTCGGTGTTCCCGCAGTTCGTGCGGCCCGAAAACGGGTCCGTGCTGGGCCAGAGCCTGGTGCTGGGACTCACGCAGATCCTCGTCAGCTTCGCGGTCAACCTCGGAATCATCCTGTCGGCCGCGCGGCTGGCGGCCTGGTTCGGCCGGAATCCCCTCTGGCTCGGCTTGCAGCGATGGTTCATGGGGCTGGTCCTGGGCGGCCTGGCCGTCCGGCTGGCATTGGAAGAAAGGCGCAATTGACGGCCCTTCGCTCACTGATTTAGTTTCGGTGCGAGGGGGTTCCCATGAAAACGATCCGCAACCTGGCCGTCACGTTCACCTTGTTAGGCGCCGCGGCGCTCGCCCACGCGCAGATCAACATGCCGAACCCCACGGAGCCCGGCAGCTCGATCATCACGGCCGTGCGCCTCGTCGTCACCAGCGACCTCATGGTCGACCGGTCGATCCGCCGCTGGATCCGGACGCACTACCCCGGCTGGAGCCCCGATCCGCACGAGTTCCAGACCCTCGGCGACGAGCGGTACGCCGTGGTGTACATGACGCATCCGGACAATCCCGGCCGGCGCGTGTACTTCCGCATCGTGCGTTCGCATAACGATCCGGACGAGAGCTCGCCGTTCCCGAGCATGTAGCCTCGCGGGCTCGCTGCGGCGCGGCTCATTCGCGATCGATGTCGATGCGGCCCACGATCGCGCGATTCACGCGCGCGGGCACCGAGAATTCCAGCCGCAGGAAGTAGTCGGTCCACGCGCGGGGCACGAGATACAACACGCGGAGCCCCGGCTTTTCGAAGTAGCTGTGCTTCCAGGTGTTGAGCATGGCCTCGGCTTCATCCGCGTACAGGCCCTCGCTCACCAATGCGGACTTGAGCGACGCGCGCAGTTCCTTGAGCCTTTCCGGCGCAAAGTCGCCATTGCCGAAGCCCTTGAGCCTCGCCAGATCCTGGCCCGGCCGTTCCTTCTCGATGGTGAGCGCGGCCTGTTCCCGGAACGCGATGGATTCGTCCGGCCGCACTTCCACGAGCCAGGTCTTGCGGATCGCAACCGTGGGCGATTCGAGCCAGGCCAGGTTCGTGGGTGAGGAC
>JBKPPO010000071.1:0-2031 GCA_046733635.1 Pseudomonadota bacterium | reverse complement strand
TGCCACCGCAGCCACATGGACTACCTGCTGCTCTCCTACATCATCTATCACCAGGGTTATGCGCCGCCGCACATCGCCGCGGGCATCAATCTCAACATCCCGGTGGTCGGGCGATTCCTGCGCAAGGGCGGCGCGTTCTTCATCCGGCGCAGCTTCGCGGGCAATGCGCTGTACACCGTGGTGTTCATGAAATACCTCGCGGCCATCATGGCGCGCGGGCATTCGCTGGAATACTTCATCGAAGGCGGCCGATCGCGCACGGGCCGGCTGCTGCAGCCCAAGACCGGCATGTTGTCGATGACGGTGCGCAGTTTCCTGCGCGACCCCGTGCGCCCGGTCGTGTTCGTCCCCGTGTACTTCGGCTACGAGCGCATCGTCGAGGCCAGCACCTACATCTCCGAGCTCTCGGGCGCGCCCAAGAAGAAGGAGAGCTGGTGGGATCTGCTGACCTCGTTCCGCGTACTGCGAGAACGTTTCGGCACCGTCCACGTGAACGTGGGCGAACCCATCGAGCTCGATGAGCTCCTCGATGGCGCGCTGCCGGGCTGGCGCACGCAGAAGTTCGACGACGATACGCGATCGCCCGCGCTCAATGCGCTCGTGGGGGATCTCGCCGGACGCATCATGCGAGGGATCAATGCCGCCGCAGCGGTCACGCCCATCAACCTGCTGGCGACGGCGCTGCTGGCGAGTCCGCGCGGCGCGTTGCCGGAATCGGCGCTGCTCGGTCAGCTCGAGTTGTATCTCAAGTTGCTGCGTTCCAACCCGTACAGTGCGCGAGTGACGCTCACGGACGCGACGCCGGCCGAGATCGTGGTGTACGGGGAGTCGCTGAAGATCATCTCGCGCGTGACCCACAAACTCGGCGACATCGTGAAGATGAGCGACGAGAGCGCGCAGCTCATCGCCTACTACCGCAACAACGTGTTGCATCTCTTCGCGATGCCGTCACTCGTGGCCTGTGCATTCATCGGCAACTCCATGCTGCGCACCGAGGATATCCAGCGCCTGGCCTGGCGCATCTATCCCTACGTGGCGTCCGAGCTTTTCCTGCGATGGCGAGAAGAAGAGCTCTCGGCGGTGATCGAGGGCGTGCTTGCTGCGCTCGCCGAACAAGGCGTGTTGCGCCCCGACGAGTCCGGCGCCGCCTGGCTGCGCCCGCCGCCCGATTCGCCGCAGGCCATGCAGCTCTCGATGCTCGCGCAGGCGACCATCCAGACGATCGAGCGTTATTACCTCGCGATCTCGCTGCTGCTCCGGGCCGGCAGCGGGGAGATGACGCAGAAGGCGCTGGAACAGCAATGCCATCTCGCCGCGCAACGCATGAACATGCTGTACGGCTTCAACTCGCCCGAGTTCTTCGACCGCGCGATGTTCGAGAATTTCATCAACCTGCTTCGCGAGCGCGGCGTGCTCAAGGCGGGCGAGGGCGGCAAGCTCGAGTTCGACGAGGTGCTGGTGCGGGTGGCGGCCGACGCGCAGCTAGTCCTGTCGGAACAGATCCGCCACTCGATCCTGCAGGTCACCCAGGTCTGACACGCGGCCTTTCGATGTCTTGGTAGGGGTAACGCTGGCCAGCTAGCTTTGCTCCGGGAGCCCGCTGCTATACTCGCGCGCAACACGTTCGCGCCCATGTGTCCGCGAGGGGAAGCAGAAGCGCGGCGAACATCAAGACGATACGGCCAGCGGTGAGCCTGCTCCTTCCTCGCGACTCGCAGTTTCGCCGCGGTCTTCAGGGGAAATTGAATGCGTAACGATCTGATCCGGCGATACGTCGTCCGTTCGCTTCCGATCGTGGCCACGATGGCGCTCGCCACTCCCGCCGCCTATGCCTGGGACTTCCAGAGCGACGACGGCACCTTCTCGGGCAGCTGGGACACGACGCTCACCTACGGCCAGGCGTGGCGCGTCGAATCGCGCGACTGCCGCCTGATCGCCATCGCGGACGGCGGCTGCGGCCGCTCGCCGAACATCGACGACGGCAATCTCAACTACGACACCGACATGTACTCGCGCGCGCTCAAGGCGCTC
>JBKPPO010000070.1:0-5198 GCA_046733635.1 Pseudomonadota bacterium | reverse complement strand
GCTACCAGGAGGTGCCGGCGCTATCCACCGCGGCGCGGGGCAGCTTCGAAGCCTGGGTGGATACGGCCGCCAACCAGATCTACTGGAAGCTCAAGTACGACGGCCTCGAGGGCACGGTGACGCAGGCGCACGTGCACTTCGGACAGATGGGCGCGAATGGCGGCGTCAGCTTCTTCCTCTGCAGCAACCTCGGGAATGGTCCGGCCGGTACCCAGGCCTGCCCCGCGGGTCCGGCGGTGCTGGAAGGAACGGTGACGCCGGACCTGGTGCTGGGGCCGGGAGCGGCGCCTCCCGCCGCGCCGGGACAGGGCATCGAGCCCGGGGCGTTCGCGGAAATCGCGGCAGCCATCAAGGCGGGCGTGTCCTACGCAAACGTCCACACCACCAAATGGCCGGGGGGTGAGATCCGCGGTCAATTGCGCTAATTCACGATCAGGGACGGCCTAACTGGCCTCCGGTCCCGCCCTTCCGGGGTGCGGACCGGGGGCCTCGGGAATAACCGGGTCTTTTCATCACGGAATTATTCGCATCGGCCCGACAATTCCTGTACCGTGCCAGCCCGGCTTTGCTGATCCTTCGTTGAAACGGCCCGCACTCGCGGCACCGTCACCTCCAAAGAATTCGCGAACCAAGCCGACAGGGCTTTGCCTGTCACCGTCTCTATTTTTCTGTGAGTTGTTCCGGATGAAACTTTACGTTGGAAATCTGCCTTTCTCTGCCACCGAAGATCAGGTGCGTGGTCTCTTCGCTGCCCATGGCACCGTCGACAAGGTGTCCCTGGTGAACGATCGCGAAACCGGCCGCCCGCGCGGCTTCGGCTTCGTCGAAATGCCGAATGCCGATGCCACCCGCGCCATGCAGGCGCTCGATGGCAAGGACTTCGGCGGTCGTCCGCTGAAGGTCAATGAAGCCCAGGAGCGCGAGCGTGGCGCCCCGCGTGGCAACTTCGGTGGAGGCGGCGGTCGCCGCTTCTAATCACTGAAGTGATCAAATTAGCGGCGCCAGAAATGGCGCCGCTTTTTTTGTGCCGGAAATTGGGTCACTCCCCATTTGCCAGCAAAAGGGGTCGGACCCGATTCGACTTCCGGGCTCAGTGCGATGCCAGATAGTCAGCCATGCGCGACTCCGGATCCAGGATCTGCGCGATTTCGCGATAAAGCTGTTCGCCCCCGGCGCCGCTCGTGAGGACGACCACCCCGCTTCGGCGCGCGGGATCGAAATACGCCAGCGTGCGCTCACCTCCCGGCCGGCCGTTCGAACCGGTGTGCATGAATACCGCGCCATCGTCGAAATCGAGACGGATCCAGCCGAACACGATGCTCGACGCTCGCGGACAGGCACGCACGTTTTCGAGCTCGCAGGGCCGCGCAGGCTGCGGGCCCTTCACGGGCTGCAGACGCTCCGCGGCGAGCGACCTCGTCAGGCCTTCACCGCGCATCACGCTGATCACGAATCGCGCGTAGTCGCCTGCGGTGGTGATCAGGTTGTTTGCGGCGTTCCACTGCCCCGAGGACTCCACCTGCGGGTGTCCCCAGCGTCCTTCCTCGTCGAGCGGCACGGCGAGCCGCCCCTGCATCCAGTCGCGATATGAGAAAGCGCTGCTGGTCATCCCGAGCGGATCGAACACTGCGCGATGCGCGAGCCTTTCGAATCCTTCAACGAGCTTGGCTTCGGCGAAACGGGCGGCGTAGCCGTAGCCTTCACCGGAATATCCGTACGCCGCGCCAGGCGCGAAATCGAAAGAGAGCTTTCCGCCCGGACTTCGGCCGCGCCAGTTCGGAAGGCCCGACTGGTGGCTCAACGCAATTCGTAGCGTGAGTTGCCGGTGCCGGGCATCGGCCGCGATGTCCGGATCCACCCAATGACGCCACGCCGGCTCATCCAGCGAGAGTCTCCCTTCCGCCACCAGGCGCAGGAGCACTTCGGCCGTCACGGGCTTGGTCAGCGAAGCGAGGTTGTAGAGGGTGGCCGGTGTCGCGGCGACGCCCGCGGATTGTTCGCCATAGGCGCGCTCCAGTGCGACCCGTCCGTGCTCGATCTTCGCCACGCTGACGGAGGCAACGCGGTATTGGCGCAGCAGCCCGGGCACACGGGAATCGAGCGCGGCTTCCGCAGGCGCGCTGGCGCAGCCCGCCTGGGCGAGCATGGTCAGCAGCAACGCTGCCCCGATGACGAGAGATGCGACCGACCGCATGGCTGAGCCTACCCACCCGTTTGCGACGACTCCCGGTTGGACGTCGCAACCGTTGTTTGGTTAGCAAGTTCCAAGAGTCGCGAGGTCCAGGCCTGACCCCTTTTGCCAGCAAATGGGGAGTGACCCCATTTCCCGTTACCGGTAGCCGCGTGCCTGGAGGGTGAAGAGCTTGGAGTACACGCCGTCGTGCTTCATGAGCGACTCGTGATTGCCGCGCTCGACGATGTGGCCCTGGTCGAGCACCACGATCTCGTCGGCCATGCGCACCGTGGAGAAGCGGTGCGAGATCACGATGCCGATCTTCTTGCCCATGAGCGAACGGAAGTGTTCGAACACCTCCGCCTCGGCCGCGGCGTCCATGGCGGCGGTGGGCTCGTCGAGCACGAGGATGTCGGCGTCCTTGCGCATGAACGCGCGAGACAGCGCAATCTTCTGCCACTGGCCGCCTGACAACTCGCGGCCATCCTTGAACCATTTGCCGAGCTGCGTCTCGTACTGCGCAGGCATCTCTTCGATGAACGGCGCGGCCTTGCCTTCCGCGGCGGCGTCGGCCCAGCGCTCGCGGTTCTCGAACTCGCGCACGTCGCCGGCGCCGATGTTCTCGCCCACCATGAGCTGGTAACGCACGAAGTCCTGGAAGATCACGCCTATGCGGCGGCGGAGCACCCCCGCGTCCCATTCCTGCAGGTCGCGACCATCGAGCAGCACGCGGCCATGCGTGGGTTTGTAGAGTCGCGTGAGCAGCTTGATCAGCGTGGTCTTGCCCGAACCGTTTTCACCGACCAGCGCCAGACTGCGGCCGCGCTTGATCTGCAGGTTGATACCGGTGATGGCCACTGCGTCCGATCCGGGATAGCGGAACTCCACGTTCTCGAACACCACGCCCGCTTCCGGATCCGGTCCGCTGACCGCGGTGCCCGTGCTCGCCTCGACCTTGACCTCGAGGTATTCGTACAGCGTGGACAGATAGAGGTTGTCCTCGTACATGCCGCCCACGTTCCCGAGGCTCGCGGTCACGGCCGCCTGGCCCTGGCGGAACAGCATGATGTACATGGTCATGTCGCCCAGCGAGATCTTGCCCTGCGCTGCTTCGATGGCGCACCACGCGTAGGCGCTGTACAGCGCGCCGATGCTGACCATCGTGAACAGCAGGCCGTAACCCTCGCGGCGCATGGTGAGGTTGCGGTCCTTCTCGTAGAGTCCTTCGTAGATGCCCTTGTAGCGGCCGAGGAAGAGTTTGCCGAGATCGAACAGCTTCACTTCCTTGACGTGATCCTCGCGCGCGATCGCCGTCTCCAGATAGGTCTGCATGCGCGTCTCGGGCGCGCGCCAGCGGAACAGGCGGAAGGCGTCGCCCGAGAACTTGGTCTCGGCGAAAAACGCCGGCATGCCGCCGAACAGCAGGATGAAAACCGCCCAGGGCGAGAACCCGGCGAGCAGCACCGCGAAGCTCGAGATCTGCAGCGCGTTCTGGAACAGGCCCGAGGTGCGCATCACCAGCGACAGCGGCCGGCTCGAGGCCTCACGGCGGGCGCGCGTCAGCTTGTCGTAGAACTCGGAGTCCTCGAAGTGCGTGAGGTTGAGCGTCAGCGCCTTCTCGAGGATGAGCACGTTCACGCGATGCGAGAGCTGCGCCTTGAGCAGCGCCTGGCACAGCGTGATGCCCCGGTGCGCGGCGGTGATGACCACCATGATCCCCGCCTCGGCCACCACCCACCAGACGGTGGGCATGATGCTCATCTCCTGGCCGTTGGCGATGGCGCGCGTGGCCCAGTAGACGCTGTCGACGATCCGCGCGCCCACCCACGCTACTCCCGACGGCAGGATACCCGCGAGGATGGTGCAGAAGCCCAGCAGCAGCGACAGCGGCTTGCTCGTCGTCCACAACAGCTCGAGCGCGCGCTTGCTGTACTTGAAGACGCCGAAGAACTGGCGCGGAGAATTGAGATTCTCGCCGTGGATGCTGTCGTCTTTGGCGAGCTTTGCTTTGGAGGCCATCTGAGGGCCGGAAGCGTACCGGAATCAGGGGCTCCGGGGCGTCAGAATCGGCGCCGGGAGGCGGTAGTGTCCTATCACCGTGTACCGGAACAGGATGTCCTCTTCCCGGACGCCCGCCCCGATGTTATGCACCACGAGCGGCACGCCCGCCGCCGTCCGCAGGTCGCTGATCACCCCGATGTGCAGCAGCCCCCGTCCCAGGTCCCAGGCCACGATGTCGCCCGGTAGATAGGAGGCGGCTTCCCGCGTGGGGGTGCGCGAATGACCCTGGCGCCGGAAGTACGTCATGAGATTGGGCACCCGACGATGGTCTATGTTGGGGTCGGGTTTCGCGAGCCGCCAACTCGCCGGATGCGGATACGCATCCCAGTTGGCGCGCAGGTCCTCGTGCACCTGCCTCTGAAGATCCTGCAACCGCGCCTTGCGTAGCGCGCGCACGATCACGTCCGCGCACACGCCGGTGTGCGCGGGCACGTCGCCTCCCGGATACGCCAGCGCGCGATACGAGCCGTCGTAGTGGGTGGTGACACCGATCTGCGCCTGCGCCGCCGCGGCGATGTCACCGTTGCCCGCGGCCGCGGCTCCGGCGATGGCCAGCAGCCAAGCGCACCAGGCGATCTTCATGCTCACTATTCGCGCGACAACGGCACCGCCGGAAAACTGATCATCAACCCGTACCTGCCGGGCTGGAAATCCGCGACCCGATAGTCCACCTCGACGACGACGATCGAATCGGCATCCACGGCCGCGTCGTTCGCCGGCTCGACCAGCCGCAGCCGCACCGAGGATGTGTTGATGTCTCCGGCCTCGACCGGCTCCTGCGGTTGCTCGAGCGGGACACAGTGGTCACTCGCGGCCGGCGCGGGAGGAGCCCAAGCGAGTGCCATCAGGCCGGCGATCGCCAAGACCATTCGAGTCGAAGTCTCGCGGCTCATGCACTTCTCCCAAGTGAATCTAACTGCGCCTTCAGATTCTATCTCCAACGGGCCATTGAGCCGCCCCGGGC
>JBKPPO010000069.1:0-3309 GCA_046733635.1 Pseudomonadota bacterium | reverse complement strand
GAGCAGTTCTTCGAAAACGGGGGCCGCGCGGCGGTCATCGTCCGCGTGGTCAATGGTGCGCGTCCGCCCACGCTCACGCTGCCGACCGCGCAGGGACGGCTCACGTTGCGCGGCGTCGGCGCGGGCTCGCGGGAATTCCTGCGCGCCTCGGTGGACTACGACGCCATCGATTCCAAGGACATCGAGCGATTCAACCTTGTCGTGCAGCGCGTGCGTACGGCGGGCTCCGAGTCGATCGAAGACCAGGAGATCTTCCGCCGCCTCTCGGTGAAGCCGGGCGCGGATCGTTTCGTCGCCGACATGCTGCTCGAGTCGCGGCTGGTGCGCGTTCAGGGCAGCGTGCCCGTGGAACGTCCCACGCGGACCCCGCCTGCGAACAACGGCGCCGTCATCGGCTACACGCACTCGAACCCCGATGGCGACGACGGCGGCCCGATCACCGATTACGACATCATCGGTTCCGCGCAGGCCGGCACGGGGCTGTTCGCCCTGCAGGCCGCGCCCGACATCAACTTGCTGTGCATCCCGCCGCTCACTCGGGATCACGACGTCGGCCTGTCGACGCTGCTCGTGGCCGGCCGCTTCGCTCGCGAGAAGCGCGCGCTGCTCATCGTCGACCCGCCCGCCACCTGGGCGTCGAGCGCGGCGGCGCTCGACGGCATGCGTCACTGGCCGTTCCGCAGTGAAGACGCGGCCATGTTCTTCCCGCGCGTCGTGGCCTTCGATCGGCTGCGCGGCCGCTTCGAGTTGTTCGCGCCCTGCGGCGTGGCCGCCGGCATGATCGCGCGCTGCGACGAAACCTGGCCGGTGTGGGCCGCAGCCGAAGGCGACGACGCCATCCTGCGTCCCGGTCTCCGCCCGGCGTGGACGATCCACAATGCCGATCGCGCGCGGCTCGTGAACGCCGGCATCAACCTGCTGCAGTCCGTGCGCATCGCGCCCAAGTTCGCGGCCAGTCCGCGAACGCTGGCGAGCGGCGCCGCGGCGGTGAGCGACTGGCGGTATCTCTCGGCGCGCCGGCTCGCGCTGTTCGTCGTGACCAGCATCGAACGCGGCACGCGGTGGATGCTGTTCGAGCGCAATGCCGCGGCCACCTGGCTCATGGCCAAGGCGCAGGCGGAGGCATTCCTCGATTCGCTGTACGCCGAGGGCGCTTTCGCCGGCCGCCCGGGCGAAGCGAGCTACTTCGTCGTCTGCGACGAGCGCATCAACAACGAAGAGACGCAGCGCGCCGGCAAGGTGAACCTCGCGTTCGGTTTCGCCACGTCGAAGCCGGGCGAGTACCACGCGTTTCTCGTCACGCATCAGGCCAGCGGTTCGCGCGCGCGGCCCATCACGATGAACCGCTTCGCGAAGTATTCGCCGATCATCGATCACGAGATCGAGTCGTCGATCCTGCGCGGCCTCGTGCCCGCGAGTCCTGCGCCGGCCGATGAACCCACGGTGCGCATGCCGCTGCCCGAAGAGGTGGAAAAGACGGTGCGCATGCCGAAGCCTGAGGAGTTCGAAGCCACGGTGAAGATGGCGGGGCTCGCGAAGGCGGCCGAGACAGGCTGAGCAAGAATCGGAATGATCTGCCCCGCGTGCGGCGCTAGCCTCGCGCGATGACCCGATTCGACTCCGCCGATGTGGCTTCGCTCGACGAGCGTGGCTTCGCGTTGCTGCCCGCGCTGCTCGATGAGCGAACCTGCGGCGATCTTGCGGCGCTTTACGATGACGCCGCGAACTTCCGCAGCCGCATCGTGATGAGCCGGCATGGATTCGGCCGCGGCGAGTATCAGTACTTCGCCTATCCACTGCCTCCGGCCGTCGCGGCGCTGCGGCGCGAGCTCTACGTGGCGCTGGCTCCACTCGCGAATCGCTGGAATGAACGAATGGGACAGCCCGTGCGTTTCCCGGGCACCCACGAGGAGTTCCTCTCGCGTTGTCACGCGGCCGGTCAGCAGCGGCCGACTCCGTTGCTGCTGCGATATGCCGAAGGCGACTTCAACTGCCTGCATCAGGATCTGTACGGCGAACATGTGTTCCCATTGCAGATGGCCGTGCTGCTCTCGCAACCGGGCGAAGACTTCCGAGGTGGCGAGTTCGTGCTCACGGAGCAGCGGCCGCGCCAGCAGTCACGCGTGGAAGTGGTGCCGCTCGCGAGAGGAGACGCCGTGATCTTCGCGGTGAACGAGCGGCCGTCGCGCGGCACGCGCGGCGATTACCGCGTGAAGATGCGTCACGGCGTGAGCCGCCTCCATTCGGGCCGGCGGCACACGCTGGGCATCATCCTGCACGACGCGTCCTGAGCCACGCCGTGCTCAGGACGGCCACCTGGCGCCCGTGGCCGGCGACAGGTGGTTAGTCGGGGGATTCCCGCCGTCCCTGCTTCCAGCGCAGATACTCGGCGGGCAGACACACCGCGCAGGGACGGAATCCGGCGGCGCGGGCCGTGGCCGCATCCCGGAAGAAGACGCGATGATTCACATAGCCACCGCGCGAGATGGCGCGCAGCGCGGCCGGACAATCGAGTCGGCCGTAGATCTTCGTTCGACGGTGGCCGCCGAGCTTCCCGGCCGCGGGACTTTCGAAAGGTTTCGCGTCGCGGCCCAGCAGCGTCCAGGTGCGGGGCGCGCGGCGCACGCGATCAGCTTTCTTTCTTGGGCGACACGTACATGCTGATGACGGCGCGCACGACTTCCTTGCCGTTCACGTCGTGCACGCTCACCGGGACGGCGACATTCTCCGCCTGAGCCCATTCGGTCTTCTCGATACGCGCCGTGGCGGTGACGTCGCTCCCGGCCTTGCCGAGGTATTCGATCGTCATGCCGCGCGGAATCCAGCGCATGTTCGTCGGGATCGTGACCTCGGTGCACATCCCGGCGGCGAGTTCACAAAGGTTGCCCATCGCGAGCGCGTGCACGGTGCCGATGTGATTCTCCACGGCGCGGCGCTTCTTCATCCACACGCGGCAGAGCTTGGGCTGCAGGTCGAGGAATCTTGGCTTGATCGTTCCGAAGTAGGGCGCCCGCTTGCACACGGTGCGCGCGAACAGCCAGCGTCCAATTGTCGATTTGTGTACGCGGATCCAGGCGCGCAGCGTCGGGCCGGCCGTAGTGGTGTCGGTGAGCGTCAGCCAATCCATTTGCGGACGAGGAGTCGTTGCGAGATTGGCCATCGCGTGATCTGATCCGGCGCCGAAGAGGCGGAAACTCTAATCGCTGCGCAGCGTCTATCGCAATCCCGACCGGCAATCCCCGCCGCCCACTCGAGAACATGGCCGACTCCACCCAACAACGCACTGCGGCGATCCTGAAGGCGGTGCGC
>JBKPPO010000068.1:0-25593 GCA_046733635.1 Pseudomonadota bacterium | reverse complement strand
CCCTGGAACACGCTGCTCGCGCCGAGCTCCACCTGGTCGCCAGCGAGACTGGCCACGACGCGCAAACCCGCCGCGGTCTCGTCATCGCCGCCGGTGCGGACTTCATAGTCCGCGACGATGAACACCGGATTGAGATCCTGGTCGCGGCTGGGAACCGGCTCCTTGAAGAACACCGTGCCGCGCTCGTAGTCCAGGTCGTAGTCGATGAAACGCGAGAGCTCGCGCGTTTCCACCACGCGGGAAATTTCGAATCGGTCGCGGACCTCGATGCGCAGCTTGTCAGAGCCGATCACGATCGGCGACCGCGAGAGGCGATACAGACCCGAGGTGCCGTCGCCCTGCAGTTCGTCCTGCACCAGACCCGAGTCCGTGCGTGCCGCGAAGCCGCTGACCTGCACACGATCACCGCCGAAGTCGGCGCGCAGGCCCGACAGGCTGCGGTTGTAGCGGGTGAGCTCCGTGACCGTGAAACCCGTGTCGTAGTCGCCGAACAGCGCGACGAACTGGCGGCGTTCGATCTTGAGATACAGCTTGCTCTGCGAAGCCGCTTCGAAGCGCTGCTCGGTGCCGTCGCCGTACAGTAGATAGTAACGGTCCGGCTCGATGGTGCCGCGGATGCTGTCTCGAGCGTCCTGCTTCTGACGCGTCGAGTCGTAGGCCATGGTCAGCAGGAAGTCGCCCCTGATGCGGCCCTTCGCGAAGAACGCGACGCGGCCATCCTGCTCGAAACCTTCCTCGCGATCGGCCGCGCTGGCCGTTTCCATGTTGCCGGAGATCGTGTTGTACGCGGCCGTGCCTTCGGCAAGGCCGACGAGGATCCAGTCGCGAGCCGCCGGCGACAGCCAGACCTTGATCTCGTCGTTCTGGCGTTCGTTGAACTGCAGGCGGAGCACCGCATTGCCGCTGGTGGTCGTCGGCTCGAGCTCGATGAGCGCGATGCCGTTCTCGCGCACTTCGACCTGCGGCTGACGGGAGCCCGTCGAAAGGATCTGGTTGTCGTCGAGCTGCTCGACCTCCCACCACGAGCGGTACGGCGAATCCACACTGAAGCTCGTGATCGTGCCCGAGCGCGCCGGTTTGCCGTACTTGTCGAACATGCGCAGCGCTATCACCGGACGCGTGCGGCCATCGGCGATGAGCTTCGACGCGTCCTTGTCGAGCTCGGCCCGCACGGGGCTACCGCCGTAGTGCACGGTGCGTTCGTCCTGCCACAGCAGCTTGCCGCCGGCGTCGACGACGCGCGCCGCGAGCGTGTTGTCGCCGTCGATCAGATCGACACCGCGCCAGCGGCTCAGCGCGACGGTCTTCTCGCCATTCAACGCGATGCCATCGAAGTTCAGCTTGTTCACCGGTTCGCCATTGAGCGTGAGCTCGACCGAACTGCCGGGCGTGTGCTGGATCGCGATCTTGATCGAGGAAATGGCCGGCACGGCATCGTCATCGGGCGTGAGCCAGCGGATGCCCGGCGACAGCTCCTCCACGTCGAAAAAGTTGGCGCTGATCCGCTCCACCGGCGCGACGCCGGTGCGCACCTTGCGCGCCACCGCGGCGCCCGGACCGCGCAGCACCACACCTGTGGTGTCGAGCTTCTGCGACGTCCCCGCGCCGCTCACCAGTTCCAGCGGCGCGTTGGCCGTGAAACGCGAACCCTCGATGGTGATGTCCACGCGGCGATTAGCGGCGAGGCTCGCCGCGTCCGTGCCGGCGTGCAACGGTTCATCGGCGCCCCTGCCTTCGACGCGCACACGCGCGGCCGGCACATTGAGCGCAGCGGCAAGGTAGTCCGCCACCGACTGCGCACGCGCCCGTGACAACGCTTGGTTGTCGGCGAACACCTTTCGGTTGCGGCCCGAGATGGGCTGCGAGTCGGAGTGACCCACGGCGCGGATGCGCAAGTCCCGCGCGCCTCGCCAGGAATCGATGAGATCGCGGAGCGCCGCACGATCGGAATCGAGCAGCTCGGTCTTGAGCACGTCGAAGCGCGGAGTGATCGTCAGCTGCGAACTCGCGTACTGCGCAGCGCCGCGCGAAAAAGTGGTCTCGATCGGCTGCGTGCGAAGGCCGGACTTCGCCGGCGAATCGAAGCTGACCAGCGCACGTACGGTCCGCTCTCCGCCAGCGCTGGCAGTCGCGCGCGTCTCGAAACGCAAGACACGCTCGGCGCCCGCCGGCAATTCACCCAGCCGCGCCACGACTACGTTCTCCACGACGCTCACCACGGGCTCACCCACGCCTTCCAGCTTCGCGCGATCGTCCGAGACCGCGGCGCCGTTCACCGTGGCGCTCCCCGGGATATATTCGAAACCGTCCGGCAACATCACCATGGCGCGTGTATTGCCCACGGTCACCTGACTTACGCGCACCGTGGCGGTGTGGGCGGCGAGACCCTGACGCCCGGCATCGGGCAACAGTGCGGACTCGAACGAGAACTCCACATCGCCACGTGGTGCCGCTTTCTGCCGCAGCACGAAATCGCTGCGCCACAACGTCCCCGCGCGAAGCTCGACGAACTGCGAGTAGTCCCGGCCGGCATGACCCAGGCGATCCGAACAAGGCGCGAGCTCCAGATAGTCGGGCAGCGTGAGCTTGTCGAGCTGCACCGCGTGAGCGCCGGGCTCCAGCCCTTCGAAGTGGAAGCGGCCGTTTTCATCGGTGACGCCATAGCGGCCATCTTCGAGATACACGCGTACGTTCGGGACGCCGGCATCCTCTCGCCCATCGTCTTCACAGCTTCCTTCGTAGACACGGCCGACGATGAAACCCTTCTGAGAGAACAACTCCTCGTTCATCCGCACCTGCGAGCGCGCCTCATTCGAACGCACGTTGCCGGGTGCGAAAGCCTGGGCGGTGTTGATCGCGTCCTTGAGCCCGCGCATCGCCACGGTGAATTCGAGCACGTAGCGCAATTCGATGCGGGCGCCAGGCTCGAGAGCCGGATGCGTATAGGTGAAGCTGCGGCCATCCGGCGCGAGCACCGGGTCGGCGACGCGTACGCCGTCGAGCCGCAGCGAACCCGGCCGGAACCGCGCACCCTGAGGCAGTCGATCGACGACTTGCACGTTGGAGAACGCACCCGCCTCGCTCGCGTTCTGCAAGTCGAGTGTGTATTGAACGAAGTCGCCGGTGGTAGCTAGCTGCTGGCCCGCGCTCTTGCGCAGGATGAGCGTATCGCCCGACGAGTCCAGCGGAACGTCCAGCGCGGTGGCCGGCGCCGCGGTCACGATGAAAGGCTGGCCGAACGAACCCGGCTGCAGGCGGAACGGCGCCTGCGGCAGCGTCTGCAGATCGGCGATCGTCCGCTGCGAAGGGAATAGATGGCTCGCGGGCGGGAACACTTCGAGCCGATAGTCGCCGGGCGCGACCAGCGGGAACCGGAACACACCGGCCGGCAGGCTGTACTGGGTGCCCCCCTGATCGGTGACGGTCTGACCCGTGATCATCTCACTGGGATAGCGGCTCACGCCGTCATCACCGAACACGTTGGCCGGCAAGCCCGTGGCGGCGTTGATCAGGCGAACGCGCACGCCGTTGATCGGCGCGCCCGTCTGCGAATCGAAGACCAGGCCGAAGGGATCCACGAGCGCGTCGGCCTGGACCGCGTCGGTGTCGTCGGCAGGATCGACGTAGCTCGCGTCGATCTGCGAGTTGCGCTCGACCTGCAGCGCGCAGTCGGCCTGTGCCGCGGCGGCCGCCGTGCTGATGTAGCCGACGAACACGCCGGTATTCGAACCCGTCTCGGAGAGACGCAGGATCTCCGAATCGTTGGTGCCTCGTGCGGTGACCCGCACGTCCACGGTTTCGATTGCCGCGCCGTCGCGATTGCGATCCGCGTCGGACACTCGGATGAACAGAGGGTCGCCCGCGTGTGCGATGCCAGTGTCCAGCAGCGGAACCGGCTGCGTGGGATCGATGGCCGCCTGACCCTGCGGCGCCGGCGCATCCAGCGGAAAGAATCCGGCCGAAGAACGGCACTGCGTGGGGCCGGCGGTATCGATCGCAGGGCTCGCCGCGTCGAAACGCGCCAGGTTGATCGTGGCGCGGGACGCCAGCGGCTGCACCGTCAGCGCCACTTCGTTCGATTGCGTGATGCGAACACCGGCGCCCGCCTGCCAGGCGACGCTACCGGTGTTGCGAACCACGGTTCCGGGTGCAGTGACCTGCGCCACGGAATACTGCGATGCAATGAGACCCACCGCAAATAACGACGAAACTCTCAACCAGCGATTCAGCCGGCCCATAAAAGCGCCGAAGGCGGAGTAGCTAGTCGCTACTCCGCCCTCTGCGTGAGAGTACCCATTGTCGCGGGCGTGGGACTTGGGTCGTCCCCTCGGGCTGGAAGCCCGAATGCCCGCGGTCGTCGGCGCCATGACTGCGATGAGTCTCCTGCGTCCGATCAGTTGATCGTGACGCGGAAGCGCACCACCGCGATCTGCGCGGCCGTCGTGCCCGGCACGATGACGCCCGAAGCCTGGCTCGGCGAATTGATCGCGCCGTTGCTCAGGAAGGGCATCGCACCGGCGACGTCGGAGACCGCCACGCCGTTGAGCGTGGTCGAACCGGCGACATAGCTGGTGTTGGTCGGGATCACTTCCGTCAGCGTCGCACCGGTGGTCGCGAGGCCGTTGTTCTGCACGGTGATCGTGTACTCGATGACCGCACCCGGAATCGCCTTGGCCTGACCTGCCGCGCTGAACCCGTCAGAGATCACGGCCGCGGTCTTGGTGACCGTGAGCGTGCCGACGAAGTACTGGTCGTAAGCAAAGCTCACGCCGTTGCGCACGACGTTGCCATCGGCCGTGCCGGCTTCGGCGAACACCACTTCGACCGCGCCGGCGTTGTCGGCCGCAGCCGTCTGCGTTTCCGGCGTCGCGCCGCTGCTGCCGGCGACCGCGGCGGTGGCCGTCAGGATGACGGTGGCCGCCTGGCCGTTGGCCGCGCTCGACGGCGTGGTGGCGCGCACGAACACGTATCGGCATCCGTCTTCGGGGATCGAGACGAAGGTCGTCGCGGGTTCGTTGTTGAAAGTCGGCGTCGCCATCGCCGCGGTCGAGCAGGTGTCGGCCGAGATGTGGATGGTGAACGTGCCGGCCGTCATGTCGAACGCGTCCGTGCGGCCGAAGATCGTCGGCGGCGAGGTCGCGTTGTTGGCGGTCAGGCCGAACTCCTGCGTGCCGTTCGTGGTGCTCGACACGCGGAACACGGTCACCACGTTGGTGAGCCCGGGGCTCGTCACCGTGGCGGCGGCGTTGGTCTCTTCCGTGACGAAGATGACACGTTTGTCGACTTCGAAGGTCGTGGCCGTGCCCGCCGTGCCGGGCGTGGAATTGCCCGTGGGCGAAGAACGGATCACGGTTTGCGGCACGCCCGAGACGCTGTAGTTGACGCTGGCCGTGTTGGTGATGTCCGTACCGAAATCGGTACCCGCCGCGAATGCGGACGGTGACACCCCGATCACGCCCAACGCAACGACAGCGAGACTGGCTCGCCGCAGATGCTGCTTGAACATTTTCATGGGTACTCCTCTCTCAACTCTCCAAGAACGAAAACGCAAACTATTCGAGGACGGCGCGGAAGCGCGCCATCGCCTGCGCGCCGGGCGCGAGCGGGTCCTTCAGGATCCAGCGGATGTGGTGGTATTCGTCGGAGCGCGCGACGCGCGTCGTGCCGTTCTCGACGACAGTGAGGTCAGCGGCGCTGGCGTAGGTCTTGCCATCCACTGAAAAGGTGATGTCGCTGCCGGGGCCGACAGCGGAGTTCGCCACATAGGTCATGTGCGCGGGAACAGCGTTGTCGATCTTCACCTGCTCCGACGGCTGCTTGCAGGTGTTCTGCGCCGTGACGGTCCAGATGACCTCGACGCCCGGAACCGCCTTCGACACGGGCACCAGCTTCTTCGCCTTCTCGCCCTTGTCGTTGACGACTTCCTGCTCGACCTCGGCGACCGACTTGAGGACGATACAGCCCTTGTCCTGCGCGAACGCCTGCGCGGCCACGCTCAACGCGATGACGGCGAGCAGGAACGCAATCCTGATTTTCCCCTGGAACATGTTCGACTCCTTCACTTCTGTCTTCCTGACTGACTAGTTGATGCTGACCTGGAACGTCACGGTCTGCGGCGGCGCGCTGTTGCCCAGCGTGGGCAGCGTCACGCGCACGCGCGCGGGATTCGCGCCAGCGGCTTCGAACGCGCCGGCATCGGCGTCGGCGCCATCGGAGAGCAACCCGTTGTTGAGACGCAGTGAACCGGCGACGTAGCTCGTGTTCGCGGGAATGTTGTCGGTGAACACGACGTTGTTAGCCGTGCCCGAACCCGTCTTGGTGATCACCACGGTGTAGGTCACGATGGCGCCCGGCACGGGCAGATTCACGTTGCCCGGACCGCCCGTCACGGCCTGACTCTTCACCGCGGTGAGCGTGACGCCGGTGATTTCGTACTGTGCCTGTGCATTGCGTTGCGCCGTGGAGGTGCCCACGACGGCGTCGACCACCGAGTTGCCCACGCCATTGCCCTGACCCGCGAACACAGTGCCGGCGACCCCGGTGCCCGTGAGTGACGTCGCCGTCAGGCGCACCACACCCAGGTTGCCATCCGCGAGCCCGGCAGGAATGTCGTGGACCACCAGCACACGGACGTTGCCATCGGCGCTCAGCAGCGGATCGTTGCTGCCCGGAACGTAGGGCGTATCGGCGGCGGTCAGCGTGTTGCTGCTGTCCGTGTCGAAGTAGATAGCCGGGGAGGATTGCGCCGGATCGAACTGGTCACCGGCGATGATGCTCTCGAGCGCGAGCCGGAACGCCTCGGTCGAGTTGCCATTGTTGGTGACGAGGAACACGAGCACCTGCTGCGTGTCGCCCGGGTTCACGTCGAGGTCCGGCGTCTGCGCGGTGACCGCGACGTCCAGGATCTCGGCCACGGTGAGCGTGACCTGGTTGGACGCCGCGGTGTTGTTCACGGCGCCCACCGTGTAGCTGACCTCGGCGGTGTTGTTGATGGTGGTGCCGGCCTCGACGCCAATGGCGTGGGCCTTGTCGGGCGCGAGCGCGCACAACCACAGGGCGCTAACGGCACCCAGGATGCGATGAGACTTCACGATTGACTCCTCTCGATTCACCCGCGACCGATTGCGGGAGGAGGCGCCAACTCCCTGACATCAGGGAATTTCCTACCTCGCTGCTATGCATAATAGGAATCGGGAGGCCTGGATCGCGTGACTGGGGTCACCGTCGACCCTGTCGCCACTGGGAAGCAGATCACATATAACGAGTCGCGATAGTCCGGAGGGGAGCCATGGGAGCCAGGAAAACACGCCAGGCCCGGGAAAATGTGACGGAAATCAACTCGCTGCGGTCCGAGGCCGCAAACGAAAATTCCGCTAAAGAAGGCTTCGCCCCGGCCGATAAGGAAGCACAACCGGAGCTCGAACCCGCGGCAGCGACCGATGCCGCCGAGCAGATCCTCGGTGCGAACCCCCTCCTCGGGATCGACCGCGAAGAGTTGTTAGCCGCGGGCAGACGCCTGCTGCGATTGATGACGCTGAACCCGCAGGTTCTCATCGAAGAGAACCTGTCGTTCGGCCGTGAGTTATTGGCCATCGCCCTGGGGCAGTCGAAGATCGCCGCCGATCCGCGTGATCGGAGGTTCAGCCACGCGATCTGGCAGAAGAGCGGCTATTACAAGCGGCTCATGCAGGGCTTCGTCGCCTGGCGCGACATGCTCAATCGCATCCTCGACCGGGCCGAGACCACGGCCGACGACCGCGAGCGAGCGCGATTCGTTCTTCAATTGTTCACCGAGACCTTTGCGCCGACGAACTCGCTGCTCGGCAACCCGGGCGCGTTGCAAAGGCTCACCGAGACACGCGGCAAGAGCCTGCTCTGGGGCCTGCAGAATTTCATCGACGATCTTACGAACAACTTCGGCATGCCGCGGCAGGTGGACGACCGCAAGTTCCAGGTGGGCCGCAATCTCGCGATGACGCCGGGCGCCGTGGTGTACCGCGGGGAGTCGTTCGAGCTCATCCAGTACACGCCGCAGACCGCGCTCGTGCATCAGCGTCCCTTGCTCATCATCCCGCCGCAGATCAACAAGTATTACGCCACGGACCTCGCGCCCGGCCGCAGCTTCGCCGAGTTCGCCGTGCAACACGGCGTGCAGACCTTCTGCATCAGTTGGCGCAATCCCACGGCTGCACAGCGGGACTGGAACATGGAGACCTATCTATCCGCGTGCAAGCAGGCCATCACGGTGGCTTGCGACATCACGGGCGCGGACAGCGTGAACGCGATGGCAGCCTGCGCCGGTGGATTCACGCTGGCGACTTTGCTAGGGCACCTGGCCGCGCGCGGCGAGCGGCGCGTGGCATCGGCCACGCTGCTGGTCACCGTGCTCGACACCTCGGCCCCCACGCTGCTCGGCCAGTTCGCCTCGCGCACCGGCGTGAATGCCACGATCGAGAAATCGCGTCGCGCCGGAGTGCTCGAGGGCAGCGAGATGGCGCGCGTGTTCGCATGGCTGCGGCCCAATGACCTGGTCTGGTTGTTCGTGGCAAACAACTGGGTGATGGGAAACCGCCCGCCCGCCTTCGACATCCTCTACTGGAACTCGGACACGACGCGGCTGCCCGCGGAGTTCCATGCCGATCTTCTGCGCATGTTCCTGGACAACCCGCTGAAGCAGCCCGGAAAGATCCATGTGCTCGATACGGCCATCGACATGTCCAGGGTGGACGTTCCCGCCTACGTGGTGGCCGGTGTCACCGATCACATCACGCCCTGGCAGGCTTGTTACCAGTCGCGAAACATCCTGCGCGGCAAGATCGACTTCGTGCTCTCCTCGAGCGGGCACATCCAGAGCATCGTCAATCCGCCCACGAATCCAAAAGCGAAGTACTTCCTCAACGCCTCTCTACCGGACGATCCCGAGGCTTGGCTGGCGGGCGCCAGCGAACACGCCGGAAGCTGGTGGGATCACTGGTCGCACTGGTATCGGCAACACGGCGGCGGCGAAGTGGCGGCGCCAAGGTCTCCGGGCAATGAACGCCACCCAGCGACTGATCCCGCGCCCGGGCGATACGTCCATCAGCGATGACCCAGCCCATAGTCGAATACATCGAAGTCGATGGCGTGACGCTTCGCGTCGCCACCCAGCACGGCCGTAACGGGTTGCCGCTGCTGCTGTTCAATGGCATCGGCGCCAACCTCGAACTGTGTTTCCCTTTCATGGAGGCGATGCCGGATCGCGAGATCATCATCTTCGACGTCCCGGGCGTGGGCAGATCGGAGATGAGCTGGCGGCCCCGCCGCTTCTCCGGCCTCGCGCGCCTCGCCAACAGGTTGCTCGACAGGCTTGGCTATCAACGCGTGGATGCCATCGGAGTGTCGTGGGGTGGCGCACTCGCTCAGCAGTTCGCACGGCAATATCCCGACCGCTGCCGCCGGCTCGTGCTCGCGGCCACTTCCGCGGGTGCGGTCATGGTGCCCGGCAGACCGTCAGCACTCGCCCGGATGATCACGCCGAAGCGGTACCTCTCGCCCAACTACATGCAGAAGGCCGCGGGCGACATCTATGGCGGCGAGGCGCGCCGAGATCCGAAGCTGATGTCCGCCCACACCTCGCGAATCATCGCGCCCCAATTCATGGGCTATCTGTTCCAGCTCTTCGCCGGCATGGGCTGGACCAGCATTCACTGGCTGCATCGGATCCGGCAGCCCACGCTGGTGATGGCCGGCGCCGAGGACCCGCTGGTCCCGCCCGTGAATTCCCGGATCCTCTCCGCGCTGATTCCGAACAACCGTCTCGTCATCATTCCGGGGGGCGGACACCTGTTCATGCTTCATTCTCTGGAACAGGTCATCCCGGCCATTCAGGACTTCCTGGACTCCGAGGCTCCGCTCACTCGGTGAGCCACCCTGCTTGACTTCGATACCTCCGGCCGTATGATGCAACGCATCATTGCTGCTTCGCAGCAGAGGAAAGCTTATGAAATTCCAAGAGGAAGTGATTGAATCTGCTGCTATTTTTACCCAGAAAGCGGCGGAGATTGCGACAGCAGTGGCACGGCGCGCGCGGGCCAAGGCGGCTCGAGTCGCTCAGGACGTGGACTTGAATCAGAAGCTGGTTGAGATCCGAGCCACTGGCGTGACTCTCGGCAAGATCGCACGCGAGCACGGCACACGGTTCGTGAGACAGAACGCTGCCATCGCCAGCTCAGCCCGGAAGGATCTGGGCGAACTCGCGCGCTCCGCGTTCGCGAACTTTGCTCGCACCGAGAAGCCCGCACCGCGCGCACGAAAATCCGCGACCCGGAAGCGTCCGGCGCGGAAAGCCGCCTGACTCGTCACTGACTCGAGTCATCGCCGATGACATGAACGCGCATGCCGCAATAGGCATGCGCGTTCTCTTTGTGAAGAATGGTTTCCTATTTTTAGGCGGATTCGTAGACCTGTTATCGCTAACAACCCGATAGCGGCGCCACCGGGGATCGCAGCTATACTCCGTTGTCTCGTCAGGACAAGACGGACAATTTCGAGGTCTCGAATGGCCACAGCGCCCTCATCGTTCTCTTCCCTCTCCGATCTATCGCCAGCCGTGGCGGAATGGGTCGAATCCATCCGGCAACTCACCCTCCCCGACCGGGTTCACTGGTGCGACGGCTCGCCCGCTGAACTCGCGCAACTCAAACGCCAGCTCGAAAAATCCGGAGAGCTCAAGCAGCTCAATCAAACTACCTTCCCGGGATGCCACATCGCGTATTCACACCCTTCCGATGTGGCGCGAGTCGAGCACCTCACCTTCATCTGCACGAGGAACAAGGAGGACGCCGGACCCAACAACAACTGGATGGATCCGGACGAAGCGCGCGCCAAGATGCGCGGCTTGTTCCAGGGCTGCATGAAGGGACGCACGTTGTACGTGGTGCCCTACTGCATGGGGCCCATCGACTCGCCCTACTCGAGATGTGGCGTTGAGATCACCGACAGCGCCTACGTGGTGGTCAACATGGCCATCATGACCCGCATGGGCCGTGCGGCCCTCGAACGAATCGCGCGCGATGGCAAGTTCGTCAGGGGCCTGCACTCCACGGGCGAACTCGATCCCGATCGCCGATTCATCATGCATTTTCCCGAAGAGCTCTCCATCGAGAGCTACGGTTCGGGATATGGCGGAAACGCGCTGCTCGGCAAGAAGTGCCACGCGCTGCGCATCGCGAGCTGGCAGGCGCGAGACGAAGGCTGGCTCGCCGAGCACATGCTGATCGTCGGCCTGGAAAACCCCCAGGGGGAGACTCACTACATCGCGGCGGCATTCCCCTCGGCCTGTGGCAAGACCAATCTCGCCATGCTGATCCCGCCGGACTCCATGCCAGGTTGGAAGATCTGGACCGTGGGCGATGACATCGCCTGGCTACACCCGGGCCCCGATGGCCGCTTGTATGCGATCAATCCCGAGGCCGGCTACTTCGGCGTCGTGCCGGGGACCAATCGCGCTACCAATCGCAACGCCTTCGACATGATTCATCGCGACACGTTGTTCACCAACGTGGCGCTGACGGCTGACAACGAGCCCTGGTGGGAAGGCCGCAAGCTCAACACGCCGATCATGGATTGGCAGGGGAAACGGTTCGATGCGAACGGCGGCGGGGTCTCGGCGCATCCCAATTCGCGGTTCACCGTATCCGCACGCAACAACCCCATCTACTCACCGCGCTGCGAAGATCCGATGGGCGTGCCGATCTCGGCCATCGTGTTCGGCGGCCGGCGCCGCGAAGTGGCGCCGCTGGTATATGAAGCCCGCGACTGGCAGCACGGCGTGCTGATGGGCGCCTCCGTCGCGTCGGAGACCACGGCTGCGGCCACGGGCGCCGTGGGCGTGGTCCGCCGCGATCCCATGGCCATGAAACCTTTCGCCGGCTACAACTTCGGCGACTACTGGACGCACTGGCTGGACGTCGGCCGCGAGCTCGAGCATCCACCGAAGCTCTTCCACGTGAACTGGTTCCGCCGCGATGCGGAGGGCAACTTCCTCTGGCCGGGATACGGCGACAACCTGCGTGTCATGGAATGGATCCTCAAGCGTTGCGCCGGCACGGTGGGTGCGGACGAGTCCGCCATCGGCTATCTACCCAAGCCGGAAGATCTCAACCTCGAAGGCGCCGACGTGAGCCCCGCCACGATGCAGGAACTGCTCGCCGTGCAACCCGGCGCGTGGCGAAAGGAAACCGCCGACATGCGCGAATACCTCAAGGAGTTCGGAAATCGCGCGCCGGCGGAACTGTTTGCCGAACTCGATGCGATCGAGAAGCGCCTGTAGGAATTTCGCGTCCAGCCGAAAGGGACAGGTCTCGACGAGGCCTGTCCCTGATCGATGCCCGAATAGCCTGAGATTTCGAGTCGCGCCTCGGACGTGGCGGCGGAAGCTACGCTTCTTCGCAGTAGAAACGGATGGTCAGAGGTGAATCACGCTCTGGCACTCGCCCGAGCCCGATGAGCCCCTCACCTTTGATCTGCACGCTGTCACGGCGCACGAACAGTTCTTCGCCGCCTTCGGCCTGCACGAACGTGCCGTTGGTGCTCTGATCGATGAGCACGAACTTGTTGCGGTTGATCTCGATGCGCGCATGCAGCCGCGAGATGAGATTGCCGCGGATCACGAGATCGTTGTCATCCGCACGGCCGATGGCGACGTTCGGGCGCTGCTCCGTGAGCATGACTTCCCCGCCATCGAACGTGAGACGCAGGCGCATGGCGCGCCGCCCTTCGGCCGCCGTGAGCGACACCGAAGGCAACATGCTCGTGATGTCATCGGTCTGCCAGAGCACTTCGAACAACGTGACTTCGTTGCCCTGCCCCTTGAGCGTCGCGACGTCAATCTGTCGCACGGCCGATTGCCAGTCCGGCGCGAGCAGCGCGACCATGGCTTCCGTCGTGATGATCTGCCCAGCCTTCGCCTGGCTCGTCATGCGATTCGCGGTGTGCACGGTGGAACCGAACACGTCGCGGTTCTCCACGACCACAGGACCCGCGTGACACCCGATACGGATGGCGACGTGATGACCTTCAGCCGTGAGTTCGGGATTGCCGGTGATCGACTTCTGCATCTTCGCAGCAGCGTTGAGCGCGTCATTCGCCACGGCGAACGTGGACATGACTTCATCGCCCATGGTCTTGATGACCGTGCCGTGATGTTCTTCGGTAGCCTGCCGCATGATGTCGATGCAGGTGGCGACGACTTCGCGTGCGCGCTGGTCCCCGAGCTCTTCATAGAGCCGCGTCGAACCGACTACGTCGGCGAAAACGATGGCAAGTTCAACGTCTTTGGCCATAGAGCTCAGCAGGGTGGACGCGGGCGATTATATACATATGACCTAGAATGACAGCCCATTCCCGAACCCCTCTCGTTTTTCACATGCCCGACTTCCGCATGACCAACACCAAACACCGCTTTTTCCCGCTTATTCTGCTGTCCCTGATCACATCGGCCGGCGCCGCCGACAAACCCCAGTCGTACTCGCGAGCCGATCTCGACTCGGCCGGGGCGCTTCGCGAACGGGCTTTGACGGATGAAACGGCTTACAAACTCGTCGAATCGCTGACCACCGAAGTGGGTCCGCGACTCTCCGGCTCGGCAGGGGACAAAGCCGGCGTAGCCTGGGGTGTTCGCGAAATGCAGCGGCTGGGATTCGCCAATGTGCGCACGGCCGATGCCTTCGTGCCCAACTGGGTCCGTGGAGAAGCGGCGTTCGCGGTAGTCGCCCCCTGGCCGCAAAACATGCCCACGCTCGCGCTGGGCGGCAGCATCGGCACGGGTTCGGAAGGCATCGAGGCGGAGGCCGTGATGGTCAAGGATCTCGCCGCCCTCGCCGCGCTCCCTGCCGGTGCAGTGAAGGATCGCATCGTCTTCTTCAACAATCGCATGGAACGCACCCGCGATGGATCGGGCTACGGAAGGGCCGTCGCCGTGCGCTCTTCGGGCGCGTCTGCCGCTGCCGCCCTCGGCGCCGCAGGCGTCGTAATTCGTTCGATCAGCACCAGCGACCAGCGATTCCCGCACACGGGCGGCACGCGGTATTCATTGAATGCTCCGCGCATTCCCGCCCTCGCGATCTCGAACCCCGACGCGGATTCGCTCGCCCGCCAGTTCGACAGCGGCAAGCCGGTGCGCCTGCGCATGAAGAGCAGCTCTCGCGACCTGCCCCAGGCACGCTCGGCGAACGTCATCGGCGAAATTCCCGGCAGCGATCGCGCCGACGAGATCGTCATCCTCGCCGCGCACCTGGATTCCTGGGACCCGGGCGTGGGCGCGCTGGACAACGGCGCGGGCGTGGCCATCGTCATGGGCGTCGCAGACCTCATCAGGAAGCTAGATCTCAAGCCTCGCCGCACCATTCGCGTGGTGCTGTTCGCGAACGAGGAGTATGCGCAGTCGGGCTCCATCGCCTACATGGCCGCACACGAAGCCGAACTGCCGAAGCACGTGCTGGGTTTCGAGGCCGACTTCGGCGCGGGCCCGGTATGGCGCTTCTCGAGCCGCGTGAATCCCGCGCAGCAGCCGGCCGTGGATCAGATCTTCCGGGCGCTCGGCCCTCTCAAACTGGTTAGAGGCAACAACGAGGCCCGCGGCGGCGCCGACCTCGACGGCCTCACCAAACAAGGCATGGCGCTGCTCTCGCCGGATCTCGACGGGACTTACTACTTCGACATCCACCACACGGCCAACGACACGATGGCGCAGGTGGATCCGAAAGCCCTTCGCCAGTCGGTGGCCGCCTATGCCGTGGCGGTCTGGCTCGGCGCGCAGTTTCCCGGCACCTGGGAACGCGTCGGCACTCCCAAGCCCGACCGCCGCTGAACTCTTCGAGGAACGCTCATGGACGCAGCAGCGCTGATCGCCCGACTGGATCTCTCGCCTCACCCGGAAGGCGGCTGGTACCGGGAGGTGCATCGTTCGAACGAGATCCTGCAGACGCCGCGCGGCCCGCGCGCGGCGCTGACGTCCATCTACTATCTGCTGGAGGCCAGCCAGTCGAGCCGCTGGCACGTCGTGACCTCGGACGAGATCTGGCACCTGCACGCGGGTGCTCCGCTCGAGCTGCTGGTCTACCAGCCTGCAGCCAGGCAACTCACCCGGAAGTTATTGGGTCCGCCCGGTTCGGACCAGGAACCGCTGGGCGCCGTGCGTGCGGGCGATTGGCAAGCCGCCCGCAGCACGGGCGCCTGGTCGTTGATGGGATGTGACGTCGGACCGGGCTTCGACTTCGAGGACTTCCAGTTCGTCTCCGCCCTGCCGGGACACCGCGAACATTTCGAAGGCTCGCTCGCGCCTCACGTCGACCTGCTGTAGTCAGGCCGCGGCGGCCGCGAGCCTTTCGGCGGCGCGGCCCGCTTCGAGCAGCAGTTCCGGCGGCGCAACGGCGTGGCGCGCGCCTTCGGACAGCAATCGCCGGAATTCCTTGGCGCCCGGCATGCCCGAATAGAGCCCGAGCATGTGCCGCGCGATCCAGCTCAGTCGTTCGCCCTTCGCCATCTCGCGCCGCGCGTATGCGGTCATGCGCTCCAGCAGATCCAGGCGCGAAGGTTGGGCGCCCGCGAGCTCCGCCAGCAACATCGGCCGGTGATACGCCTCGCGACCCAGCATCACGCCATCCGCCCACGCGAGCTCGCTAACTACCTGCTCCCGGGTGCGCAGGCCGCCATTGAGGATCACCGGAACCGGCCTGATGCGCTCGCCCAGCGCGCGCACCACGTCGTAACGCAGCGGCGGGATCTCGCGATTGTCGCGCGGCGACCAGGCGCCGAGCACGGCCTTGCGCGCATGCACGATGACCACATCGCATCCGGCGGCGACGATGCCATCGACGAAGCGCTGCAGCTCCTCGCGCTCCGCATCCCCAAACCGTGCCGCCGCCGTGCGTGCCGACTCGCGCTTCGTCATGCCTTCACCGATCGGCTCCTGCGCGTTCACGACGCCGATCCGCAGCTTGACGGTCACCGGCACCGACACCACCGCGCGCATCGCGGCCACGCACTCGGCCACGAGCGTGGGCCGCAGCATGAGACAGGCGCCGAACGCGCCCGAGTGCACGCGATCGCTGGGACAGCCGCAGTTGAGGTTGATCTCGTCGTACCCCATGTCCGCGCCGATGCGCGCGGACTCCGCCAGTGCCGCGGGATCGCTGCCGCCGAGCTGCAGCGCCACCGGATGTTCGCCCGGGTCATACCCCAGCAGTCGCTCGCGATCCCCGCGCAACACCGCTCCCGTGGTGATCATCTCCGTATATAGAAGAGTGTCCGGGGAGAACCCGCGCAGGAAGTACCGGCAATGCCGGTCCGTCCAGTCCATCATGGGCGCCACGCTCACGCGCCGGTCGATCTGCTTCATCGGCCGCATCTTGTCGCGATTGCCGGTACAGTCAAGTTATGGACCGACGTCCCGACAATCTTGAGAACGCCGAAAACCCACGCCTCTCCAAACGCATGGGCGAACTCGGCCTGTGCTCGCGCCGCGAGGCGGAGCGCTGGATCACCAGCGGCTGGGTCAAGGTCGATGGCGTCGTCGTCGACCAGCTTGGCACGCGCGTGTCGCCTCAGGCGCACATCGAGATCGACGAGGCCGCGCGCGAACACCAGAGCGAGCAGGTCACGATCCTGCTGCACAAACCGGTGGGTTACGTCTCGGGGCAGGCCGAAGATGGCTATGAGCCCGCGATCGTGCTGATCCGTCCGGAGAATCGCTGGACGGCGGATCCCTCGCCCATTCAGTTCCAGCCATCGCACCTGCGGTCGCTGGTGCCTGCCGGCCGTCTCGACATCGACTCCACCGGGCTGCTGGTGCTCACGCAGGATGGCCGCATCGCCAAACAACTGATCGGCGAAAACACCTCGGTGGAAAAGGAATATCTCGTGCGCGTCGAGGGCGAGCTCTCGGAGCACGGAATGAAACTGCTGCGGCACGGCCTCACGCTGGATGGCGTGAAGCTCAGACCTGCGCAGGTTTCGTGGCAGAACGAACACCAGTTGCGCTTCGTGCTTCGCCAGGGCCGCAAGCGTCAGATCCGCCGCATGTGTGAGGCCGTGGGACTCTTCGTGACGGCATTGAAACGCGTGCGCAGCGGTAACGTGCCGCTGGGCGGCCTGCCCGTGGGCAAGTGGCGATACCTGCGGCCGGACGAGTCGTTCTGATCAGCGCGGCGCGAGGCGCCAGAGTGAAGTGATCTCGGCGGCTCGGGCCGAATACATCGGGTCCGTCTCATCGGCAGCGCGGGGATGACGCGGCGGCACATCCATGCGCCCCAGCACCCGCAAGCCCCCCGCTTCGAACTCGGCTGACAATTGCTCGCGCGTTCGCAGGCCCAGATGCTCCGCCAGATCGGAGAGGATCAACCATCCTTCTCCCCCGGGCGCCAGGTGCCCGGCAAGCTTCGAAAGAAAGCCGCGCAGCATCCGGCTGTCCGGATCGTAGACGGCCGCTTCCAGCGTCGAACTCGGCCGCGCGGGAATCCACGGCGGATTGCACACCACCAAGGATGCGCGGCCTTCCGGGAACAAATCCGCCTGGACCACGTGCACGCGGTCCGCCAGGCCTAACTTCCGGACGTTCTCGCGCGCGCAGGCCAGCGCACGCGCATCCAGGTCGGTGGCGATCACTCGTCCGACGCCACGGCGAGCGAGCACGGCCGCGATCACGCCCGTACCGGTACCGATATCGAAGGCCACGCCCGACGCATCACATGCCGCCGGCAGCGGCGCCGTGCCGACGAGATCCAGATACTCGCGCCGGACCGGCGCGAACACACCGAAGTGCGGATGGATTCGCCCGCCCGCTTCCGGAATCTCGATGCCCTTGACGCGCCACTCATGCGCGCCGATCACGCCTTGCAGCGCGCGCAGCGACGTGATCGAAGGCGTACCCGCGGGCCCGAAGGCCTCCTCACAAGCCTGCCGGATGTCCGGCGCCCTCCGTAACGGAATGGTGTAGTCCGCGTCGAGCGGGATCAACAACGCGTTGAGCGTGCGAGATCGCTGTGATCGTGACTGCCGATAGAGATGAAAGCCTTCCGCGGTGCCAGCCTTCGAATCCGACGGCGATTTTCGCGCTCCGCGACGCGGCCGATCCGCGCGCTTCGCCAGAGCGTTGAGCATCTGGCGTGCCTCCTGGAAATCCCCGCGCCACAGGAGCGCGGTTCCCTGGCAAGCGAGACCATAGGCCTCGTCCGCCTTCATCCTCCCATCGGCGATGACGACTCGCGCCGGAGGCGGCAGCCCGCTGTGGGAGCGCCACAACGCCTGCCTGGCCTCGCCATCTTCGATCCAGTGAACGATCGCGACGGGGTCTCCGTCACTCACTCAAACAAGCTCACGATGAACTGGTATTTCTCGATGTACCACCGGTTCTCGTTGTTGTATCTCGGGATGGACACCGGGCGCACGACGTCCCCGTCCGCCTTCCACACGCAGGGGCAACGCACGGGCGACTCCTCGTCCTGCTCGCCGATACGGCTCAATTCGTTCAAGCCGACTTTCATGCGCCCCAGCACGCGATAGAGCTTGGCCACGTTGCGCGGCCCGCCGTTGTATGCCGCGACGGGGAAGATTCCGAGCACCGCCGGATTGTCCTTGTACGCATTGCGGATATCCGGACGCATCTGCGCAAGCTCGAGGTCCAGCAGGCAGATCGCCGCTTTCATCGCGTTCAGCAGGTTGGTCGCGCCGCTCTCGAAGACTGGATCGATGTTCGCGCCGCGGCAGCGGCGCACCACCATCGAATACGTGCCGTTGCCGCGCCGATTGGTGAACTGCATGGGCCCGAGCGCCTTCGCACTCGAGACGCTGTAACGGTACGCCTCCTCCTGCTTGAGTCCGTACTGGCTCAGCACCTCGTCGAAGGCGATCGACTGCTTCTCGATGTAATCCGCGTCGTCCGTCTGCTCGATGACAGCGAGCGTGGTGACCACGGGCAGCGGAATCGAATCAGCGAGCAGTTCGCCGGGGAACGCCGCGCTCGCCACTTTGGCCGCGCGCAACTCTTCGATGGCCTTCTGCGCCGTCTCCACGAGGAACACCTTGCCGCTCGCCACGAAGCCGGCGTCGAAGGTGTCCTCGGTGAAAGGTAGATAGACGATGGGCTTGGCGGTGCGGACGACGGCTTCCCACTGCCGGCGCTTGAGCAGGTTGTTGTCGAACACCGGGAACTTGCGTCCGAACACCTTGAGCGTTTCGCCGTCACGCGTGAACGAGAACATCAGGCGTTCGGCGCCCGTGCCCTTGACGTGCCGCGCCTGGATGCCGGGCGTCAGCGTCTTGAATGCGAGTGGCCGCCGCCCCGGCTTCCACTTGACCGGCGGCCGCGGAATCTCGATGTGCGCCACCGTCCATTCCTGCTTCACGTCGCTCCACAACGCGAACGCCACGGGCCGTCCGCGAAGCACGCGCCGCTTGCCCTTGCCCGTGAAGTGATACTGGAGGTCGACCTCGCGCAGCAGCGCCTGGCCTTCGACGATCAGATCGCGGATGGCCTCATGGCGATTGCGGCTGCCCCGGACCACGACCTCGGCCGGCGGTTCCTCGGCTTCGGGTTGTTCGGTCTCGGCCACCGCGAGCGGCACCTCACCTTCCTGCTGCTTCGACTCCGCTTCGGCAGGCGGCGCCGCTTCCGCCTCTTCCGCGACCTCGGCAGCCGGCGGCGCCGGTTCGAACACGGTGGGCTCCGACTCATCTCCTTCACGATTCGCGGTCACGCAGCCCGTGGTGCCCAGAGAGACCAGGGCGAGCATGGCTGCGACGATGAGGCGAGGGGCGAGAGAGTCGGTCTTATTCATCGAAGTCATCTTTTTCAGTAGGGCCGGTGGCGTCAAGTCGTGGACGAACGCAGGCCAGACACCGGCATTCGCAGAATGGTTCCCCCATAAGAAGGTGGAAACCGCCGCACCTTAGTTGTAAAGAATGCGGGGCGGCAAGAACACACCGCACGTTCTCCCCTTTCGGGGCCTGGAATTTCAATCGCCAATGCACCGACGCCCATCCGTCCCCGCATCGATCGAGCTTCGAAGCAACTTGCGTCTTGCGTCGGCGGCAATACTTTTCCTCGTGCTGTGCGTTGCGACGGCTGGCCACACGGCGCCCGTACCGCCTCGCGATGGCGACCTCCGCATCGCGCACCTTTTCCACAGGGCTTACGCGTCGCAGGATGCACGCACGCCCGCGAACGTGGCGGCGTTCGCGCAGGTCTCCAATGGGACCTTGTGGATCGGAAGTTATCGCGGGCTCAGCACCTTCAACGGGCTTCAATGGATCGCGACCACGCCGGGCCGCCAGGCGCTGGATTCGCGCAGCGTCGCGAGGCTGATCGCCGATGAGGATGATGCGTTGTGGCTCGGCCTGCAGGACGGGCGCGTCACGCACATCAGCGAACAGGCAGCACGGACGTTCGACCGCAACGACGGCGTGCCGGAAGGCTCGATCATCGCCTTGTTCCGCGATCGCGAAGGCTCCCCGTGGGTCGCCAACCGCCACGGCATCGCCTGGTTCGCGGATGAACAATGGCACCGCGCCACGCCCGCGGGCCGGGAGTTCGGCGACATCGCGGGCGCCTTCGCCGATCGAGACGGCGCGCTGTGGGTGCTGGCGCTCTCCGGAGATTTGTACCGGCGCCCCGCCGGCAGTCGCGATTTCGCGATCATCACACGGGTCCACTTGCCGCCCGCCGCGCGCGCCTCACTCGCGCAAACTCGCGACGGCTCGGTGTGGATCGCAGCCGGCAATGGCGGCGTCACTCAGGTGGTCGCACCCGACTCCATGCAGCCGAAGACCCGGAGCTGGTTCAAGGATCGATCGCCTGCCATCCTGTTCGCCGACCGTGCGGGCCATCTATGGATGGGCGGCGAAGGCTTGCAACTCCTGAATGAGCAGGCGATCCGCGGTCTCGATCCGGCGCGCGAACCCGACCTCGACGAGTTCGACGCGCGGGATGGACTGTCGGGCAATTTCGTGCGCGCGATTTACGAGGACCGCGACGGAATCATCTGGGTCTCCACGGACCTTGGTACGGATCGCTTCTTCCACAGCGAATTCATCGGTTTCCCCCTGCCGCGCGACTTGCACGGGACCAAGACCTTGCTGGCGCTCGAAAACGGAATGCTCTGGGTCGCCGACAAGGAAGCGGCAGCACTGATCGGCATACGCGGCGATCGCATCGTCGAGCGCATCGATGGTCAGTCGTTCACGGCCGCGACGCGCGATGCGCAGGATCGCGCCTGGTTCGGCGGTCCCGATGGCGTGATGCGCATCGACAAGGACCAGCGCCACCGGATTCCGTTGCCCCAAGGCGCCGAGGCCAGCGAGATCATCGCCATGGCCGTAGATCACGGGGGCACCCTCTGGCTGTCAGCTGCCGACGTCGGCTTGTTCACCCACGATCGCGTCCGTTGGCGACGCGCCAGCGTTCCGGGCCTGCCCGATCGTGCGCCCACCGCGATGCGTGTCGACCCGCGCGGCGATCTCTGGTTGGCCTACGATGTCGACCTGCTGTTCCGGCTCGGCGGCGGACAGCTTCGCCGCTTCACATCGAAGGATGGCGTGACGGGTGGCCGCGTCGGCACGATGGATTGGGAGGGATCGCGTCTTTGGTTAGGCGGCGACGGCGGCCTCGTCGTGATGGAGTCGGATCGGGCCCGCGTGGTGCGTGCGCGCAATTGTCCCGCCTTCAACGCGATGTCCGGCATCCTGAAAACGCGGAACGGCGGGTATTGGCAATACCACGGCTCCATCCTGTCCCACGTCGACGAACCTCAGATGAAGCACGCGCTGAAGGACGATCCGGTGTGGGTCACCTGTGAAACCTTCAATTTCGCCGACACTCTGCCAGGTAGTTTGCAAGTCGCGCCATCGCAACCCTTGGCCGAAACCACGGATCAGCGACTCTGGTTCGCGGCGGGCGGAAAACTGATCTACAAGGATTTGACGGTGCCGCTCGTGCAGGTCGCGCCGCCGAAAGCCATGATCGTGGACATCGCCGAGCGCAGCAGCCGTGACTCCGACAGGCAATTCGACCTGTTTTCACCGGTCCAGGGTATGGAGTTTCCGCCGGGGAACGAATCCCTGTCTTTCCGCTTTTCGGCCTGGCAACTCTGGGCTCCCGAACGTGTGCGGTTCCAGTACCGGCTCGCGGGTGTGGACCCGACGTGGAAGTTCACGCAGAACCCCTGGCACATCGCATACAACAACTTGCCGCCTGGCGATTACGTCTTCGAGGTCATGGCGGGAAATGGCGGCGACCTATGGTCCGATCCCGCGCGGTTCGAATTTTCCATCAAACCACTGTTCCATCAGACCGGGTGGTTCCATGCACTGTGCGGGCTGTTGTCACTCGCAATCATCGGCCTGCTGTTCCAGTTGCAGTTGCGTCGGGTCAGCAATCGGCTGCGCGCCCGGCTCAGCGAGCGCCTGCTCGAACGCGAGCGCATCGCGCGTGAGCTGCACGACACGCTGCTGCAGGGGTTCCAGGGTTTGATCCTGCGGTTCCAGGGCCTCGCGTCCAGGCTCCCCCGCGATCAACCCGCACGATCGCAACTCGAAGGCTTGCTGGATGAGGCCGACAAGGTGCTCGTCGAAAGCCGCGATCGCGTCTCGGAACTGCGCCAGTCGCCCTACGAATCCGGCGAACTACCCGAAGCCATCGCCGATGCCGCCCAGAAGCTTTCGGCCGGCCTCGGCATCGATACATCGATGACGGTGTCCGGAACGGCGCGTGACATCGATGTCGGCGTACATGCGGAGACCTTCCTGATCGCCCGTGAGGCGCTGAGCAATGCGATTCGCCATTCCGGCGCGAAGAGCGTGCTCGTGAAACTGGATTACGAGCGCCATGCATTGCGACTCACCATTCGCGACGATGGCGCGGGTATCGACGAGACCGTGCTGCATGCGGGCGGCAAACCCGGACACTGGGGCATCCAGGGCATGCGCGAACGCGCTTCGAGGCTCAAGGCCTCGTTGCTGTTCCGCCGATGCCGCGAAGGTGGCACGGAGATCGAACTGCGCATTCCAGCCAGTGTCGCGTTCGTTGCGCATCGCTAGCCGCTCACGGCGCAGGCGGCAGGTGTTCATGCACTTCACGCTGTCGGGCATGAATCCGCGGGACATCACTCCAATGGGGGAACCCAAGCGGCCCTTTGCAGCTAGTATCGCGGACATGAGCAGCGCGACTCCGGGTATCGGCATCCTCGTCGTGGACGATCATCCCCTCATGCGCGAAGGCGTGGCGTCGATGATCGCCTCCGAGCCCGACATGCACATCCTCGCAAGCGTGAGCAACGGCCGCGAGGCCATCACGGCCTTCGCCCGGCACCAGCCCGACGTCACGCTCATGGATCTGCAGATGCCCGAGCTCGACGGACTCAGCGCCATCCGCCAGATCGTCGAGAAGTGGCCGGAGGCGCGCATCCTCGTGCTCACCACCTTCAGTGGCGACGTGCAGACGCTGCGCGCGCTCAAGGCCGGGGCCTGCGGCTATCTTCTGAAGAGCATGATCCGCAAGGACCTGCTCAATGCCGTGCGCGATGCGCACCGCGGGCGGCGGAGACTGCCACCCGAAGTCGCCGCGCAGATCGGCCAGCATGCGCTCGACGATCAACTCTCGGAGCGCGAAGCGGAGGTGCTCTCGCGCGTCGCCTCCGGTCTCGCGAACAAGCAGATCGCCACGCAGCTCGGCGTGTCCGAGCAGACGGTGAAGTCGCACATGAAGAGCATCCTCGCCAAGCTCAAGGCCAACGACCGCACGCATGCGGTCATGATTGCGCTCGATCGCGGCATCATCGATTCCTGGCCGCTGCGCTGATCGGGGGCGTCACTCCAACGGGTGACGCGCGCGAAACCCCAAGCGGGCTGTGTCCCGCGCCGGCCGCAGCGGAAAGTGACGCATCACTTCCCGGGAGCGGCCATGAAACTGCGCATCACCGAAAGATCCGAAACCTACTGGCGTGTGGGTCTCGACAATCCGCCGCTCAATCTCCTCGACCCCGAACTACTGACCGAGCTGCAGGCGGCCGTGGCGCGCATGGAGGCGAATCCCCAACTCGCCGTCGTGGTCTTCGAGAGCCTCGTTCCTGACTACTTCATGGCGCATCTCGATCTCGCGCGGATCGCCGAGTTCGACGATGGCCTCGGCCCCACGGGACTTCCCCGATGGCCCGACCTGACCACGCGGCTGGAACGAGCGCCCTTCGTCACCATCGGCCTGCTGCGCGGCCGCGCGCGCGGCGTCGGCAGCGAATTGCTGCTCGCGCTGGACCTGAAGTTCGCGAGCCGCGAGAAGGCCGTGCTGGGCCATCCCGAAGTGGGCCTCGGCCTGTTTCCCGGTGGCGGCGCGCTGGAACGATTGCCATCCTTGCTAGGACGATCGCGCGCGCTCGAGGTGATCCTCGGCTGCGACGATTACTCGGCGTGCACCGCGGAGCGTTACGGATGGATCAACGAGTCCGTGCCCGACGCCGAACTGGATGCCTTCGTCGACCGCCTCGCCTGCCGGCTCGCACGGTTCGGCCGCGAAGCCCTGTCCATGGCCAAGGCGTTGTTGAACGAACGTTGCAAACCGGCCGTTGGCCGCGAACTCGTCGACACGCAGCAGAGATTCCTCGCGCATCTCGGCAGGCCCGGGATTCAAGCCGGATTGAAAGAGGCATTCGCGCGCGGGCTGCAAACCGATGGGCCGCTGGAGCGCAATTTCGGATCGCTGCTCGGGTTGCAGTGAATGCGACCTCGCCGGGCCCTGAGCCCGGCGAGCACGCCCGGATTACCGGTTCAGAAGCGGTAAACCAGGTTCAGCGCCACACCGGTGTTCGACAACACCTTGGTGTGCTGATACTTCACTTCGCCGATCACACCCACCTTCCAGGGCGTGGTGTATTCGAAACCCAGCGAAGCCGCGCCGCCGAACTCGGACTCGCTGCGGGAGACACGGCTCAGGGTCTGGTCCGGGCCGTTCTCCACGTCGATGACGTGCGATTGGCCGATGTCATATCGCCCATACACCACGCCGGCGCTGGCGCGCAGGCTCAACTTCTCGCCGAGCGCGTGACGGTAGACAGGCGCCAGTGTGAAGTGATCGCCGTTCACCGACGCGTCCCACTCCTCGTCTTGCGTGGCGCCGCGGACTTCGAAGTCGTCTTCGACGTCCACCTGCAGCCAGCCCAGCTCCAGCGCCCAGCGGTCATCGAACTGATAGCCGGCGAGTGCAGCGAAGTCGCTGCTGCTCTGCGAACCGCCGAGATCCAGCGTGCGGCCGCCGATGAGCGGCGCGCGCAGATCACTCTGCTCGAGCCTGGCTTCGCCGGCCTGGTATCCGACGCCGACGTAGGGACCGGCGGCGGCCACCGACGAAGCGAGCGCCAGGCTCGCGGCAATGATCTTCTTCTGCATGACAATCCTCGTGAATGAGAAAGCGGAAATGAAAGGGTTCAAGGAGTGGGTGTGGCGGCGGGCGCGGGCGTCGCGGCGGGCGCTGACGTAGCAGCGGACGCGACGATCACCTCATCCGTATCGATCTCCGGCGCACGCATGGCGCGTGTCTCGACTTCGCCGATCAGCGTCACACGCGTATCC
>JBKPPO010000067.1:0-14390 GCA_046733635.1 Pseudomonadota bacterium | reverse complement strand
AGGCTTATCAGCAGTTCCTCACGCAATACCCCTCGGGCAAGTGGGCGAAAGAAGCGCGCGTGCGCATCGATGCGTTCGGCTCGCAGGGTGGAAGCGCCGTGAGTGGCGAGCCCGCCGTTGCGCCCGCGTCGGCCGCAGCGGACGCGTCGGCAACGCCGGCCGCGGCGGCGCAGCCCGCCGCGCCACCGGCGATCACCACCGGCTTCGGCGTGCAGCTCGGCGCGTTCTCTTCTGCCGAGCGCGCGAACGAAGAGTGGAAGAAGTTGCAGGCCGATGCCGCCGGCATGCTCGATGGTCTGGCGCCGCGCGTGGTCGTCGGTGATGCGTCGGGCAAGACGATCTATCGGCTGCAGGCGGAAGTGCGCGACGAAGCGCAGGCCCGCGCGATCTGCGGCGGCCTCAACGTGGCGAAGAAACCCTGCGTGCCGGTGATTCCGCACTGATCTCCGCCTAGCAACCCCCAGGCCGTCATGCTGCGTTGACAGAAGCACGGCAACTTTTACCCGCCGGGGGTTCGATCACGTCACAAGGTGACAAATCGCGTCACACCATCGGCGTGCAGGAAACCGCCTACGCCCGTAACTCCTTGATCCGGAAAGCGCACACGTGTTGGCACAGCCGTTGCTTTATCCAGCGCGTGATGGCGAAAACGACAGTGACGCTGATCCTTCCCCAGGCGCAGGGCGTGGCGAGCACGCGGGCCCAGTTGGCGGGAATGATGGTGCGGCGGCAACGAGGCGGCAGCGTGATGTTCGCGCCGATCGATGCGCGGCTCGCGCGAGCCCAGCTCGGTGCTCTCGGCGTTGCAGCGGTCGGATCCATCAAGGTTTCGAGGTAACCAACCTCTACAGAACTGCGAACAACTCTTCCCCGGTGTTCGCTTCTTGGCGCCGCTCACAACTTCCCCTGTGAGCGGCGCTTTTCTTTTCGCTGACGTACAGTGCGCACCTCCACTCGAGGTGCCGCATGCCCACGCTTGCTTCGTCCCTGATCCGAGTCGCCGCTCTTTCGTTGATGACGGCCGCCACCTTCGCGGCCACCAAGCCCGCCACCGCGCCGCGCGTCGCCGGCGCCGATCAGGTGAAGTCCACCACGCTCGCCAACGGCATGAAGGTCATCGTCTGGACCGATCGCGACATCCCGAACGTGGCGCTCTACAACTGGGTGCGCGTGGGCAGCCGCAACGAAGTGCCCGGCATCACCGGGCTCGCGCATTTCTTCGAACACATGATGTTCAACGGCACGAGCAGGCGCGCTCCCGGCGAGTTCGATCGACTCATGGAAGCGCAGGGCGGCTCGAACAATGCGTTCACTTCCGAAAACGTGACCGTTTACCAGGACTGGATCCCGCGCTCGGCGCTCGACCTGGTGTTCGATCTCGAAGGCGACCGGCTCGCAAACCTGTCCTTCGATCCCAAGGTCATCGAAAGCGAACGCGGCGTGGTGTATTCGGAGCGCCGTTATGCGGTCGAGGACAGCAACGAAGGTTTCCTCGTGGAGCAGGTGCAGGCGACGGCGTTCGTCGCGCATCCATATGGCATCCCCACGATCGGCTGGCCCGCGGACATCCAGAGCTGGAAGGTCGAAGACCTGCAGGCGTTCTTCAAGACGTTCTACGCGCCTAACAACTGCACGCTGATCCTCGTGGGCGACGTGAGCGCGGAGGAAGGCTTCGCGCTCGCGAAGAAGTACCTCGAACCGATTCCGCGTCAGGAGCCGCCGCCGAAGGTGCGCACCACCGAGCCCGAACAGCTTGGCGAGAAGCGTGTGGAGATCGAACGCGAGGCGCAGACTCCGCTGCTGATGCAGGCCCACAAGGCGCCCGCGGCCAACGATCCCGCGGGTCCGGCCCTGAATCTCCTGTTGGGTATCCTCACCGAGGGCAACTCGTCCCGATTGCATCGTTTGCTGGTCGAAGAGAAGAAGCTCGCCATCGAAGTAGAGGGTTGGTTCAACGAGGGTTTCGACCCGTCGTTGTTCTGGCTGCAGCTCACGCTGCCGGAAGGGGCGGACATCCCCGCGGTGGAGAAGGCGCTCAACGAGGCGCTGGACGAAGTCGCGACCCAGGGCGTGACGGCCGCGGAACTGGCGCGCGCCAAGAATCAATTCGCCGCTGCATTCTGGAAGCAGCTCGCGACGATCAATGGCAAGGCGCACCTGCTCGGGCAGTTCGAGGTGTTCGAAGGCGATCACCAGAAGCTCTTCGACGCGCCGGCCGTGTACGAACGCGTGACGGCCGAAGACGTGAAGAAGGCCGCGTGGCAGGTGCTGAAGAAGCAGGGCCGTACGGTGGGAGTGCTCCGCAATCCGGTGGCCGCCAACGCGGGAGCGAAGCCATGAAGCGCGTTCTCACGTGGAGTGCGGCGCTGATCGCGAGCTTGTTCGCGCTGGCCGCGATGGCGGAGAACGCCGCGCCCGGGGTGAAGGTCCCCGCGCATCAGCGGTTCGTGTTGCCGAACGGGCTCACGATCATCCTGGTGCCGAAGAAGGACGTGCCGATGATCGCCTTCAGCGGCTTCGTTCGGGGCGGAGCGGCCGCGGATCCCGAGAACAAGCCCGGTGTGGGATCGCTGGTGGCGGGACTGCTCGATCGCGGCGCAGGCAATCGCAATGCGTTCGAGTTCGCCGATGCGCTCGAAGGAGTCGGTGGCACGTTCGCGGCGGCGGCGGGTCCGGAGTCCCTCTCCGTCTCGGGGCAGTTCCTCGCGCGTGACCGCGCGCTGATGATCGAGCTCGTCGCCGACGCGCTCATGCGTCCGCGTTTCGATGCCGCCGAGGTCGCTGCGTTTCGCGATCGCGAGATCGAGCTCATCAAATCGGCCAAGGATTCCGATCCTTCGCAGATCATCAACGTGTATGGCCGCGCGGCGCTGTTCGGCAAACACGCCTATGGCCGGCCGCAGAGCGGCAGCGAGCGTTCGCTGGCGACGATCACGCGCGAGGACGTGGTGGCGTATCACGCTGCCCACTTCGGCGCGAACAATGCCGCGCTGGTGTTCGCGGGCGATCTCGACGCCAAGTGGATGAGACAGGCGCTGACGAAGGCCTTTGGCGGATGGGCGAAGGCCTCCGCCACCGCGCCCACGCTCGCTGGCGCGCCGCGAGTCTCGGGGCGTCGCGTGGTATTGATCGACGCGCCGGGCGCGGCGCAGACGTACTTCTGGCTGGGCAACGTCGGCGTGGATCGGCGTTACAGCGGCCGGCCGGCGCTGGATCTCGTGAACACGCTGTACGGCGGCCGGTTCACGTCCATCCTCAATACCGAGCTGCGCATCAAGTCGGGGCTGTCGTACGGCGCCATCTCCCGATTCGTGCGCGGCAGTGCTCCCGGCGAGTTCTACATCCGATCGTTCACGCAGACCGACACCACGGTGCAGGCGCTCGACCTGGCGCTGGAGACCCTCGACCAGCTCAAGCACGGTAGTTTGACGCCCGAGATGCTGGAGTCGTCGCGCGCGTATGTGACCGGCCAGTTCCCGCTGCAGCTCGAGACCGCGGCGCACTGGGCGGGCACGCTCGCGGACCTGGAGTTCTTCGGGCTGGGCAAGGAGTACATCGAGGGTTACGCGCCCGCGCTGGCGAAGGTGGATCTGCCCGAGACGGCGGCGGTGACGGCCGATGCGTTCCCGCGTCCGACGGACCTCGTGATCGTGCTGATCGGCGACGCCGCGAAGATCCGCGAGGCCGTGGCCAAGTACGGCCCCGTCACCGAGAAGAAGCTCTCCGACCCCGACTTCTGAAGTGGAAATGGGGACATTCTCCGTTTCCTAGCAAACGGGGACAGGGCTCGATCGCGGCACGTCAGCCGAAATAGTTGGGATGCACCTCGAGCCAGGCGCGCTCCTCGGGCGTGTTCTCTCGTCCGAGCATGGCGTTGCGATGCGGGAATCGCCCGAACTGGGCGATGACGTCGCGATGCTTGACCGCGTACTGGGCCGTGTACGCCACCCAGTCGCGCAGTTCGGGCGGCGACTCCGCCACGAGCCGATCGAACGCGGCCACCGCCGCCTCCTGGGCTTCCATCGACTCCGCATGCTCCAGCGGCAGATAGAAGAACACCCGCTCGACCGGATCCAGCGCAGCATCGGCCGCGAGCTGCAGTCCCTCCGCGGCCAGCGCCAGCGCCTCGCGATCGAAAGCGAACGCTGCCGGCGTGCCGCGATAGGAATTTCGCGGCACCTGGTCGAACAGCAGGATTAGCGCCAGCCGGCGCTTGGGGCTGGAAGCCCAGCTCGCGAATTCGCCCTTCGCCGCGCGCTCGAGCAGCGGCTCGAGCTTCGTGCGGACGTCGGCGTCGCGGGCGCGTTGCGCCTCGGGACCATCACCGCCGAACCAGAAGCGGGTGCGCTCATCGAGACGCTCGCGCGTCCAGGCGCCAGTGCCGAACCAGAAATCCAGGATGTCGTGAGGGCGTTCCATGCGCGCAGGATGCCAGAGGCGGGCGCGCCGGCGCGTCAGGAAAACAGGTGGGAAGGGCGCCTCCCGAAAGGGAGGCGCTGGAGTCAGTCAATCCGAAATGAGGCCTGTCCCCGTTTGCTAGCAAACAGAGAATGTCCCCATTTCTACATTTCTACTCGCAGAGCCCCTCGAGGTAACTTTGCGCCGCCGGCGACAGACGCTTGCGCGCCATCTCGCGGGCCGGAGGTGTGTCGACGATCTCCTCGAGCGGGCCGCTCACGAGGATGTGGCGCACCTTGGGATCATGCTCGGCCTTGCGGGCAAGCTTGTTCAGCACGGTGAAGCCGCGGGAGATCTTGTCGCTCTTGAAACGCCGGTGCTCGATCGAGCTGGCGAGGTACTTGCCGAAGCGGGCATATAAGAAGTAATCATCGTTCCCGACGTGGAAACGGGCTTCGGCGAAGAAATCAGGAAAATTCTTCTCGAGATACAGATTGACGGTATGAAGACGGGGTCCAGGTTCGGTATCGCTCGACCGCACGGATTTCTTCATTTCAGTTGTCCACCTCCAACTGGGTCCGGAGCACCATTTCTGGACGTCACGACCGGTTCCCAACCCCGCAACGCGCGCGAACGATAGGGCCAACGGACTTCGACTGCAATAGGAACGACGATGAAACTTTTCACGCTTCTCATTCTGTCCGCTTCTCTCGCCGCATGCGGGTCGCGCTCGAGCGACGAAGCGCGAGTGCGCGACGCGATCACGAGCATGGAAACCGCTGCGGAAGCGCGCGACACGAGCGACGTGCTCGCGTTCGTGGCCACGGACTACGCCGACAACAGCGGATTCGACAAAACCCAGATCCAGGATTTCCTGCGCGCCTATTTCCTGATGAATGCGAAGGTCGAACTGCTCGTGAGCATCAGCGACCTCGAGTTCCCGGTGGCCGGGCTCGCGCGCGCGAGGATCGGCGTCACCTCGCTACCCGCCGGCGACCGCGCAAAGTTCGACGTGGAGTTCCGCGAGGAAGGCGGTGACTGGAAAGTCGCGCGCGCTGACCGAGTGCGCGAGTAGGTAATGGACACAGGCGAGCCGCTGGCGGCTTTGTAATAAGGTCAAACGCGTCGCGGCCGGACGACGCTGTGATGCCGTTCACCGTTTGCGATTCAATTGGCGAGCCTTTCGGGCCGACTACAGTCTCAGAGATATGTCCGATCACAGGAAAACACCGGCTACGGAGCCTCTGGAATTCAGCATCGAGACGACCACCATGCGTCTCAAGTCACTGAAGGACCGCCGTGCCGATGCGGAAAACCGCGAGCTCGACGAGCAGCTTCGCGCGCTGTCGCCCGCCGCGGTCAGGCAGCACACCGAGCCAGGTCCCTCGGGGCCGGCCGGCCGTGTCCGCCACGACGATCGCGGCAGGGCAGTCTGGGATTGGGCCGTGGCCACCGGCGAGTTCGCCACGCTGAGCGCGACGAACGTCATGCGCAAGCTCGAAACCACCGAGCTCAGCATCGAAGAGACGCAACGGGCCATCAAGGCGATGCAGGCGCCGACGCGTGATGCAGGCGGCGGCGGCGATCCGTACAACCAGCATCGCGACGACGCCGAGACGTACAACCCTTACAACCCGCACGGCAAGGCGCCACCGGGAGCGCTTTCCGGCGGAGATCCGTACAACACGCGCGGCACGCCCAAGGCCGCGAGCTCGCTGAAGCGGCCGCTGCCGCCCACGAAGAAGCCGGGTGGCTCGGTGCTCGATCAGCTCACGGGGAAGAAGAAGTAGTCAGGCGCTTGGGACGCGCCAGTGTCTCGGCTAGGCTGGCGCCATGAAGAAGCTGCTCCGCATTTCCGCCTGGATAGTCCTGGCGCCGTTGGCGCTGGCGATCCTCCTCTACACCGTTGGCGCCGCCGTGAACTGGCGCGACCAGCCTCCCACTGCCACGGCCGAGCGCATGCGGACCGTGTTCGAAACCCGCGCGGCGGTCCTCGATGCCGACAATGCTTACTTCTATATCGTCGGCTTCCACAGTGCCCCCGGCGTAGACCCGTTCGAAGCGGGCAAGGAAGTCGCGGACTGGATAGCTGGCGTGAACCAGGATCCCTCGCGTTTCGATCCGCAGCCGGAGTATCCGTCCCATGAATTCGAGTCGGGCTTCAGCGAGCCGATGCGGCAGCTGCGATATGCCTGCCCCGCCCGCGGTCCCCAGGGCAACTGCCGCGATGCGTTCGCGGTTGCCGCTTCGCACGACCTGAACGAGACAGGTTCGCTGCTGCTGTCGCGGTATCGGGAGCTGCTGAAGCGCCCGCATCTGCGGGAGCAGGTTCCGAGAGACCTGCGCTTGCCGCTCCCGGCGTACGCGCAGATCCTCAATGCGCAGCGCTTCTTCCACGTGGATCTCGCCCGGCGCGCGAACACGCTTGGCGCTGCCGGCGTGCGCGAACAGCTCCACGACGACCTGGAATTCTGGCGCGAGATCCAGAGGTCATCGGACCTGCTGATCACCAAGATGATCGCCGCCTCGGCGCTGCGAAACCACTTCGCCTACGGGAACCTCGTGTTGAGGTCGCTGCCGGCGGCCGAGCAATTGAACGCCATTCCCGGAGGCTGGCGCCGTGAGTTCTCCGGCGACGAACTCTCGATGCTGCGCGTACTCGCAGGAGAGCTGCAGTTCGCCGAAGGCGCGTTGTCCCAGGTCGAGTCCGGTTCCCGAACTTGGATGAGCCGCGTGACGATCGCACTTTCCAGGCCTTACTACCAGCCGCAGGACACCTTCAACGAACTCGCGGAGAACTACGCGGCGGTGGCCGATGGTTTCAATGTGCCGATCGCCCGCATGGAAGCAGTGACCCAGCAACTGAAGAGCAGCCCCAGCGGGAATCCGTGGAGCGTCTACAACTTCCTCGGCCGCACATTGAATGCCGCCTCGGGCCCCGAACTATTCGCCAACTACCCGATGCGCGTGGCCACGCTCGAGGGCATGCGGCGCGCCGCGCTGCTGACGGCCGAACTACGAGCCCGGGGTCTGACCGGGGACACCGTGCCTGCGGCGCTGAACTCCGCTGAGGTCCGCAACCCCTTCAATGACCAACCCTTCGAATGGAGCCCGGAAGAAGCTGCGGTGGTCTACCAGGGCCGCGAGAAGCACGACCAGAACCGCCACGTCTTCTATTTCTGATCGCCTTTGGCCGGCGCCTTCTTCTTCGGCTTGCCGTACTTCTTCTCGTACTCGGCCAGCTGCTTCTCGTACGCTTCGCGCTGCTGGCGATTCTCTTCGTTCACGCGCTTCACTTCGGCCAGGTGCTTTTCCATCTGCTCGAGCGTGTCCGTGGCCCAGCGCCGGAGCGATAGATCGTCCGCGTAGCGGATGGTGTCGTTCAAATACGGAATCATCTCCTCGGGCTTGTTCTGCACGCCCTTGAGATTCGCCAGTGACATCGCGACGGCCGCGCTCGAGGGCATGCGTTGATACGCGCCGCGAAGCGCGCTGTCCGCCACGTCGAGGTCGCGATTCAGGCGCGTGAGCGTGGTTCCCAGGCCCCAGAGTACTTCGGGATCGGTCGGATCCTTCTCCACCGCCGCGACGAAACTGCGCAGTGCGCGCTTGAGATCACGATCGGTGTCTTCGTCCGAGCGGCCCGTGAGTGGATTGAACTGGTTGGCGCTCTCCAGCAGCGCGAGTCCGAGTTCGCGGCGACCCACCACATCGCCCTCCGCGAGCAACCCGGCGGCCTTCACGACTGCGGCGTCAAATGCCTTCGGATCCTCGTCGAGCAGCGCCAGGCGCGCCGTGCGGATGTAGCTGCTCGCGGCCTCCGGTGCGCGGCGTTGCACGGACTCGACCAGTGGACGCGTGCGATCAGGCGCCATGCGCGTCGCCAGCATCACGTCGGTCAAGAGGCCCGCGGCCTCCACGTCCGAGAGCGGGTGAGGCGGCGGCAGCGTCACTTCGGGCAGCTCGCCCAGGTTCAACCCGCCCGAGAACATCTTCGAACTCTTGGAATAGGCGCGCAGCTGCGCATCCACTGCCGCGAGATCGCCGAACGCCGCCCTCGCGGCTTCTTCCTGCGGCACGAGCCGGTTCAGCTGATCCAGATAGTTGAAGAACTGCCGCGCGAAGGAGCGCTCCTGGACCATGCCGTAGTGAACCGTGAGCCACGCCTGCGCGTAGAACGCGTCCGCGAGTTTGTGGCTCTGGTATTCGGGTGAGCGCTGATCCACCTTGATCATGCGCTCGAACGGGATCCAATCGCTGTCGCGGGCTTCGCGCTGGCGGAACGCGGGGATCTGCAGGATGAGGTCGTTGTCCTTGAACTTGGCGTATGCCATGAGTTCGGCCAGGCCTTCGTTGAACCACGGCGGATAGTCGCCCGCGAACTGCGACGAGAGGTAGTAGTGCGTGTACTCGTGGAACATGATGTACAGCGCCATTTCGCCGGCATCGCCGTTCAGAGTCATGTAGTTGTCGAAGCGGGTGCGCTGGAACCAGCCCGCCACGTTCTGGCGCGGCTGCAGATAACGCGTCCACTCCGAATCGCTGACCAGGAAGATGTAAGTGCGCAAACCGCTGCGCGCCGACGTACGTCCGAGCACCTTCTCCAGCGAGACACGGAATTTCGCGAGCTTCTGCATGATCTCGCGCGCCTGCTTGCCGCCGCGCGAGGTGACGATGACGAAATCGCCCGTGTCGTACTTCACGAACTTGCCGAGACGAGGCTCGGCGGCGGAGGCGCAGACGGTGGCCAGCAGCGCAATCAACGCGAGGCAGACGGTTTTCATGGCGCTAGACTATCCCGGCTTTTCGTTGTCTATCTAGGTCGCCATTCGTGAACCCGCATCGCCGTGCGCTGATCGAGCTGCACCTCTGCGTGGTGGCGTGGGGCGTGACCGCCGTGCTCGGCAAGATCATCACGCTCGGCGCGACGCAGCTCGTGTGGTGGCGCATGTTGCTGGTGACGCTGGCGCTCGCGCTGCTGCCGCGCGTGTGGCGCGCGCTGGCCGGAATGCCGGCGCGGCTCATGCTCACGTATGCCGGCATCGGCTGCGTCGTGGCGGTTCATTGGCTGGCGTTCTACGGTTCGGTGAAGCTGGCCAATGCCTCGGTCGCCGCCACCACGATGGCGCTGGCCCCGGCGGTGACGGCGCTCATCGAGCCCTGGCTCACCGGGTCGAAATTCGAGCGACATAATCTTGCGCTGGGCATCGCGGTGATCCCCGGTGTCGCGCTGGTGGTGGGTGGAATTCCTGGCGACATGCATCTCGGCTTCTGGGTCGGTGTGGCCTCAGCGGTGCTGGCCGCCTCGTTCAATGCGCTCAACAAGCGCTACGTGAGCCAGCATGACGCCATGGCCGTGACCGGGCTCGAATTGGGTGCGGGATTCCTGCTGGTCACGCTCATCGCGCCATTCACGGCCCCGGCGGGCGAGTTCTTCGTGATTCCCTCGGTCCACGACGCGGCCTGGCTCCTGGTGCTCGCCATCTTTTGCACCCTGATCCCGTTCGCGGTGGCGCTGGCGGCGCTCCGGTATCTCTCCGCGTTCACCTCCCAACTCGCCGTGAACCTGGAGCCCGTCTACGCCATCGCGCTCGCGGTGCTGTTCCTGGGCGAGGCCCGGGAGCTCGACGGACTCTTCTATGTGGGTGTGATCATCGTGATCGCGGCGGTTTTCGGGCACGGATGGCTGGTGAGCCGTCATCAGGCCGTAATCAGCCGTTGACCGACGAGTCTCGGTCTGTATGATCCGACTCATATATATCTGATTGCTTAGCGCGCCTCCTTGGCAGCGCCTCCAGATGTAACCATTTGAAAGAGCGAAAGTTATGGGCGCCGAGCCCATAGCGCGGGGAAGTTGCGCCCTGCGCGTTTTGGTTTGGAGGAAGCAAAAATGACCGCGATTCGATTGGGCCCGCCGAAGAAGCAGGGCCTGTATGACCCCCAGTTCGAACATGACGCCTGTGGCGTCGGCTTCGTCGTGGACATCAAGGGCCGTAAATCGAACGCCATCGTCAAACAAGGCATCCAGATCCTGAAGAACCTGGACCACCGCGGTGCGAGTGGTTCGGAGATCAACACCGGCGACGGTGCCGGCATGCTCATGCAGATGCCGCACGCCTTCCTGAAGAAGGTGGCCAAGAAGGACGCGCGCATCAATCTGCCGGAGCCCGGCTTCTACGCGGCCGGCAACATCTTCATGCCGCGCAACGCCACACAGCGCCGCAAGATCGAAGAAGTGTTCGCGCGCGTGGTACAGGCCGAAGGCCAGGTATACCTGGGCGCGCGCACCGTGCCCGTCGACAACTCCATGCTGGGCGAGACGGCCAAGGCCGCCGAGCCGTTCGTGCGCCAGGTGTTCATCGGCCGCGGCGCCGAGACGGCCGACGAAGCCGAGTTCGAGCGCAAGCTCTACGTGATCCGCAAGCGCGCGTACAACGAGATCCGCGTGTCGACGATCGGCGGCGCCGAGTACTGGTACGTGGTGTCGCTGTCGCACAAAACCCTGGTCTACAAGGGCATGCTGACGACGAACCAGCTCGATCAGTATTTCCTCGATCTGCAGAACCCGCTCATGGAGTCCGCGATTGCCCTCGTGCACTCGCGCTTCTCCACGAACACCTTCCCGAGCTGGGATCGCGCGCACCCGTACCGCTGCATCGCCCACAACGGCGAGATCAACACGCTCCGCGGCAACATCAACTGGATGCGCGCGCGCGAGGCGCTGTTCGAGTCGCCGCTGTTCGGCGACGACATCAAGAAGATCCCGCCCATCGTGAATCCGAACGGCTCGGATTCCTCGATGTTCGACAACGTGCTCGAGCTCATGGTCCTCTCGGGCCGCTCGATGCCGCACGCCGTCATGATGATGATCCCGGAGCCGTGGGCCAAACACGCCACGATGGATCCGGCGCGCAAGGCGTTCTACCAGTACCACAGCAGTTTGATGGAGCCGTGGGACGGTCCCGCGGACATCTCCTTCACCGACGGCAAGCGCATCGGCGCGGTGCTCGACCGCAACGGTCTGCGCCCGGGCCGCTACTACGTCACGAAGGACGACGTGTGCGTCATGGCCTCGGAAGCCGGCGTGCTCGAGTTCCCGCCCGAGAACATCGTGCGCAAGGGCCGCCTGCAGCCGGGCCGCATGTTCCTCGTGGACACGGAACTCGGCCGCATCGTCGAAGACGAAGAGATCAAGGCGCAGATCATCAACGAGCGTCCGTACGCGGAATGGCTCAAGCAGTACCTGGTTCACCTCAAGGATCTGCCGGCCGCGCCCGAACTACCGGCGCCGGAACCCGAAGCCCTGGCCAAGCGCCAGCTGAGCTTCGGCTACACCTTCGAAGACCAGCGCATCCTCATGGCGCCGATGGCGCGTGACGGCGTGGAAGCCGTGGGCTCGATGGGCAACGACACGCCTCTCGCGGCGCTGTCGCAGAAGTCGCGCCTGCTGTACGACTACTTCAAGCAGTTGTTCGCACAGGTCACGAACCCGCCCATCGATTGCATCCGCGAAGAGATCATCACGTCGTCGGACGTGTGGCTCGGCTCGGAAGGCAACTTGCTCGATCCGCGTCCCGGCGATTGCCGTCGCGTCGAACTGCCCGGCCCGGTGCTCACGAACGAGGAGTTCGCGAAGATCCGGCGCATCTCGCTGCCCGGCCTCAAGGTGGGCACGCTGCGCATCCTGTTCCGCGCCGACCGCGGCGAGGACGGTCTCATCGAAGCGATGGAGCAGATCCGCGCCGAAGCCAAGCGCATGATCGAGGAGGACGAGGTCAACATCCTCATCCTGTCGGATCGCGGCGTGAACAAGACTTTCGCGCCGATTCCGTCGCTGCTCGCCGTCTCCGGCCTGCATCACTACCTGATCCGCCAGGGGCTGCGCATGAAGTGCTCGCTGGCGCTCGAGACCGGCGACGCGCGCGAAGTGCATCACTTCGCACTGCTGATCGGCTACGGCTGCTCGGTGATCAACCCGTATCTCGCGTTCGAGACCATCGACGGCATGATCCGCGAGGAGATGCTGCCGAACGTCGAGTACAAACTCGCGTGCAAGAACTTCGCGAAGGCCGCCGTGAAGGGCGTCGTGAAGGTGATGTCGAAAATGGGCATCTCCGCGGTGCAGTCTTACCACGGCGCCCAGGTGTTCGAGGCCGTGGGCCTGCGCCAGGACGTCATCGACGAATACTTCGCCGGCACCGCGTCGCGTGTCGGCGGCGTGGGTCTGGACGTCGTCGCTCGCGAAGTGCTCATGCGTCACGAAGCCGCGTTCGCCGATCGCAAGACGGGCGAGACCGTGTTGCCCTCGGGCGGCCAGTACCAGTGGCGTTCGGATGGCGAGTTCCATCTGTTCAACCCCGAAAGCATCCACCGCCTGCAGAAGTCGGTGCGCACGGGCTCGTACGCCACCTACAAGAGCTTCGCGGAGCTCATCGACGATCGCGCCAAGAACCTCTCCACGCTGCGCGGCCTGCTGGATTTCAAGCAGGGCGATCCGATCAACATCGACGAGGTGGAATCGGTCGAAAGCATCATGAAGCGCTTCAAGACGGGCGCCATGAGCTACGGCAGCATTTCCAAGGAGGCGCACGAGACGCTGGCGATTGCGATGAACCGCATCGGCGGCAAGTCGAACACCGGTGAAGGTGGCGAGGATCCGGATCGCTACATCCCGATGGAGAACGGCGACTCGAAGAACTCGGCCATCAAGCAGGTGGCGTCGGGGCGCTTCGGCGTCACGTCGAACTACCTCGTCAACGCGCGCGAGATCCAGATCAAGATGGCGCAGGGCGCCAAGCCCGGTGAGGGCGGTCAGCTGCCCGGCACCAAGGTGTATCCGTGGATCGCGAAGACGCGGCACACGACCGCGGGCGTGGGTCTCATCAGCCCGCCGCCGCATCACGACATCTATTCGATCGAAGATCTCGCGGAGCTCATCCACGATCTCAAGAACGCGAACCGCCAGGCGCGCATCAGCGTGAAGCTGGTCGCCGAGGTCGGCGTGGGCACGATCGCCGCGGGCGTCGCCAAGGCGCACTCGGACGTGGTGCTGATCTCGGGCCATGACGGTGGTACCGGCGCGTCGCCGCTGACCTCGACCACACACGCCGGTCTGCCCTGGGAGCTCGGCCTGGCCGAAACGCACCAGACGCTGGTGATCAACAACCTGAGAAGCCGCATCGTCGTCGAGACCGACGGCCAGCTGAAGACGGGCCGCGACGTGGCGATCGCCGCGTTGTTGGGCGCCGAAGAGTTCGGCTTCGCCACGGCGCCGCTGGTGGCCGTGGGCTGCATCATGATGCGCGTATGCCATCTCAACACCTGCCCGGCGGGTGTGGCCACGCAGGATCCGCGCCTGCGCGAACGCTTCTCGGGCAAGCCCGAGCACGCGGTGAACTACATGCGTTTCATCGCGCAGCACCTGCGCGAGATCATGGCGCAGTTGGGCTTCCGCAAGATCGAGGACATGGTGGGTCGGGTGGACATGCTCGAACCCAAGGCCGCCATCGATCACTGGAAGGCCAAGGGCTTCGACTTCAGCAACATCCTGTACGCGCCGGACTCAGGTCCGGAGGTCGGCCGCTTCGCGACGATCGCGCAGGATCACGGCCTGGAGCGTTCGCTCGACGTCACCAAACTACTCGATATCTGCAAGCCCGCGATCGAGCGTGGCGAGAAGGTGGTCGCGGAAGTGGACGTGCGCAACGTGAACCGCGTGGTGGGCACCATCACGGGCTCCGAGGTCACGCGCAAGTACGGCGTGAAGGGACTGCCGGACGACACCATCCAGATCAAGTTCAAGGGTTCGGCCGGCCAGAGCTTCGGCGCGTTCATGCCGAACGGCATGTCGTTCAAGCTCGAAGGCGACGCGAACGACTACTTCGGCAAGGGTCTCTCGGGCGGCAAGATCGCGATCTTCCCGAGCCCCAAGGCCACGTTCGATTCCTCGAAGAACATGATCATCGGCAACGTCGCGCTGTACGGCGCCACGA
>JBKPPO010000066.1:0-35165 GCA_046733635.1 Pseudomonadota bacterium | reverse complement strand
CCCTCGCGCATCTCGATGGTCACATCGATGCGTCCACCCTTCTCACTCGGATCGATGCCATGCCTCACCGCGTTCTCCACCAGTGTGAGCAGCGTCATGGGCGGACACTGCACGTCGGCCGCCGAGGGATCGAGATCGACGGCGTACTGCAATCGATCGGGCATCCGCATCTGCATGATCTGAAGATAGGCGCGCACCAGCTCGACTTCCTCTCGCAACGTGGTGGACGAGGCCTGCAGCCTCGGCACCGCGGCGCGCAGATAGGTGATCAAACTATCCAGCACCTTCGATGCCTGCGGCGATCCGGAATCGACGAGCGCCTGCACGTTGGCGAGGGTGTTGAACAGGAAATGCGGCTCCACCTGCGCCTGGAGCTGATGCAGCCGCGCGTCGGCTTCGCGCCGTTCGTATTCGCTGCGCTCGAGTTCGAACGCGAAGGCCTGCTCGCGCGCCTCGGCGTCGCGCCGGCGCAGGATGGCGGCAATCGCGACCCAGGGCGCAAACAGGAACCCCGCGGCGACGAGCCCGTTCAGCTCGCTTTTGGCGCCGGGATTCCAGGCGGGCATGAACATGGCGGACAACGGCACGGCCAGGACGACGCCCACGAGCCGCAACGCGGTTCGCGGAAGCCACTTGGGCAGTCGCTTCGGCCGCGTCTCCAGCACGCCGAACGCGAACAAGACCGCGCAGCCCATGAAGCAGGCGCGCGCCACGTCTACGGGAACGGGGGTTTTGTTGTGCAGTCCGGAGATGATGCCGAGGCCGGCCGACATGGCCAGTGTGAAACGCAGCCGCGGCCAGGCGAACACACGGCGAATGCCGGTGCGTGCGGGTGTGGAGACTGCGGCGGTGTCCATGGGCCGGCACTATAAGGCAAGCGGCCGCGGGACCTCGCCGACGGCGTCTGCGACGGACCCCACCGGAGGCGCTTCGTCGGCGCCGGCCGCCGTCCATCCGCACCCACCGTCGTCCATCGCATGGCAACTTTTCGCGCCTCCCGCACGTTCATAGTGACTCCGCCAAACAACGGGAGGTCATGTGAGGCGCAGATACAAGATCCTGATTGGAATCGCGGGTGTGCTGGTCACGGCGACGGGAGCGCTGATGGCGGTGACGGGATACGACTCGCCCTGCCCGGCGGCCTCCCCGGCCGAGGCCGGTGCCGACACGATGCTGGCCGTCACGAACCGCTGCTACGGCGTGCCCGAAGGCATGCGCATCGAGCGCATCGCCAAGCCGGTCCCCGGCGACAAGCAGGTCCTGATCAAGGTACACGCGAGCAGCGTGAATCCCGCCGAGTGGCATCGCATCAGCGGCCAGCCGCTGTTGATGCGGCTCGAGACTGGCATCGGCGCACCGGAACGCCCGCGCGCGGGATATGACGTGGCGGGCGTCGTCGAGGCAATCGGCCCTGACGTCACGCGATTCCGGGTGGGCGACGAAGTCTTCGGTGGCGCCGGCGGCGCCTTCGCGCAGTACACGCTGGTGGACGAAGACGGCGCGATCGTCATCAAACCCGAGAACCTCAGCTTCGAAGAGGCAGCCGCGATTCCGATTGCCGCCATCACGGCGCTGCAGGGGCTGCGCGACCACGGTCACGTGAAGGCCGGCCACAAGGTGCTGATCAATGGCGCTTCGGGCGGCGTGGGTACGTACGCCGTGCAGATCGCCAAAGCCCTGGGCGCCGAGGTCACGGGCGTATGCAGCACGCGCAACGTGGAGCTGGTGCGGTCGCTGGGCGCGGATCACGTCATCGACTACACGCGCACGAATTTCACCGACGCTGAGGTGGTGTACGACGTCATCATCGACAACGTCGGCAACCACAGCTATTTCGATCTGGAGAAGGTGACGCGGCCCAGCGGTCGCATCGTCACCATCGGTGGGCCCAAGACCAATCCGTGGTTGGGACCGATTTCACGCATTGCCGGGAAGTTCGTGGCCGAGCCCTTCATCGAGCCCGAGCTGCCCTTCTTCGTGGCGCGCGTGACCGCACCAGACCTGGAGTGGTTAGCCGGCCTGGCGCGCGAGGGAAAGCTCCGATCCACGATCGACCGCCGCTATCCGCTGGAACAGACGGCCGCGGCGCTGGAATACATCGGCAGCCAACGTGCGCGAGGTAAGGTCGTTGTCACCATCAACCCCTAGCCACTGGGTTCCGCTCATCGCGCGGGCCCGCTCGCTGCCCATGGGCCGTGAGTGGCCTGCGGCGTTCCGCGGCTGGTTCGAGGAGTTGCGGCAGGAACTGCCGCTGCACGAACACGGCTGCGCGCCCTCGACCACCTTCGAATCCGCGGCTCGCGTGGCACGCGCGGTCTCGGCGGAAAACCTGCCCCTCGGCCTGGGTCTCGTCATGCACCTCTATCCACTGGCGGCACTGCGTTGCGTGCCGCTGCCCTGGTGGACAGCGGCCGGCCGCCGCCGCTCCAGGTTGTTGGACGACATCGATGCGCGCTCGCTGGTTCTCGCGAACGCCGGCAGCGAACGCTCCGCTGGCGCGCATGCGCCCGTCACCGTGACGCACCACGAGGGCAGCATCCGTATCGACGGCGCCTTCGACTATGTGTCGCTGGCGCATGTCGCGGACATCGTGTTGTTCAGCGCGCCGCTCGAGCGCGGTCACGTGTTCTGCGCGGCGGATCTGCGAGCGGACACGGTGCGGATCGGCGAGTCGCGGTTCTCCGGCAGCATGGGGCTCTCGGACACCTGCTCCATCGGGTTCGAAGGGCATCACATCGCGCGCGAGCGTTTCATCGAAATCCCCGACTCGCGCGCGCTCGGCTGCATGAATTCGTACCAACGGAGCTGGTTCCACCTGCTATTGGGTGAAGCGTACCTCTCGCGTGTGGATCGGCTGGTGGAACAACACTCGCTGCAACTCGCGGCGGATCAACTGGCCAGCCGGAATGAACTCGGCTTCCTGCGCGAATACGCGCTTCGTCTGCTGGACGAGGCCGCGGTCACCGGCATGGACGCGCTGTCGCGCATCACGGCCGCGATCAAACTACGCGTATCCTGGCTGGCGCAGTCCGTCGGCCAGTCGTTGCGGTCGATCGACGAGACTTCGGCCATCGAGCTGGGTTACATCCGGCTCCAGCCGACGTCGGACGCGCGCATCCTTCAGCAGCTCGGCGCCGCGGCTTGAATCCCCGTGACCGCGCGCATTCCGGCGCTAACTATCCAGCAGGGAGAACTCGTAGAACGTGAGCGGGATCTCCCCGCCCGGCGCGGATCCGACGCGGCGGAATCCACATCGCTCATAGAAGGGTCCGGCGCCCGCGGCATGGTCGTACACATCCAGCCACAAGGCTTCCGCCCCGCGCTCGCGCGCCGTTGTCCTGGCGGCTTCCATGAGCATGCGACCTACGGCCTGTCTCCGCCACTCCGACGCCACTGCTAGTCCGAGCACATAGAGCGCGTAGCTCGCCGGCGTGAACCCGAACGCGTTAGCGTCGAACGCCGGCGACACGGTCGCAAGGCGAACGGTGCCGACGATCCCGTGGCCGCATCGGGCCACGAGCATCGTCGAAGCGCGCATCTGCCGCAGCACCAGCAACTTGCTCGTGGACGCGGACCAATGTCCGGCGCCGAATTCGCTCGTCATGCCGTCGGCGACGCGGGTCCGCAGGACGGCGATGGCGCCCGCGTCGTCTGGAATGGCTCTACCGATGGTGATGTCCACGCGGCCACACTACATGACAAGCCAGGTAGGAACCCTTCCCGCGTCGGCGCGGTGCCTGCTGAATCACAAGCCCTGGCGGGCGCGGCAATCTCGCGCCATGCCTCTTCGAATCGAGACACCGGCCTTCGCGCCCAACCAGCGGATCCCGGACCAGTTCACGCGCGACGGCGGGAATCTCTCGCCGCGCATCGAGTGGCATGGTGCGCCCCAGGACACGCGCAGCTTTGCACTCATCGTGGAAGATCCGGATGCACCGCGCGGAACGTTTCGCCACTGGGCGGCGTACGATATCCCGCCGGATGCGCAGGTACTCGACGAGGGCGCGGGCAAAGAGGGAGCGGCAGTTCCGATGGCGCAGAACGATTTTGGCAACCCGCGGTACGACGGCCCGCAGCCGCCGCCCGGTCATGGCGTACACCGGTATCACTTCCGCCTGTTCGCGCTCGACGTGAAAAAGCTGCGCGTCCCGAGCGGCGCGACGGCCAAGCAGGTGCTGCAAGCCGCCATCGATCACGCCATCGACGAAGCGGACGTGGTCGGCACGTTCTCCCGTAATTAGATGGCGCGCCTCCACAAGAACCCGGGATCGGGACGCAAGACGCGCCGCGTGGGCGTGAACACCCCCGGCGCCGCGCGCGAGGCCCTCGTGGCCGTGATCACCTCCGCGATCGCGCAACGCTCCCTGACGCCCATCACGCGGCGCCTCGCGCTGAAGCCGGCCTGAATTCCCGCGCTCAGGTAGATTAGCCGCCGGCATTTCGCGGGAGCGGCCCTTGCCGTCTATCGATTGGATTCGCTGATCGTCGCGGCGGCACGCGCATTGTCTGCCGGCGACCCTCTGGGCGCGTTGAACCTGGTGGCGTTGCGTGACGATGCGCCCGCGCTCGCGCTGCGCGGCATCGCGATGGCGCAGCTGGGTGATCTCGGCAGAGCACGGACATTGGTTCGCGCGGCTGCGCGTTCGTTCGGCACGCGCGACGTTCTCGCTCGTGCGCGATGTGTGGTGGCGGAGGCGGAACTCGCGTTGGCGTCACGCGACCTTGCCTGGCCGGAGAACGAGCTTGACCAAGCTCGCGATGTGCTCGAAGCGCGCGGAGACCGTTTCAACGTCGCACATGCGCAGCTCATCGCGATTCGCCGCAGGGCGCTGATCGGCGACATGGACGGGGCGGAGGCGCGGCTCGGAAAGCTCCGGGCACCCTCGCTATCACCGGCGCAGCGCGCAACGCACTCCCTCGTTCACGCCGCGATCGCCATCCGCCGTCTGCAGACGCGCCGCGCGCGAGACGCCCTGACCCGCGCACTGAGCGCCGCGAGGGATTCCGGTATTCCTGCACTGATCGCCGAAGTGGAACGCGCCGCCCGGACGCTGACCGAACCCGCGGCTCGGGTCACTTTGCGCAGCCGTACGCGGCTCCGGACGCTTCCGGAAGTCGAGCGCTTGTACCGATCGAGGACGCTGGTCGTCGATGCCTGTCGATATGCGGTTCTCATACAGCACAAAGCAGTTCCGCTGACCCGCAGTCCCGTCCTGTTCACGCTGGCGCGTTTGCTCGCCCACGCCTGGCCACTCGATGTTTCACGCGATGAGCTGGTGACCCGCGCTTTCCGCGCGCGCCGCGCAGACGAGTCGTATCGCGCGCGGCTTCGCGTGGAGCTGGGCCGCCTGCGCCGCGCATTGCGCGAGATCGCCAGCATCGAGGCTACCGCCGGTGGCTTCCGGCTGAGTCCACGCACCGTCCGCGAGGTCGCCGTGCTCGAGCCACCGATCGACGAAGCACACGCCACCGTACTCGCGCTGCTGGCGGACGGCGAGTCCTGGTCCAGCTCCGCGTTGAGCCTCGCGCTTGGCGTGAGTCAACGCAGCGTGCAGCGCGCGCTCGATGAACTCGCCGCGCGCGGCAAGGTACAAGCCTTCGGTAAGGGCCGCGCGCGCCGGTGGATGACGCCGCCGCTGCCCGGAATCGCGACTGCGTTGTTACTCCCTGCCCCGCTGCCGTCCGACTAACATGCCCGTCATGAAGACCTCCAAAGCCGAAGTGATCCAGGAGTACGGCCCCTTCCCGGGCATCGAGAAAGTTCATGGCGTCTCGTACGACGGGCAGAACGTGTGGATCGCCGCGGGCGAGAAGCTGCACGCTCTGGACCCGGAGACTGGGAAGACCGGCCGCGCGCTGCCGGTGTCCGCGCACGCGGGCACGGCCTTCGACGGACGCCATCTGTACCAGATCGCCGAAGGGCGCATTCAGAAGTTAGACCCGGAGACCGGCAAGGTGTTGGGCACGATCCCCGCGCCCGGCAATGGCGGAGACTCCGGACTCGCATGGGCCGAAGGCTTCCTCTGGGTGGGCGAATATCGCGCGCGCAAGATCCACCAGATCGATGCGGCCACCGGCCGGATCCTCCGCACGCTCGAATCCAACCGCTTCGTCACGGGCGTGACCTGGGTGGATGGGCAGCTCTGGCATGGCACCTGGGAAGGCGAAGAAAGCGAGCTGCGGCATGTCGATCCGGCCTCCGGCGCCGTGCTCGAAAGCGTGACCATGCCGGCGGGCACCATGGTCTCCGGCCTCGAAGCCGGCGGCGATCGCTTCTTCTGCGGCGGCGGACCTTCGGGCAAGGTGCGCGCCGTGCGCCGCCCGCGCTGACTACTTCCGGGGGCGCGGCTGGTAGGTGCCGGCCTCGGTGCGGAACGCGATCATCAGACGATTCCAGCCGTTGATCGCCGCCACGGCGAGCGACAGCTTGATCAGTTCATCTTCGGTGAACTGCGCACGCGCCGCCTCATACACCGCATCGGGCACGTGCCCCTCGGTGAGCAGCGTGAGCGCCTCGGTCCATTCGAGCGCGGCGCGCTCGCGATCCGTGTAGAACGGCGCCTCGCGCCAGCCATCCAACAAATAGAGCCGCTGCTCCGTCTCGCCCGCGGCGCGCGCATCCTTGCTGTGCATGTCGAGGCAATAGGCACAGCCATTGATCTGTGAGGCGCGCATCTTCACGAGCTCGAGCAGGCTGTGCTCGAGGCCGGAGTCGTTGACGTAGCCCTGAAGGCCCAGCATGGCGCGGAAACCTTGGGGCGATGCCTTTGGAAAATCGATTCTCTGTTTCATCGTTGCTCCTGCGTGTGGGTTGGATTGTACATTCGGGTGGTGGCGGAATCGGCCTACACCGACGCAGCCTCGGCAACGTTAGCCTTCGTACATGCGGTACTTCGACTTCAGCTCCTGGCAAGGTGTGTTGTCCACCCTGCTCGGGCTCGCGATCATCACCTTGCTAGGCGTGGGCGTCCGCCTCCTGCTCCTGCAGACGGTGCAGCAGCGCCGCGAACGGGAGAATCGCCAGATCAACGAGCGGCTGCGCACGCTGATCGCGGCGTACAAGACGCTGGGCGGATCCTTCACGGGTGATCTGGCGGTCGACCCCACTCATTTGCGCGATCTGCAGCGGCGCGCCCCCGATGCGCCCACTCTCCCTGCGGCGGAGTTCATCAGCACGGACCGGTCACGGCGGATTCGCGACGCGGTCGAGTCCGCGCTATCCGACATCATCCTGCTCGGCACCGAAGAGCAAGTGCGCCTGGCGGCGCACGCGGCGGCCGAACTCGCCTCGGGCCGGCCCGTGCACACGGATCAACTGGTAGTCTCTCTGCGCAATCTGATTCGCTCCGTGCTCGATCTCGATCCGGTTCCCGCGGATCTCGTGATTCCCAAACAAGGTCCCGCGCGCCCCGGCGCGGTCAAAGGCAACGACGGCAAGGGCAATGCGGAACGCGGTGGCGGCGGCGGCAAAGGTGGCGACATGGCCGCGGGCGCTGGCGCCGGCATGGGGCTGGGGTTGGGCGGCGGCATCGCCATGGCGAACGACGAGGAGACGAAATGATCCAGACGCGACACGGAAGCTGCCATTGCGGCGCGGTGAAGTTCTCTTGCGAGATCGACCTGGCGCCGGCCGGGCAGCGATCGCCGCAGAAGCGCCCCGGTGAATGGTTCGCCTCCACCCTTCGCTGCAATTGCTCGTTCTGCCGAAAGACGCGCATGTGGAAGAACCACGTGCCCGCGGAGCAATTCAGATTGCTCTCTGGTGAAGAGCGGCTCTCGCACTACCGCTTCGGCGAAGGCGGCATCGATCACACGTTCTGCGGCACTTGCGGTGTCTATCCATTCGTCTACGCCAGCGAGCCGGTCATGGGGGGCGACTTCGTCTGCGTCAACGTGGCCTGCCTGGATGATGTCTCACCGGAAGAGCTGGCTGCCGCGCCGATCCGCTACGAGAACGGCGCAGCCGACGACTGGGGACAGGCTCCCCCGATCACCCGATACCTGTAGCGCGCTACTTTTTCTTGGCCGGTGACGCCTTCTTCGCAGGCCCGCCCTTTTTCGCGAGCGAAGCGTTCTTCTTCGGCGCGGTCTTCCCTCCCGCCTTCTGCGGGACGATCGTCTCGCCGCGCGCCAGCATGGCGACGAGCGTGGCGATCTTCTTCGCGCGCCCTTCTGGCGTCTTCATGTTGTTCGTGCGGAACGCGAGTGCGAACAGATTCTGTTTGCTGAGCGTGGCGAACGTCTTCCGCGCCTTCGAATTCGCCTGGATGGCCTTGGCCAGGTCCGGCGGCAATCCTTCGACCGTCGTGTGACGGATCGATCGATAAGCCGCATCCCAGCGGCCGTCCGCCTTGGCCAGATCTACCTGCCGCTGACCATGCTCGGTCATGCGGCCTTCCTGGACGAGCCGCGCGACGTTCTCGCGATTCACCTGGCTCCAGATGCTCTTCGCGCGCCGCGGCGTGTATCGCTGTAGATAGGACTTGTCGTCGAACCCGCGCCGCAGGCCATCGATCCAGCCCCAGCACAACATGACGTCCAATGCTTCGGTGATGGTCACGGAAGGCAATCCGGAATCCTTCTTGTGGACCTTGATCCAGAGCTCCGATGCGCTGGCGTGGTTGCGGCGCATCCACGTCTCCAGCTCGCGAACGTTGGCGAAACTCAGCTCAGACATCCTGATCGATCGACGCGCCACGCCAGTCGGGGTCTTCCGCGCACCAGCGCTCGAGGATCGCTTCCACGGGAGCAAAATCCCTGGCCGCCATACCCACGCGACGGCTGCTCTCCCAGCCCATCACCGGCTTCTCCTGCTCATGCGATTCATGCGGCCGCCCTTCGCTGCAGGCACGGCAGAGCACGCGCAGATCCGTCCAGTCCTCGAACTCGACCTCGGCGGCCTCACTGGCCGCGCGCAGGGATTCGATGGCTTTTTCGTCCGGCGCTTCGACCTGGACATCGAAGGTCACGAACTCCGAGGGCTCCACGAGTTCGAACACGTTGAATACGGGCAGCTCGCGACCTTCCGCGTCCACGCGTGTGCCGGTGCCAGCGCCGTCATGCAGCACCACGTCGCCGTAACGGTATTTCGCCTCGGGCGTCGGGATGTTGAGGATGCGCGCGGTGACGGGCGAAAGCCGCCTCGCCCAAACCACCTCGACGGCCGATCCGTCATCGCCGAATCCATTGAGCCGCACGGGCGCCAGACCGAAGTTCGCGATGATCGGTCCCTCGCTGTCTTCGAATTTCATGCCGACGCGCGCCCAGGCTTCACGCGCCGCGCCCCAATCCTTGAGCGCCGTGGCGGCGATGGCCAGATTCCAGTTGGTGGGTTCGTCATCCGGCCGGAGTTCGATGGACAGGCGGTTGTAGCGCAGCGCCTTCTCCCACTCGCGGCGGTATTTGTAGTGCAGCGCCACGTTGTACAGCGTGTCCGGACGCGAGCGGTCCAGCGCCAGCGCCTCCAGATACAGCGCGAGCGCTCCGTCGAGATCGCCTGCTTCGGATTTCGCGAGGCCCTGGTCATGCAAGGCCTGTGCGCGGCTCGCAGAGTCCTCGCTCATCCTCAGTCCTTGAGATTGATCAGCGAGAGGAATTCGCGCCGCAGCGCGCCGTCTTCGAGGAACACGCCGCGCATCACGGAGTTGGTCATCTTGGACGCGTTGTCCTTCACGCCGCGCCAGTGCATGCAGAAGTGGTCTGCCTCCATGACCACGGCGAGGCCATTCGGTTTAACCATGTTCACGAGCAGGTCGGCGAGCTGGATGATCGCCTCTTCCTGGATCTGCGGCCGCGACATGATCCAGTCCGCGAGCCGCGAATACTTGGAGAGACCGATGAGGTCCGAATCCTGGTTGGGCATGACGCCTATCCACAGGCGGCCCATGATGGGGCACAGATGGTGGCTGCAGGCGCTGCGCACGGTGACGGGGCCCATGATCATGAGTTCGTTGAGATGTTCGGCGTTCGGGAATTCCGTGACCGCCGGGCGCGGCACGTAGCGGCCCTTGAACACCTCATTGACGTACATCTTCGCCACGCGGCGTGAGGTCTCGAGTGTGTTGTGATCGTGCTCGAGATCGATCACCAGGCTCTCGAGCAGGCCTTTGACCTTGCCCTCGACTTCCTTGAGCAACTGCTCGAGCTCGCCCGGCTCGATGAAGTCCGCGATGTTGTCATTGGCGTGGTATCGCTGGCCCTTGGCCTTGAGCCTCGCGCGGATACGTTCAGAAACTGCCATGCCATCTCCTGTAGGCGGCGGGGGATTTTCCCACCAGCTTCCGGAAGTCCCGGGTGAAATGCGCCTGGTCGAAGTATCCCAGTTCCTGCGCGAGATCGGTGAATTTGATCTTCTTCCCCGCTCCCACGCTCGAGCGCCTCATGCAGCCGTTGGCGGCCATCAGCCATTCGAGCCCTGCGCCCACATGGTCGTTGAAACAATGTTGCGGCTCCGGAGTGCGGCGACCGTCTGAGCGGAGTAATGAAGATCATCCAGAGGACCAGCGCCGGTTGTACGAGACGGAGTACGAGCTACCCGCGTGGTAGTTGTAGGAGCCCAAGACCCGGATCGCGCGTGCGCCGGAGACGCGGAGCATCGAGCCTGCGCCATTCTCGCGAGCGGACTCGCTACCTACACTGGACTGATGAACAACCGGCACCAGGTCCATCATCGAAGAATCTCGTTCGATGGCATCGATGTGTTCTATCGCGAAGCCGGTACTCGCGGCGCCCCGGCGATCCTTCTGCCGCATGGTTATCCCTGCTCTTCCTACCAATACCGCAACCTCCTCCCGGCACTCGCCGATCGATACCATCTCATCGCGCCGGATTTTCCCGGCTTCGGTTACAGCGGCACGCCTCCGGATTTCACGTACGACTTCGATGGCTACGCGGATTTTCTCGACGCCTTTGCGAGCGCGCAGAAGGTGCGGCGCTTCTCGCTCTATCTGCACGACTACGGTTCGCAGATCGGTCTGCGGCTCGCGATCAAACATCCCGAGCGCATTCAGGCGCTGATCATCCAGAACGGCGATATCTATGAGGACGTGCTCGGCCCGAAATACGCCTTTCTGAAGGAATACTTCGCGCATCCGACGCGCGAAGGCCGGAAGAAACTGCAGGACGCCGTGAGCGAGGAAGGATTCAAGGAGGAATTCCTCAATCAGGTGAGTCAGGACGTCGCGGCGCGCATTCCGCCCGATCTGTGGAAACTTCACTGGCCGCTCATGAATTCGCCTGAGCGGCGCGGAATCATGGTCTCGCTCATGGAAAACCTGAAAGAGAACCTCGAGTGGTTCCCGCGGTATCAGTCCTATCTGCGCGAGCACCGGCCGCCCACGTTGATCGTATGGGGTCCACAGGACGGCTACATGCCGGAAGAGTCTGCACGCGCCTATCTGCGGGATGTGCCTGACGCGGAACTACACCTGATCGAGGACGGCGGGCATTGGCTGCTGGAAACGCACCTCGCGGAGGTCACCGAACGCGTGTCGGCATTCCTGGAAATCCACGTGCGTGCGGGATGATTGCAACCGATCGATCCCCCGCGTCGTCCAACTTGCATGACACGCACACTGCCTGGCCTCGGCGCCGCCCTTCTGCTTCTCTTCAGCACGACGCAGGCCGCCGCGCCCGAACGTGAAGTCCGTGGCAACCGGCTGATCTCGAAGCGGGATCCGGCCGTGACGATCACCGTGCCGCGCTCCGCGAAATACCTGGGTGCGGAGCGTTGGGATCTCTACGGTATCGCCGATGCCGAGCTGCACCTGTTCGTCGAGGCGGCTCGCGACAAGACCGTGAAGAAGCTGTACTGGATTCAGTTCGAACAATACCTGCCTGACAACACGCGCTCGTACGACTACACCCGGGACGAAGCCGTCACGGCCTGGGGCCGGCCGTTCTGGCAGCGCGCGCGCTTCGGTGAAACGGGTTCGCCGCCTCGCGAAGGTTCCGATGGCGAGCGGATGCGCCAGATGCTGGCGCGCGCCGGTCTGAAGATGCCTGCGGAGTCGATGAACGTGCGGCTGGTGAACCTGCTGGACGACAGCAACCGCAAGGAATTGATGTTCATCTACGCCGAAGATCTGGCCGACACGGGGCACAGCGCGGCATCGCTGATGGACGGCGATGAGCCGAAGCCGGAGTGGAAGGCGCTCGAACGGGATCTCGTCGATCGTGCGATGAAGAGTTTCCGCGTCGACTGGACTAGATAGGCCCGGTGCGGCGCGTCACTGCCTGCCCCGCCGCACCTTGACCGACCGCGCGGCGGTCTCGAGCTCCGCCAGCAGCCAGGCCAGTCCGCCGTCCCGCGTCGCCACCTGCGGCGCGACGGCGACGATGGGGGACGACAGGAGCGGGATCGGCGGCTCGATCATCGCCACCTCGTATCGCCCCGCGTATCTCGCGACGAAATGCCGCGGCAACGCCGCCACCAGATCCGACTCCGCGACCATCGCGAGCGCCTGCATGAAGTTGGACACCGTGAGCACCACGCGCCGGCTGAGCCTGCGCTTGGCCAGGATCTGATCGACGAGCCCGTACGGATCGCCGGTGACGGACACCATGAGATGCGGCGAGGACGCATAACGCGCCAACGTCATGTTTCGCGCGAGCGGATTCCCCTTGCGCAGCACCAGCACGAAGTCCTCCTGGTACAACACGCGTGAAACGAACCGCGCGGGAACCTCGGGCATCGGCACCAGCGCCACGTCCAGCGTCCTGGCATCGAGTTCGGTCAATGCCTCCTCGAACCGGCCGATGAGATTGCGCACGCCCAGGTCGATGCCCGGCGCGTTCGCGCGGATGGAGGCCATGAGCGACGGCAGCAACACGGCAGACGCGCCATCCGGCGCACCGATCACGAATCGCCGCGCCGACTTCGCCGGATCGAAGATCTCCGCCTGCGCCATCACCTGCCGGGCACGCTCCAGCACTTCGGCCACCGGAGCCGCCAGCGCGCGTGCCCGCTCCGTCGGGACGACCCCCTTGGGATGGCGCAGGAACAGCGGGTCTTTCATGAGCACGCGCAGGCGGCCGAGACCGTGACTCACGGCCGACGGCGACACGTGCAGACGCTCCGCCGCGCGCGCCACATGCAGCTCTTCGAACACGGCTTCGAACAGCACCAGCAGGTTGAGATCCGCGCGGGCGAGATTCACTTTGTTCAGCATATTCGTGAAATCGTATCACTGGATTCAGCATCGCGGCGAGGCGATTCTTCTCGCCGGAGGACACATGAACACACGAATCCCACTACTCATCTTCACGCTGGCCGCCGCCGCGACGGCGGGCGCCGAACTACCCCAACGGCCTTACGAGGGCGAAGTCATGGAACCCTTGCAGACCTTCACCCGCCTGGCGCCCGCGCAACGGGCCCTGGAAATCGTCGATTTCTGGGAACAGGCCGGACCGGGAAAATGGTTCGACAAGGACCCCGACTTCGACCGGCTGTTTCGCGAGCGCTTCCTCATGGATCACGAAGCTGCCGCACGCGGGGAACTCATGTACTGGCAGAGCACACCGGAAGGCGCGTTCGCACTCGTGATCCTGCTGGATCAGTTTCCGCGTAATGCGTTCCGTGACACGCCGCGCATGTACGACACCGACGCCATGGCAAGGAAGGTGGCGGACACGGCGTTCTCGGCGGGGTATGACCAGTTGACGCCGCTGCCGTTGCGCAAGTTCTTCCTGCTGCCGTTCGCGCATTCGGAAGACCTGGCGGACCAGGAACGTTCGGTGGCGCTCGCAAGGCGCATCGGACCGGAGGAACTCCTCCGCGCCCAGCATCACCGGGAGATCGTGCGGAAGTTCGGACGCTTTCCGCATCGAAACCAGATCCTCGGCCGCGACACCACCTCCGCCGAGCAGCGGTATCTCGACGAAGGTGGATATCGCGGATGAACGCGGCCGAGATGCGGCGAGCCTGGGAGCGATTGCTGACACCTGGCGCAATGCCATCGTCATCGGCGCGCTTCGAAGTTCTGAAGCCGCTGTCGCGTCGCACGACCCTGCTGCCACCCGTTCGGGTGGCAGCCTCTCCTCGCCGGCAGGTAGCATCCCGCCTTCCGTCGGGAGGGGAATCATGAACTCGAAGCTCTGTATGCTCGCTGCGCTGCTGATCGTCGCTCCGCTCGTGCGAGCACAGGACGCACGCCCCGCCCCGCCTCAACGCCCCACGGACGGACCATTGGCGCCCGATTGGACCGTCATCACCGGCGCCGGCAAGAACGCGCCCGTGGATCGCGGCGGCGACTTCGTGATCGGCCCCGCTTACGCGCCCGCGCCCGAACTTGCGGTAGCGAGCGGCATACCGCAGGGCGTGGTGCACCAGTTCGTCATGAGGTCCGAAGACAGCAGGATCTATCCCAAGGCCATTTCGCGCGAAAAATTCGGCACCGTCGATCCGGCGAATCCGCGCACGTTGATCGTCGAAACGCAAGAGAAGTCCTGGGAGCGTGCGATCACCGTCTATCTTCCGGCGAACCACGACCCGAAGAAGTCATTGCCGCTGCTCGTCACGCACGACGGCCCGAAGATGGGCGAAAAGGACCTCACGCTCACGAGCACGCTGGACAATCTGATCCACCAGAAGCGCGTGCCCGCACTCGTGGCGGTGTCGATCCAGAACGGCGGCGGCGATGCGCAAGGACACCAACGCGGGCTGGAGTACGACACGCTTTCCGGACGTTTCGCAGAATTCATCCAGACCGAAGTGCTTCCCGCCGTGGAAAAGAACTACCGGATCCGGATCGCGAAGGATGCGAAGGCTCGCGCGGCCATGGGCTGCAGCTCCGGCGCCGCCGCGGCCTTCAGCATGGCGTGGTTCCACCCCGAGTGGTATTCGCGCATCGTGAGTTATTCCGGCACCTTCGTGAACCAGCAGTGGCCGTTCAATCCGGATACACCGGGCGGCGCCTGGGAATACCCGATCAACCTCGTTCCCAACAACCCGGCGAAGCCCATCCGCATCTGGATGCACGTGGGCGATCGCGACCTCTACAACCCCAACGTGATGCGCGATGGCATGCATGACTGGGTGGAGGCGAATCACCGTATGGCCATGGCGCTCGAGGCGAAGGGATACGCCTATCAATACGTGTTTGCGCTCGATTCGACGCATTGCGATCGCCGCGTGCGCGAGCAGACGTTGCCGCAGGCGCTGGAATGGGTTTGGCGGGGTTACCGGTAGCCGCGGTCAGAGCGGCCCACGGCGCGATGCCAGTGCATGCGCCGTGGGCTCGACTGGATGTTCAGTTCTTCGGCGGCGTGATGCGCGCGGAGTTCGTGCCGGGCCGGCGAAACATCGCGACCACCCGCATGGCGAAGCGGGCTATCGAAGTCTGGATGCGTTCGCCCATGAAGCGCGGGAAATCCAGCGCGCGATTCACCTGGAAGCTGCGGTGCACGTCGTACAGGCACCACTCCACGAAGTGTTCGCAGTTGTTGGTGAGCAGACGGTAACGCGCCTCTCCGAGGCGGGAGCGCGCGCGACCGATGACCTCGGTGACCGAAAACGGCAGCGAGTCGTGCTGCACGATGAACACGGGGCGCCCGCCGGAGAAAGTCTCGAGTGATACCTCTTCGACGGGCTTGCGGATGATGTCGTACACCAGCGCGCCGTAATGAATGACCCGGCCCTCGCCCACGTAGATCCCGTGATGGGCGAAGCCGAGCCAGGGGGTTATTAGGTGCGCGCCCGTCGGCGGAGTCTCCAGAGGGCGGAGACGACGGAACGGGCGCGCGGCAGGACGGCTATAAGCAACTGGACCGGTAGTGTTTCGGTACGTGTTGAAGTTGTTAGCGTCCATGGCTGCAGTAGACCGCAACCGCTCGAACTCAAAAGTCGGATGGATTCCATGCCGCGCTGCAGATGCAGACGGGGCAAAATGTAGGACGCACCCTACTTTTCAGACGCTCTATCAGCCGAATTTGAAGGCTTTCGACACGGCCCAGGTGATCGCGACCGCGATCAGGATGCCCGCGATGAGCCTGGGCCAGGTGCCCGGCGTCATCGGCGTGACGGCATTCTCGAAACTGCGCTTGCCCGAAAACATCGCGCCGATGAGATTCTGCCGCTTGCCTAACAAGTAGAAGAACACGGCGAGGATGTGCAGGCCGATGACGATCTGGAGCGCGGAGAACACGATCTCGTGCCACTCCGCCGCCGCGCGACCGGTTTCGAAGCTCACGTACAGCGACAGCGGCCCCGATTCGATGCCATCCACATCGACCGCGAACAACCCGAGACCCACCTGCAGCAGCAGCAGGCCTAACAACGCCACCACGCTGAGCGCGCCCAGCGGATTGTGTCCCGCCGCCGTGGTCCAATCGCCCTTGAGGTATTGACCGATCGCGCGCGGCCCGCGCACGAAGCGCGAGAAGCGCGCGGTGGAGCTGCCGAAGATTCCCCAGTAGAGGCGGAACAGCAGCAGCGCGAGCAGTGTGTAGCCGGCCCAGCGATGCCATTCCATGCGGCCGGTCTCCGCCGTCCACCACAGGACGCCGAACACTACGACGAAAGTCCAATGCGTGACGCGTGTGGGGACATCCCACACGCGAACACGCGTCACTGCACTGGAGCTGGTGGTCTCGGCGACCGGAGCGGTGTCGTTCACGCCAGCAGTTTATTCCGGCGCGCGGAAACCGTCGTGGCAGTTCTTGCAGGAACCGCCGACTTCCTTGAATGCGGCGCCTAGCGCAGCAGAGTCCTTGGCCTTCACGGCGGCGGTCAGGCCCGCGACCTTGTCCGAAAACAGCTTCTGCGCAGCGGTGAATTCCGCGGGCTTCGACCACACGTCAGGCAGCGCGCGCGTCTTGCCGGCTTCGGGACCCGTGCCCTTCGGGAACCAGTTCACCTGCTCCACCGACACCTTCTGGACGAACGTCGCGGCCTTCTCGACCGCGGCCCAATCGGGTTCACCCTTGCTGTTGTCCCGGATGGTCTTGAAGGCATCACCCAGTGCTTTGTATTGCTCCTTGCGGTGCGCCTGCGTTTCCGCGGGCGTGGCAGCCATCGCGGTGACGGCCACTGCAAGACTTACAAAAGCGGCGGCGGCAATAACGGAAATCTGGCGTTTGAGCGTCGGGCTGGCTGATTGGCTGGCGAACATGTTTCCTTCGTCCTGGTGTGTGCAACAGGCGCTTTTATAAACGATTTTCGGGAAACATTGCTCGTGACCAATGGTCTGACATCCCGCACAATGCGATCGCTTTCAGAAGTGCGTAGGGGGCACAGAAGGAATGCCTGAGTCGAAGTTCCTGTCGCGGCATGCGGCGAAAATAGCGGTGGCATTGGCCGTCGCTGCTCCCGCGTGCCTCATGGTCGCCGCCTCGACCGAGGCCAGCTCAGAACCGGCGAGCATCAGGGAATATGAAAAAACCATATTGCCCATGCTGGAGAAGCACTGCTTCGAATGCCATGGCGATGGTTACGACAAGGGCAAGGTCGCTTTCGACACCCTCGAAACCCACGATCAGATCCTCGAGCCCACGCTGTGGCTCAAGGTGTTGCTGAACACGCGCGCCGGCCTCATGCCGGCGGAAGGCAAACAACTGCTGAGCGACGCCGAACAGGCCACGCTCGAGCGCTGGATCAAGGGCCAGGTATTCCACATCGACGCGAAGAATCCCGATCCGGGCCGCGTCACCGTGCGCCGCCTGAATCGCGTCGAGTACCGCAACACGGTCAAGGACCTGTTAGGCGTCGACTACAACACCGAACACGAATTCCCGCCCGACGATACGGGCTTCGGCTTCGACAACATCGGCGATGCGCTCACCACCTCGCCCATGCTCATGGAGAAGTACGTCGCGGCTGCGCAGGCGGTGGTCAAACAAGCCGTACCGCTCCGCGCCGCGGAGCCGCGCAAGCTCGTGGTGTCCGGCATGGACTTCGCGGGTGAGAACGCGCGCACCAAGTGGGGCCGCCGGCAGGTGGTGTTCTCGGAGCCCGCGAATCTCGCCGCGTCGTTCAAGAACGAGCTGCCCGGCAACTACCGCGTGAAGTTCGACGTGCAGGTCAACGGCGCTTACACGCCGGATCCGGGCAAGGCGCGGCTGGTCCTCAAGGTCGACGGCAAGGAAGTCGCGAACCAGGAAATGGTCTATCACGACGAGAAGGATTTCGTGTTCGAGTCCGCGCACAAGTGGAAGCCCTCGGAGCACACGCTTTCGCTGGAGTTGCAGCCCACGGCCAAGGGCGGCGACAACCCGAAGAACATCATCGATCTGTTCGTCTCGCAGGTGGTGGTCGAAGGCCCGCTCGAGACGTCGACCTGGGTGAAGACGAAGAACTACGACCAGTTCTTCCCGCGTGACGTGCCCAAGGGCCGCGCCGAACGCCGCGACTATGCCGAGCAGATCCTCGGTGCATTCGCCACACGCGCGTACCGCCGCCCGCTCGACGACGACACGGCGTCCCGCCTCGCCGCACTCGCCGAAGCCACCTACTCGCAGAAGGGCAAGACGTTCGAAGAAGGTGTCGCGCATGCCATGGCCGCCGTGCTCGCCTCGCCTCGCTTCCTGTTCCGCCTCGAGCAGCCTGCCGCGCATTCCGCGGGTACGCGCGTCGCCGATGTGGACGAGTACTCGCTGGCCTCGCGCCTCTCGTACTTCCTCTGGTCCACGATGCCCGACGACCAGCTCCTGCAGCTCGCGTCGCAGGGCGCGTTACGCAAGAACCTGCCTGCGCAGGTCGAGCGCATGCTGAAGGACCCGCGCGCGGAGAATCTCGCGCGAAACTTCACGGGCCAGTGGCTGCAGGCCCGTGACGTGGAAGGCATCGCCAGCAATCCGCGCCAGATCATCCTGCGCGACGCGGGCGAAGAAGAGACGCTGCGCCAGCTCCGCCAGGCCTGGATGAAGGGCGACGAAGCCACGGCCAAGCAGATGGCCGCGAAGATGGACGCCATCGTCGACGCCAAGCCGGAGCTCGACGGCAAGATGCGCACGGCCATGCGGCGGGAAACGGAGATGTACTTCGCGTATGTGATGCGCGAGGACCGCCCGGTCACCGAGTTCATCGACAGCAACTACACCTTCCTCAACGAAGACCTCGCCAAGATGTACGACATCGGCGGCGTCACCGGAGACGATCTGCGCAAAGTCACGCTGCCCGAAGGCAATGCGCGCGGCGGCATGCTCACTCAGGGCACGGCGCTGCTGGTCACGTCGAATCCGGACCGCACCTCGCCCGTGAAGCGCGGCCTGTTCGTGCTCGCGAACTTCCTCGGCACCCCGCCGCCGCCGCCGCCCGCGAACGTGCCGGCGCTCGAGGCCAGCGAAACGGACTTCAAGGGTCACGAGCCCACGTTACGCGACGTGCTCAAGCTGCATCGTGAGAGCCCGATGTGCGCGTCCTGCCACAACCGCATGGATCCGATCGGACTCGCGTTCGAGAACTTCAATGGTTATGGCGCCTGGCGCGACAGCGAGCGCAAGCAAGCCATCGTCTCGGAAGGCAGCCTGATCACCGGCGAAGTCTTCAACAGCGTCAACCAGCTCAAGAAGATCCTCGCGAACGATCATCGCGACGAGTTCTATCACACGCTCGCCGGCAAACTCATGACCTACGCCACCGGGCGCGGCATGGAGTACTACGACGTCGAGACCATCGATCAGATCGTGAAGAAGATGGAAGCCGGCAACGGCAAGTTCAGCGCGCTGCTCGCGGGCGTGGTGGAGTCGGCGCCATTCCAGAAGATGCGTACCCAGGCTACTGTCACCGCGGCCAACTGACACACGGACCCAGGCAAATGAGCAAAGACATCCAGAGCTCTGACCAACAACTCGCAGTCGAGCGCCAGGAGAGCTTCTCCCGTCGCAGCTTCCTTCGCGGAGCCGGCGCGGCCATCGCGCTGCCGGCGATGATGTCCGCGATGCCACGCGACGCCTGGTCCGCGCGCCTGAAAGCCCCAACTCGCATGGGCTTCGTCTATGTGCCGAACGGCGCGATTCCCGCGGCCTGGTGGCCCGAGGCGGAAGGCGCGAACTTCGCGCTCTCGCCCACGCTCGCCCCGCTCGCCAAGGTGCAGAAGCATCTGCAGTTGTTTGGCGGTCTCGATGCGCTCTGCGCGAATCCCGGCCCCGATGGCGCCGGCGATCACGCTCGCGCGGGCGGCGTATTCCTCACCGGTGTACGCATCAAGAAGACCGCGGGCTCGGATATCCACGCCGGCATCTCGATCGATCAGGTGGTGGCGAACCAGATCGGCCACCACACGCGCTTCGCCTCGCTCGAGTTGAGCTGCGATGCCGTACGCAAGTCGGGTGAATGCGATTCGGGTTACGCCTGTGCCTACGAGTACAACATGGCCTGGCGTTCACACAACCAGCCGCTGTCACCCGAGCACAATCCGCGCTTCGTGTTCGAGCGCCTGTTCGGTGACGGCCCGGCCAAACAACGCGTCGCCAATCTCAAGCGCCGCGAAGCCGCGAACCACTCCATCCTCGATTACGTGCTCGAAGACGCGAAGTCCGTGAACGCGAAGCTCGATGGTCGCGACAAGCAGAAGCTCGACCAGTACCTGACCAGCGTGCGCGAGATCGAACAGCGCATCGAAACCACGTCGAAGATGAGCGTGCAGAATCCGGACGCGGACGCGCCCGCGGGCGTGCCCGTGAGTTACAACGATCATGTCGCGCTGATGTTCGACATGCTGTTGCTGGCCTATCAAACCGATTCCACGCGCGTCGCGACGCTGCTGCTGGCGCGCGAAGGCAGCAATCGCCCGTTCGCCGACATCGGCATTTCCTCCGGTCACCACGATCTCACGCACCACAAGAACAGCGACGAGATCATCGCGAAGGTGCAGGAGATCGATAAGTGGTACGTGTCGCACCTCGCCACCTTCCTCGAGAAGATGGCTGCGACACAGGACGTGGACGGTCAGTCACTGCTGCACAACTCACAGATCCTGTACGGCTCGGGCAATGCCGACGGCAATCGCCATACTCACCACAACCTGCCCATCCTGCTCGCGGGCGGCGCCGGCGGCGGGTTCAAGAACACCGGCCGCTACGTGCGAGTAAAGGACGTGCCCGTGACGAACCTCTTCCTCACCATGTCGGATCACATGGGCGCGAAGGTGGATTCACACGGCGACTCGACCGGTCGCCTCACCGTGTAGTGGGGTCAGACCCCATTTGCTAGCAAAAGGGGCCAGAGATGGCCCCTTTTCATTTGCGGGCGCCGAAGCCCGGCAGGAAATCGGACATCGCCAGTCCCTGCGCCGCCTGCTGCGCAGTCCGCTCCGCCAACGCGAACTCCACGTACACCTCGAGCGCGGTGATCTGCTCGACGAGGCGGTTCTGCATGAGCAGCTTCTCGCGCATCGTTTTCACGATTCCATCGTGCGTGAAGAGCTCGATGGCCGCGGCGATCGCGCTGATCTGCGGAAAGCCGAAGGATTCGGCCTCACCCGTTACCTTGTGCGCGAGCCTCTCGATATGAGCCAGCGCCGGTGGTTCCAATCCGATGGCGTCTTCCGGCAGCACCGCGCGCATCTGCGTGATGTCGACCTGCGTGCGAGTCAGAAACCGCACCGCCAGCGCATGCTGGCTCATCTGTGTCGTGGTTGTATTGCCTGTCTCGAACACGGTCGACCTCATCCCTGGTTATTGACCCGCGGCCCCTCTCGTGGCGCGGGGAAAGCATTGCAACAGCGGGATACACGAACAAGGGGTGTTCGGATATGCGATCGGGAATTGTTCGGTGAACTGCGGCTTGCGTCGCACTTTGCCCGTCACCGACGCAGCGCGGCTCTATCTAGTGAAAGCGGTTTCACGATGTCTCAAGACATCGAATCGATGTCTCGTGTCCCCGCGACGGGTTCCCGTGACTCGGGAAAGATGCCACCGGGGGACAAAGAACGTGCACGGGCGACTGAGCCGCCCGCCGCAAGCGGACTACTGCGCGCTCACGCCCGTGGGCGGATTGGGCCGCACGGCCGCGCCGGCATCCGGATCGGATTCCGAGATGCGCACGTTGTCCCAGCGCTGCGTGCCGTTGGTACCGAGGTCCGTGACCCAGTTGCCCACGATGAGCTTGTTAGGCAGGAACGTGGTGTTCTCGCGCACGGGCACGTCGGTGTGCTCGGCCTTGAGCACGCCATTCACCCACAGCCGCACGATGCCGTTGTTCTGGCCCTGCGTATTCGGCTTCACGAAGATCTTGATGCGCTCCCAGACACCGCGCTGGAGCAACGCGTTCTGGCCGATGTTCTGATCGATGCCCGGAATGGCTTTCTGGAAACTGCGGTCCGCGTTCCACACCAGGTGTTCGAGGAAATATTCGCCCGTCGGCACCCAGATGTTCAGGATGATCTGGTATCGGCGGCGCGAATTCTCGTCATCGAAATTGATGAGCGCGATCTTGTGGACGGGCGACGCCGAGCCGAACACGAACCCGTTGTCGAACTTGGAATCGAAAGCCAGCCAGAGTCCGCGCTCCACTGTCACGGCTTCGCCACGGATCCGCGGATGATTGCCGTAGTAGAAGTCCTGGTAATGGTCCGCGCCCTGCCCCGCGACGATCACGCCTTTTGCCGAGTAGCTGCCATGGCTCGCGTCCTCGTTCGTCACGCTCATGCGTCCGGTGGCGCCACCGTCCCAGCCATTGAAGTTGCCGGTCTCGAAGCTGCTCGAGAAAGGCAGGCGCGTAGCGGCGGACGCCACTCCCGCGATCACGGCGAGGGAAGCGAGGCCAATGGTCATGGAACGGCGCATGCGGAGAATCCTTGTCTGCACGGGTGGAATGGGCCGCAGCATGCGGGCCGCGGGCGCGGCTGGCAAAGTGTCTACAGACGGGGACACCCGCGCAGTTTTTACACCGCGGGCGGCGGCGCGCGCCTCCGAAAACCCGCTCACGCCTCCCATCGCCGCCCTGCAATGTGAGCGGAATCACGGACTACACCGAGCGCATGCGCTTGTCGGAACGCGTGCCCCGGCGATGTTCAGGAAGGTCCTACGGGAAACGCTGGAACATGTGGCGCAACATGCGCGTCGAAGGGTCACCGAATCGAACGAGGAGAAAACGCATGTCCTATATCGAAGGTTTCGTCGCACCCGTGCCGCGCGCCAACAAGGATGCCTACAAGCAGCATGTCGTCGAAGCGCTGCCGTACTTCAAGAAGCTCGGCGCCACACGCATGGTCGAGAACTGGGGCGATGACGTTCCCGATGGCAAGGTCACGGACTTCAAGCGATCCGTGCAGGCCAAGGCCGATGAGGATGTGATCTTTTCCTGGGTCGAATATCCCGACAAGGAAACGCGCGATCGCGCCAACGAGGCGATGCGCAACGATCCGCAGATGACGGAATCCATGAAGGCGATGCCCTTCGATGGCATGCGCATGATCTACGGTGGCTTCTCGCCCGTGAACGACACCGGCGCGGCCTCACGTCCCGGTTACATCGACGGCTGCCTGATCCCCGTGCCTGCGGAGAGAAAGGCCGACTACCTGGAGATGGCGGACAAACATGCGGCCATCCTCAAGGAATATGGCGCTACTCGTACCGTGGATGCCTGGGGCGATGACGTGCCTTCGGGCAAGGTCACCGACTATCAAGGCGCGGTGCAGGCCAAGGACGGCGAGACCGTGATCTTCTCGTGGATCGAATGGCCCTCGAAGCAGGCGCGCGACGATGGCTGGGAAAAGGCGCAGAACGATCCGCGCATGAAGGCCATGAAGATGCCGTTCGACGGGGAACGCATGATCTACGGCGGGTTCTCGACGATGTTGGATGCCTGAGGCAAACATGCGGACATCCCGGCCACGCGCCGGGATGTCCGCCACTAGCTAGTCGCACAGCAGCCTGCGCAGCGTCTCGCGCAAGCGCCGCTCGGCGGCATCGCGCGTCGCGTGACGGCCGCCACTCACGCGCTTCTCCCCCGCGGTCCAGACGCAATCGATGGCGTCGCGAGGCCGCGCGAACACCATGCTGTCCAGCAGCGCATCTTCGCGGCGTTCCGTCAGCGCCACGGACGAATCGTTGAGCGAGATGAAATCGGCCGCCGCACCGGGTGTGATACCCGTGGGGCCTGGGACACCCAAAGCCTGAGCTCCGCCGCGCCAGGCGCCTTCGAAGAGCGTGCGCCCGGTGGACGGTCTCTCGCCCGGCACCACGTTGCGCGCACGATCACGCAGGCGCTGCGAGTATTCGAGCTGACGCAGCTCATCGGCCACGCTGATGGAAACATTGGAGTCCGTGCCGATACCGAAGCGGCCGCCCGCCTCCAGGAACTTCACGGCGGGGAAAATGCCGTCGCCGAGGTTGGCTTCCGTGATCGGACAGAGCCCCGCCACCGCACCGCTCGCGGCGAGCCGGGCGATCTCTCCCTCGTCGATGTGCGTGGAATGCACGAGGCACCAGCGTTGGTCCACGGGTGCATGATCCAGCAGCCATTGCACCGGCCGTGCGCCGGACCAGGCCAGGCACTGCTCGACTTCGCCGGTCTGCTCGGCCGCGTGCATGTGAACAGGCCCTTTCGCCAATGGCAGAAGTTCTTGGAGTTGCGCCGGAGTGACTGCGCGCAGCGAATGCGGTGCGATGCCGATCACCGCATCCGGCAGCGCGGCTAACAAGCTGGCGCTGGATTCAAGCAGTTTCGCGAAACGCGGCACGTCATGCAGGAACCGGCGCTGGCCCGGGTTCGCCGGCGCTCCACCGAACCCGCCCTGCGCGTAGAACACCGGCAGCAACGTGAGCGCGATACCGGTGTCCTGCGACGCTGCCGCCACGCGCCGCGTGAGTTCTGCGGGATCCGCATACGGTCGGCCGTCGATGTCATGGTGTACGTAGTGGAACTCGCCCACCCGGGTGAAGCCCGCCTCCAGCATCTCCACGAAAGCGAACTGCGTGACTGCCTCGAGGTCCTCGGGCGTCATGCGCCCGACGAACTGGTACATCAGCGAGCGCCAGCTCCAGAAGTTGTCGGCCGCCGGTCCGCGGTATTCGGTGAGACCAGCCATGCCGCGCTGGAATGCGTGACTGTGCAGGTTCGGCATGCCCGGCAGCAACGTGCCCACGCGCTCATCGCTCGCACGCGGCGACACGCCGTTCTCCACGGCCGCGATCCTGCCCTCTCGTAAAGTGATGCGGATGTCGCGCATCCAACCACCCGGGGTCAGCGCCGATGCGGTCCAGAGGCTTCGGGGTTCCATCGGCGCATTCTCTTATATAAGGTGCCGCCATGCGCTGTGATCGCATCTGGCGGAACGCGAGACTGGCCACCATGGCCGGCACCTCGGGTCTGGGCGTCATCGATGAAGGCCTGATCGCCTGCGGCGAAGGCCGGATCCTCTACGCCGGCGCGGAACGCGACGCGCCGCGGGACCTCGAAGCGCCGGAAGCGATCGACTGCATGGGCCGGCTCATCACGCCCGGCCTCATCGACTGCCACACCCACCTGGTCTATGCGGGGAATCGCGCGCACGAGTTCGAGCAGCGTCTCAACGGCGTTTCGTACGAGACCATCGCCAAACGAGGCGGCGGCATCATGTCGACGGTGAAGGAGACGCGGCTCGCCACGGACGAGCAACTGTTGGCCGAATCGCTTCCGCGCCTGAAGGCGCTGATGAATGAAGGCGTGACCACGGTCGAGATCAAATCGGGCTACGGGCTTTCGTTCGAACACGAGCGTAAACAACTTCGGGTGGCGCGCGAACTGGCGCACGCCCATGTGCGCGGCATGAACGTCACCACCACGCTGCTCGCCGCGCATGCGTTACCGCCCGAGTTCGCCGGCCGGCCCGACGATTACATCGACGAGATCTGCCGCGTGATCCTGCCGCGGCTCATCGGCGAAGGCCTGGTCGATGCCGTGGACGCGTTCTGCGAGAACATCGGTTTCACGCGCGACCAGGTCAAACGCGTGTTCAACGCAGCCAGCGTGCAGGGCGTGCGCGTCAAACTACACGCCGAGCAGCTCTCCGACCAGAACGGCGCCGCGCTGGCCGCGGCGTTCCGCGCGTTGTCGGCCGATCATCTCGAATATGCGAACGAAAAAAGCATCCTGGCCATGCAGGAAGCCGGCACGGTGGCCGTGCTGCTGCCCGGCGCGTTTTATTTCCTGCGTGAGAAACAGCTTCCACCGCTCGACCTGCTGCGCCGTCAGGGTGTGCCGATGGCGCTCGCCACGGATCACAATCCGGGCACCTCACCGGTCACGTCACTGCTGCTGATCCTCAACATGGCCGCGACGTTGTTCCGCATGACCGTCGATGAATGCCTGCTCGGCGTCACCCGGCATGCGGCCGCGGCGCTCGGGATGTCGGATCGCGTTGGCACGCTCGAGCCCGGCAAACAATGCGATCTCGCCATCTGGAACGTCGAACGGCCGGCGGAACTGGTCTACGCCATCGGCGCCAACCCGCTGCATGAGCGCGTCTGGAGGGGAACGTGAGCACGCATGAATGGCTGGCCGTCCATCATGGCGACGCCCCGCTCGTCGTGAGTTTTCCGCATACGGGCACGGAGATCCCCGCGGACATCGAATCGCAGCTCGCCTCGCCATGGCGCGCGCGCCGCGATGCCGACTACTGGGTGGATGTGCTCTACGACTTCGCACATTCGACGGGCGCCACCACGATCCGCACCGCGCTCTCGCGCACCGTGATCGACGTGAACCGCGATCCTTCCGGCGCCTCGCTGTATCCGGGCCAGGCGACGACGGGGCTGTGCCCGCTCGACACCTTCGAGGGTGAGAGCCTGTATCTGCCGGGCCGCGAGCCCGAAGGGGCTGAGATCCAGCGGCGGCGGCAGAAGTATTTCGATCCCTACCACGAAGCGCTGCGCGAGCAGCTCGATCGGCTGCGCGCCCGACATGGCGCGGTCGTGCTCTACGACGCACACTCGATCCGTTCGCGCGTGCCGCGGCTGTTCGACGCGGAGTTGCCGCAGTTCAACATCGGCACCAACAACGGGGAGACCTGCTCGGCGGCGCTGACAGCAAACATCGAGCGGCTCTGCCGTGATTCCGGCGCAACCTGCGTCACCAACGGCCGTTTCCGCGGCGGCTGGATCACGCGCCACTATGGCAAGCCCGGTTTCGGCGTCCATGCGGTGCAAATGGAGCTGGCCATGCGCGGATATCTGCAGGAGCCGGTCGCGCCGGACGAATCCAACTGGCCGGCGCCGCTCGACGACGCGCTCGCCGCGCCGCTGCGGGTGGTCCTGCGCGATATTCTCGATGCCTGCATCACTTTCGCGGGTGGACAAACCTCATGACACGCCTCGACCCCAAACGCGTCTTGCGCGCACCGACGGGCAACACCCTCTCGGCGAAGAGCTGGCTCACCGAAGCCGCGCTCCGCATGCTGCACAACAATCTCGATCGCGCCGTCGCCGAGCGTCCGGAGGAACTCGTGGTGTACGGCGGCATCGGCCGCGCCGCGCGCGACTGGGAGAGCTTCGACGCCATCGTCGAGACGCTGAAGCGTCTGAACGACGATCAGACCTTGCTGATCCAGTCGGGCAAACCCGTCGGCGTCTTCCAGACGCACGCGGATGCGCCGCGCGTCTTGTTGGCCAATTCCAATCTCGTGCCGCGCTGGAGCCACTGGGAGCACTTCCACGAGCTCGATCGCAAGGGACTCATGATGTACGGCCAGATGACGGCCGGTTCGTGGATCTACATCGGCTCGCAAGGCATCGTGCAGGGCACGTACGAAACCTTCGTCGAGATGGGCCGCCAGCATTACAACGGCGATCTCGGCGGCCGCTGGCTGCTCACGGCTGGTCTCGGCGGCATGGGCGGCGCACAGCCGCTGGCCGCGGTCATGGCGGGCGCTTCCTGTCTCGCCATCGAATGCCAGCGTTCGCGTATCGACATGCGCCTCGAGTCCGGGTATCTCGATCACGCCACCGACAAACTCGATGAGGCACTGAAGCTCATCGACGATTCCTGCAAGGCGCGCAAGCCCATCTCCGTGGGATTGTTGGGCAACGCCGCGGAGCTGCTGCCGGTGATGTACCTGCGTGGCATCCGTCCCGATCTCCTGACCGACCAGACCAGCGCCCATGATCCCGTGAACGGCTATCTACCCGAAGGATGGACCGTGGACCAGTGGATGGAGCGGCGCACCAGCGATCCGGCGCGCGTGGCGGCGGCCGCGAAGAAGTCGATGGCCATCCACGTGCAGGCGATGCTGGATTTCCAGAAGGCCGGCGTGCCGACGGTCGACTACGGCAACAACATCCGCCAGGTGGCGCTCGAAGAAGGCGTGAAGAACGCATTCGACTTCCCCGGATTCGTGCCGGCGTATATCCGGCCGCTGTTCTGCCGCGGCGTCGGTCCGTTCCGCTGGGTGGCGCTTTCGGGTGATCCCGAGGACATCTATCGCACCGACGCCAAGGTCAAGGAGCTGCTGCCCGACGACAGACATCTGCACCACTGGCTGGACATGGCGCGTCAGCGCATCCACTTCCAGGGCCTGCCCGCGCGCATCTGCTGGGTGGGGCTCGGCGACCGCCATCGGCTCGGCCTCGCGTTCAACGAGATGGTGGCGCGCGGCGAAGTAAAGGCGCCGATCGTCATCGGACGCGACCATCTCGACTCGGGATCGGTGGCATCGCCCAATCGTGAAACCGAAGCCATGAAGGACGGCTCGGACGCCGTCTCCGACTGGCCGCTGCTGAACGCGTTGCTGAACACGGCGTCCGGCGCCACGTGGGTATCGCTGCATCATGGCGGCGGTGTGGGCATGGGATTTTCGCAGCACGCGGGCGTCGTGATCGTGTGTGACGGCACCGAGGCCGCGGGCAGGCGCATCGCGCGCGTGCTGTGGAACGATCCGGCAACGGGCGTGATGCGGCATGCGGACGCGGGATACGAGATCGCGATCGAGACCGCGCGGCGTCAGGGGCTGGATCTGCCCGGCATCCTGCGTCCGAAGAGTTAGTCCAACGAAAAGGCCGCCCGAAGGCGGCCTCTCCTCCCCCCGAATCTGTCCTTCAGGCTTTCTCGCGGCGCCGGCGCAACGCCGCGCCAAGCGCCAGGCCCACACCCAGGAGCGCGAGCGTGCCCGGCTCCGGGACGTTCCCCACGCTGCGCGTGAAGCTCGTGACTTCGAAGACGGTCCACGATTGGCCGATCGGCGTGCATCGCTCCGCGCAACTGAAGCGGTAATCGGACATGGACAGGCTCGGCGGCATGATCACGTCCAGCGGAAGCGCGGCGATCGTGCCGATGTCGAACCCGTCGTCGAAATCGAACCACTGCCCGCCTTCGGACGCACCGGGCATGGAATCTTCGACGAGGCCCATCGAGATCGTGCGTCGCGCGCTGGCGCCCTGGCTCCCGATCTCTTCGGAGAGCATGCTGAGATTCCACTGGTCGGGCGCGTAACGGCAGCCGGCTTCGGTACACACCGTACCTTTCGAGTCACCCACCGAGATGAAGTCCTGATTCCAGGCGTAAGGCGACAGCGGCAGGTCGACGCCGCCCAGCGTGAAACTGCGTAGCACGGCTTCCGGTGTGGACGACCGGAACGACAGTCGGTGATTGAGTTCCGATTCGGAGACGATCGGCGGCAGGAACAAATCCGTTTCCAGCACGAACTGCGCGGAGAACGCTGTACCGGCTCGTGAGAGATCGAAAGTCTGGGTGCCGGCGACCGAATCGATGATCGCCGTCTGCCGCAGCGTGCCGGCCAGGTCGAATGTGATCGGAATGGCCTGCGCGGGCGCGAAGTAGCCGGACAGCAGTAGTGAGGTCAGGAAACGTCCCGTTCTTGTCATGGTGTTCTTCTTCTATGAAGGACTGCGGCGGAATGTAGCAGCGCCCGATTGGCGCGCCACTTCCAAAGTGACATAAGAGCGCCGTCGATTTCATACAGTAGTGCTGTCACCGATTTGCTGGTGATGGCACGTCGCGCCGTACGCTTCGCACATGGCCCGAGGTCACGCCACCATCTTCATCGAATGCCGCCGTTGCGGTCACAAGGCGCAGCGCGAAGTCACCGAACTACCGCTGCCCGCCGGCGCGCGTTTCCGCTGCACGTTGTGCCGCAACCGCGAGCCGTCGCAGATCAAGGTGTGGCACACCGGCGGTTCGTCGTCGGCGCGGATCGTGTCGTTCCCCCGCGGCAAGCGTTGAATTGAAGCCGCTCCAGCCGACGAGCCGAGCAGAGCCCGGAGTGAGGCCTGACCCCTTTTTGCCAGCAAATGGGGAGTGACCCCATTTCCCACGCTGCTTCCCACGCCCGCTCCCACGCGGCGCATCGACCATGCGCGCCGTCAATTCACCTCAATCGTTCGGGAGCTTTCAATGTTCAAATCCGTTCGAGTCCCGCTGGCCGTGTTGGCTGGCGCGCTCACCCTCACTACCGCCACCCAGGCCAGCACGCCGGTTGCCGGGCAGGACGCCTCCGTCATCACGCAATGGAATTCGATTGCCGAAGCCAACGTCCCCGCTTCGGCCGGCGTGTTGCTGCCGCGTCCCTATGCGCTCATGCACATCGCCATGTTCGATGCCGTCAATTCCATCGAAGGCAGCTACTCGCCGTATCGCGTCAAGGTGACGGCCTCGCGCTCGGCCTCGACGGAAGCCGCCGCTGCGCAGGCCGCGCGCGACGTGCTCGTCGCGCTGCAGCCGGCCGGCTCGGCCAGCTACGACGCGGCGCTCGCCGCTCGTCTCGCGAACATCGACCCCGCGCGTGCGCAGCTCGGCGTGGCCGTGGGCAAGGAAGTGGCGAAGAAAATCCTCGAATGGCGCAGCAATGACGGCTGGAGCCAGCCGCAGACCTTCACGCCGGCACCGGTGCCGGGCGTGTGGCGCCCGACGCCTCCGGCGTTCGCCGCCGCGGGCTTCGTGCAGTCCGTGGATGCGATGCCCCTGGGCCTGCCGCGGCCTTACTACTTCATGCCGCGCCGTCCGCCCGAGCTCGACAGCCAGGAATACGCGGATGGCGTGAACGAGATCAAGGCCATCGGCGGCGTGAACAGCACCGTGCGCACGGCCGAGCAGACCCAGCAGGCACGCCTCTGGGCCAGCATCAACTACAAGACGCATTGGCACGGCGTGTGGAACCAGGTGGCGCGTGACAGCGCGACCGATCGCGGCCTCTCCCTCATCGATTCGGCCCGCCTGTTCGCGTTGCTGAACACGACGATCCAGGATGCCGTGCAGACCTCGATGGCCAGCAAATACGCCTACTCGCTGTGGCGCCCGGTGCACGCGATCCAGCTCGCGGATACCGACATGAATCCCGCAACGGATGCGGATCCGACCTGGATGCCGCTGCTGCCGACGCCGCCGTACCCGGCCTACGCCGGCAACATGGCCTGCATCGGTTCCGGCGCAGCGCGCGCGTTGCAGCTCTTCTACGGCTACGACGACACGGACTTCCGCGTGACCTGGGAAGGCATCAACGGCAATACCAACGTGACTCTGGGCTTCAAGAGCTTCTCGCAGCTCTCCGAGCACCAGGCCATCAGTCGTGAATACGGCGGCATCCACTTCCACTTCGACACGACCGCGAGCCAGGAAGTCTGCCCGAAGGTGGCCGGTTACATCTTCGGCAACTACATGCGCCCCAAGAACTGAATGGGGACATTCCTCGATTTCTAGGAAACGGGGACGCACCTCGAATCCGCACTCCCTGACACCTCGCGTGTCACCCCTCGGGGCGCCGCTTTCGCGGCGCCCTTTTTTTTTCGCGGGTGGTCAGAGCATCGGCGTGCCGCCAGTGACGGCGTACACCGCCCCGGTCACGTAGCTCGCGTCCTCCGATGCCAGAAACACGTAGACCGGCGCCACCTCTCTCGGCTGCCCGGCGCGCTTGAGCGGCGTGTTCTCGCCGAACTTCTCCACCTTTTCGGGCGGCATCGTCGACGGGATCAACGGCGTCCAGATGGGCCCCGGCGCCACACAATTCACGCGGATGCCGCGCTCCGCCAGCAACTGCCCCAGTCCCGACGTGAAGTTCGCGATCGCGCCTTTGGTCGTGGCGTACGGGAGCAGTCCCGGATTCGGCTTGTCCGCATTGATCGACGAGGTGTTGATGATCGACGCGCCCTTTTTCATGTGCGGCAGCGCCGCCTTCGCGAGAAAGAAGTTCGAATGGATGTTGGTGGCGAACGTGTGCACCCACTCCTCGTCGCTGATCTCGTCCAGGGACTCATGCGTCATCTGGTACGCGGCATTGTTGATGAGGATGTCCAGGCGACCGAACTCGTCGACCGCACGCCGCACGAGGTTGCGGCAATGCGCCGCGTCGCCGATATCCCCGGGCACGAGCACGCATTTGCGACCCGCCTGCTCCACCCACTTCTGCGTTTCACGCGCGTCTTCGTGCTCGCTGAGATAACTCACGACCACGTCCGCGCCTTCGCGCGCATAGGCAATCGCGACTGCGCGCCCGATGCCGCTGTCGCCGCCCGTGATGATCGCCACCTTGTCTCGCAGACGGCCGTGGCCCTCGTAGCTCTCTTCGCCGTGATCGGCGCGCGGCCGCAGGTCCTTCTCGCTGCCCGGCGGCTGCTGGGATTTCGTCTTCGCGTGCATGATTCGCCTCGTCATTGACCGGAGCGTGAGTCTGCCCGCGGCGATGCTCGCGAGGCAGTCGTCGACCGGCCCGCCCGGCGCGCCCAAGATTCGCCATCCGGTCTCGCCCCGCGCCGACCTCGCTTCGGCATCGGCTGACTTTTGGCGTAACGTATGCGCATGCATCGCCCCTACGTCATCCGCGCCGCCGCGCTGCTTCTCACCCTGGCGCTCGCCGCCTGCGTCCCCACCGCGAGCGAGACGGAGCCCACTGCCTCGCTGACGAACACTTACTGGAAGCTGCTCGCGGTCGACGGCCAGCCGGTGACCGTCGCCGAGAACCAGCGCGAGCCCCATTTCGTGCTGCATCTCGACGAACTCCGCGTCGCGGGCTTCGCCGGCTGCAATCACCTGATGGGCCGTTATCGCATCGAAGGCGACAAGCTGCGTTTCGAAGAAGTCGGCAGCACCCTCATGGCCTGCGAACACGGGATGGTCACGGAAGGGCTGTTCCTCAACGCGCTGCGCGACAGCGCGACGTGGAAGATAGACGGCGAGCGGCTGGAGCTCTTCGACGCCGATGGGAAGTCGTTGGCGCAGTTCGAGTCTGTCTACCTCTGAACTGGGCGAATGGGGACATTCCTCGTTTTCTAGAAAACGGGGACGGGCCTGGGGCAGTTGCACGGCCGAAGTACAATTCGACCGGCCGAGGAATAGCGAGAACCGAGGTGCCGGCGACATGCGCGCGGGAGCAATCCTCGTTTCAGCAATACCGCTTCAGCTGGAGCGCGCATAGCCAGCGCGCAGAAACAGAACGGGTCGGTCCTGAGTCTGACGTCATTCCCTCTCTGCTCGCTCCTGACGAGCGGGCCGCGCGATCCAATCATCGGCCGCGCCCGGAATGAGCCGCGTCCCCGTTTTCTAGAAAACGAGGAATGTCCCCATTCCATTCATTCCATTCAAGGCCGCTTCGCGAACTCCGCATCGAAGCGCGCTTCGAGCGCAGGATGAGTGCCGCGCATCTGGTCCACCACCTTCTTCGCCCAGTCGAAGTACTCGCGCTTGCGCTCCAACGACCAGCCCGCCGGCGGCGCGCCATCGATGTCGCTGACGTTCGCGATCTTGTCGGCCAGCTTCACGAGCTTGGCCTTCTTGCTGATCTTCGCCGCATGATCGATCTGCGCCTGTTTGCGCTCGAGCTTGCCCAGCGTCTTGTCGTCGGAACACTCCGCGACGATGTTCGCGATCTCATGTCCGAACACGATCTCGATCTCGTCGTGCGTGGTGTTGGTGTCTTCGATGGTGTCGTGAAGCAGCGCCGCGGCCAGGACCGCCGGATCCTCCACGTCCGCCTGTACCAGGATGTACGCGAGCTGGATCGGATGGTTGATGTACGGCGACGCCTCGGCATCCTTGCGGCGCCCGTTACGGTGCTTCTCCGCAGCGAACGCCGCGGCGCGCAGGACGGTTTCCATGTGCGTCGGCATGGGTGCGGACTATATCAAGGCGCGTGCCGCGCTTCCTTCCGCGCGGCCTCGAACACCTCGTGCGCCGCCCCGAGATTGAGCAGGAATATGCCGATCCCGACGAGCAGATCCGGCCATCCCGAGGCCCAGAACATCGTGACCACCGCCGCCACGATGATGGCGACATTGGCGTACGCATCATTACGCGCCGACAGAAACGCCGCGCGCGACAGACTGCCCGCCACGTTGCGCACTTTCACGAGCAGGAACGCGCAATACACATTGACCGCGAGCGCACCCAGACCCGCAAGCGACATCGGCAGCTCCGCCGGCGGCACCGGTTGATTGAGCTTCGACCACGCCATCCACGCCGTGGCCGCGCCCGGCACCAGCAACAACGCCGCCAGCAGGAATCCGACCGCCGCGCGCTTGCGCGTCGTCCAGCCCAGCGCCACCAGCACCAGGAAGTTCACGCTCGCGTCCTCGAGGAAGTCGATGGAGTCGGCGAACAGCGCAACTGAACCAATCGCGCGCGCCACGGCGAACTCCACGAAGAAATACGCGAAGTTGAGTGCCGCCACGAGCATGACGGCGCGGCGAAGTCGTTCGGCGACAGCGGTCACCGCCGCACTATACGTCGAGCAGCTCGATCACCGGGGAGAAGCCCCCGCCCACGGTCCGGAAGTTCGTGGTCTGACCTTGATAGAGGCGAGCGGCCAGCAACTGGACAGCGCCCTCATACACGTAGCAACGGACGTCGACCTTGAAAACATGCGCGCCCTCGGCACTATTGCGAAGACGCTCTCCGGGGGGCGCCAGCTGCTGTGCCACATACCCGCCCTGCACGACCTCACCGAAAGCACGCCGGGTGATCTTGTCGCCACGGTAGGCGCCACGACTGCCGAAGCCACCGGCGGGCTTGAAGAACCAGCCCTTTCGATCTCGCCACCAGCTTTCGGAGCAGCCCTCGACCACCCTGGTTTCCGGAATACCGGCGAGCAGCGTGGTGATGTCCTGTTCGTTCGCGCCGATGGATCGAAGGAACGCTTCGTCCGTGAATCGCACGAGATTGCGCTTGTCCGCGATCGTTGCGTGCGCGCGCGGGTGCGGAGTGATGACGGCCGCGTCTGCTTCGTAGGCCTCACGTAGAGCCGCATGGCTGGCATCGTCGAAATAGAAATCCGTCACGCGGTTGTAGCTGTCTCTTATACACATCT
>JBKPPO010000065.1:0-11371 GCA_046733635.1 Pseudomonadota bacterium | reverse complement strand
CCTTCGACACGTTCTCGAAGACACGCTTGCCGAGCTCGCCGCCGTAGGGAGGTTTGTCGAGTCCCGGCGCCTCTCGCCCGAGCAATACACACTGAACCATTCTCGTCATGACGATGTCTCCGACAAACTACCAAGCAGGGTCTTGATGGGCGCGGGCAAACCGACACGCGCGGGCTCCGCCAGGTCATACCACAGGGAATTGCCTTCGCGGACCTTCGATCCTCGGCAACGCGCCATCAGCGGCGTGATAATGAGGTCGAAGTGCGTGAAGCTGTGCTCGATGTCCGGCAATGCGGAGGGCGCGAGCCGGGCTTGTGCGAGTTCGTTCTTCGCGAAGGCGGTCGCCGACTCGCGGTCAGCGAATTCGGGCAGGCACCACAAACCACCCCAGATACCCGTGGCCGGACGCTGCACGAGGAGCACGGAGGAATCACGCTGCGCCACCAGCATCACGGCATGGCGGAGCTTGCGCGCCGGCTTGCGCTTCTTCGCCGCAGGTAGTTCGGCCTGCCGGCCTTCGATGCGCGCGCGGCAGCCGGACATCACCGGGCAATCGGCGCAGCGCGGTGCGGCGCGCGTACACAACGTGGCGCCCAGATCCATGATGGCCTGCGTGTAGGTGTTCACGCGCGTATCGGGCGTGTTCTGTTCCGCCAGCAACCAGAGTCGCTCGAGCGTGGCGTTCTCGTCTATCGGCCCATCCACACCGTGATATCGCGCGAGCACGCGCTTCACGTTGCCATCGAGGATGGGGTGCCGCGCGCCCGTGGAGATCGAGAGGATCGCGCCGGCCGTCGAGCGGCCGATGCCGGGCAGCGCCATCACCGCCTCGATGTCCCGAGGGAATTCGCCGCCGTGCTCGTCGCGGATCATCTGCGCTGCGCGGTGCAGATTGCGCGCACGCGCGTAATAGCCGAGGCCGGTCCACAGGTGCAGCACCTCGTCCGCGGACGCGTCAGCCAGCGCGTTCGCTTCCGGGAAACGCGCCATGAAGCGTTCGAAGTACGGGATCACGGTGGCGACTTGTGTCTGCTGCAGCATGATCTCCGAGACCCAGACGCGATACGGCGAGATCCGTTGCTGCCAGGGCAGGTCATGCCGTCCGGCCTTCGCATGCCAGGCGAGTAATCTCGGCGCGATTCCTTCCGCTCGCCGTTTCATGGCTTCTCCGGCGCGGCGGGCTGCGTCGTAGGCGGCACGCCGCGCAAACCGTTCTCGTCGAGGATCAGCCGCAGCGTCACGCCTCTCATCTGGATGTCGTCGAGCTGGGCCTGCTCGAGCTCGAGCGTGCCGCGGTATCGCAACGATTTGAGCATCGCCGTCGGCAGCACGAAGGGTTCGCTGGCCGGGTCCGTCGGCGGGATGTAACGCGAGAGATTCAGCGAATCGCCACGCAAGAGGAATTCACCCACCGCGCCCTCTCCCGCCGGCTGCCGGAAGTTTCCGGTGAACTTCGTCTCGTCGACCTCCAGCGAGAAGGGATCGACCTGGATCGCACCCGCATCGACGCCCCAGCTCGCGGAGAAGCGCAGCTTGGCGAGCGCCTCGGGATCCGTGGTCTTCGGCGGTTCGATGCCCACGGTGGTCAGCAGCGCACGCGGGTCGAACTCGTTGCTCTGGATCGCGCCCGTGAGCTTCGGCGAATCACCGAGAGCGCCTTTGACCGAGCCTTCGGCCTCGAAGCCGCCGAGCGCGAGTGAATATTCGTCAACCTCGACGGCGCTGAAATCCTTGGGCGACTCGAGGCGCGGCACGTTCAACTCGAACGGCAGTCCGGCCGCCGCGAAACCGTCCATGTGCAGTACGCCGGAGATCTCCGTGTCGGTGAGCGGCTCGCCGGGTGCGATCTCATCGGTAGTCAGACGGAACGAGGCTACTTCGATACGCCGCGGAACGGTTTCGTCGACGAAGCTGATGCGGCTGTCGCGGATCTCGACACCGTCCACATGAAATTCCATCGGCTCGCTCGCAGGCTGCGCCGCAGGCTCCTTGCCGCCGATGTCCTGCCAGTTGTTGGTGCCATCGGCCTTGCGTACCAGCCGCACATCCGCGCCTTCGAGGATCACGCGGTCGGCGACGAGACGCCCGCGCAGCAAAGGAAAAAGCTGCGCGCCGAGCTGCGCATGCTTCCAGGAGACCATGGGTTCGGATCCGAAGCCCGGTGCGTTGCCGAAGCGGCCCTCTCCGGTACGCAGTCCGATGCGCGGAAAGAAGCCGAGCTCGATGTCACCCACGAGCTCGAGCTTGCGGCCCGTGGCATCCAGCACGGCTGTTTCGATCCTCGACTTGAAGGTATTGGCGTCGACCAGCCAGACGATCACCAGCACGGCGATGACGGCCAGGGCGACGATGGCTCCCAGCACGAGGGAGACCCATTTGAGGACTCGAAAACGCACGCGGCCGACATTGTAACGATGTCGGCCGCGAGGATTGGCACTCCGGGTCGGGCGGCCCCCGGGTCAGCTCAGCGATCGCAGATGTCGATGTCTCCCGACAACGTCTTTGCGCGGATGCGGGCGCCGCTTTCGACGCCGGAGGCTCGCAGGTTGAGCCGCGTGCCGGGACCGTACTTGCTCACGCGCTCCACGCCCTTGGCGAGACAGCCTTCGATATCGCCGCTGAAGGATTCGATCTCGGCGGACAAGCCGCCCGGCGCATCGAGGCGCAACGTGAGGTCGCCGCTCACGGCTTCGACGTCCACGCGCCCGCTGTTGGTGAGACGGCCGTGCAGCGCCAGGCTGCCGGAGGTCGTGCGCCCGCGGATCTCGGTGACCTCGCCGGCCTGCACGCGCGCGTCGCCGCTGACCGTCACCACTTCTATCTTGCCGCCGAAATTGGTGACGTCGAGATTGCCGCTCACGGAGGTGATTCGCAGCGAGCTCGGTTTGCCGACGCCGCGCACCGTGACGTCGCCGCTGACCGAACCCACTTCGGAGTCGTTGCCGGAGATGTCGGCGGTGACTTCGCCGCTGACGCTGCGCAGGCGCTGCGTTCCGAGGACACCACGTGAAGACACATCCGCGCTCACCGCCGAAACTTCGACGCTGCTGCCCTTCGGCACCTGCACTTCGAGGACGGCGTCGCCGTCGCGGGCGTTGCCTCGCGGCAGCACTACCTTCACCACGGTGCGGCCGCGGCTCGTCTCCACGTCGAGCCGTTCGACGCTGCTGCCCAGGTGACCGGTGACCTGCACCTCGTTGCGATCCCAGCCGCGCACGTCGATCGTGCCCGACACGTTGGAGATCACCACCTCACCATTCGCCTCGGCCGCGACCTTGCGCTCCACCGACTGGTCCGCGTGCGCCGCGAGCGGCAGCGCCGCTGCGATCAGCAGGCCGATGCGATACATGTTCCGAAACTCGCTCATGCTCAGATCTCCTGGCTGCCGGTATCACGCACCGCGGTCAGCGCGCGCATCTCTTCCTGGCAGGAACTCACCAACAACTCTTGCAGCAGCGCATTCGCCGGGTCGCGCCCGAGCGCCGCTTCGATTTCCGCAATCGAGCGCCGCAGCGTGGCGAGACTCGCCGCCACTTTGTCGCGCTCCGCCGCCGGCATCGTCTGCAGGCGGTCGTTCACTTCCACGAGCAGCACGTCGCGCTGCTTGCGGTAATTCGCGTCACGCAGCGCCGCGGGGATGACCGAAGGATCGCCACTCTGCGCGGCGGCCATGGTGCCCATGCCGGGCGTATTGATGTTCACGCCGATGATCACGCCCACCGCCACCAGCATCACTGCGGCGGCCACGCCGGCGGCGGGCATCCAGAAGCTGCGGCGACGGGACTGCGGCAAGGCCGCCAGCTTGTCGGCTTCGATGGCCTGCGAGATCGCGGGCCAGAGATCGCGCGGCGGCGGCAGGCTCTGCGCCAGCTCGTCGAGCCGTTTCACTTTGCGTTTCACTTCCGGCGTCGTCATCGCACACCTCGTTCCAATCTTTCCTTCAGCAGGCCGCGAGCCCGATGGAGCTGCGCCTTGCAGGTGCCGACGGCGATGCCCAGCATCCCGGCGGCTTCCGAATGTTCGTAGCCATACACGCCGCACAACACCAGCGCGTCGCGAGCGCCCTGCGGCAGCGACTGGATCGCGGCCTCGAGCTCCTCTTCTTCCACCGGCGAGTCGAGGACCGCCTTGGTCTCGACCTCCTCGTATTCGGTGGGGTCTTCGACCGCGATCTCCAACTTCGCCGAGCCACGGCGCTTCTCGAGCACCGTGTTCACGGCGATCCGGTGCAGCCAGGTGGAGAAGGAGGCCCGGGCCTCGAACTTCGGCAGCGCCTTCCAGGCCTTGATGAAGGTGTCCTGGGCGCAATCCGCCGCCTGGTCCGGGTTCCGCGTCATGCGCAGGCACAGCCCGTGCACCCGACCCACGTGGTCGCGGTAGAGGCGCTCGAAAGCCCGGGAATCGCCCTTGCGGGCGCGCTCGATGAGCGCCGCGTCGAACTCAACGACCGTTTCGGTGCTCGTCATTCGCGCTAAAGATCCATCGGCCAAGCGTCTCTCCCTCGTACGTACCTTGGAGGGAGTCCAGACGGGGAAGGTTTGAAATGCGGCTCGTGAGGCGGGTCACGGTCTTCGTTAACGGCCGAGAAGGCCGATTCTCCCGAATCAGGGCCGCATTCTAGAGGCTGCGGCCCCTTTTCGAGGAAATGGGGTCAGACCCCAATACCGGGAAATGGGGTCTGACCCATTTTCGATCAGCTTCGCTGAGTGCCGCCCGAGAACCACTTCATGGCGTACTGCAGGAGCTGGCTGTTCGTCGCCAGGCCCAGTTTGTGCTTGATGGTCTGACGGTGGGATTCGATGGTCTTGACCGAAAGTGTGAATTCCTGAGCGATCTCGCGCGAACTCATGCCGCGGCCGATCATGTTCAGGATCTGCACTTCACGATTCGAAAGACGGGCGACCGGATCGTTGGTTTCGGACCGGCTGTTCTCGCCGGCACGCTGATCCAGGGACCTCTGTACGGTTTCGCTGACATACGTGCGGCCATCGAGCACGCGACGCACGGCGATCAGGAGCTGATCCGAAGCCGCCTGCTTCATGATGTAACCCATCGCCCCGGCGGCCAGCAGGCGCTCGGCGTAGATGGTTTCGTCGTGCATGGACAACACGAGCATGCGCAGCTCGGGCATCTCCGCGTGCATCTGGCGCACGAGCTCGATGCCATCGCCTCGCTCGAGCGACAGATCCACCACGACGATATCGGGCTTTTTCGCTCGAATCGCTTCCCGCGCGGCCGGCTCACTATCGGCTTCGCCAATCACCGTGAGATCCGGTTCCGCTTCGAACATGCGTCGCAATCCCTGACGCACGATCGGGTGGTCATCGACGATGAGGATCTGGCGCTTGGTCGCCATTGCTGCGGTCATGACAACTCCCCTACGGCCAATTATTAGGCATGAATCGTGGCGAAGATACTGCGGGGCGTCAATCCTGCCCCTACGTATACGCCACTATAGTTAGACAACATGCGGTCCGTTCTCAGTCCTTGAGCGGGAAACCGCCGCGTGGGAGCGAGTCGCCGGCAACAGGGGGCCGATGCGGACAAGTACAGCGGACGATGACGCCACCCGATTTTCCGTTGGTGATGGTCACGTCTCCACCCAGCATCTGCGCGCGATAACGCATCAGTTTCAGCCCCAGTCCATTGTTGCTCGCGTTTCGCTCATCGAAACCCCTACCGTTGTCCTGAACAGATAGGGTCAAAGTGCCTTCTGCCGTGGCGAGATCAATTGTGACTTGTGTGACGCGTCCGTGGCGAATGGCGTTGGTGAACGCCTCCTGCGCGATGCGGTACAGATGCGTGGCCGCGCCGTCGTCCAGGGTCAGAGGTTCCTTCAGCGACGTGTTGAAGTGCGCGCGCACGCCATATCGATCCATGCCACGCACCGCCATCGACTGCAGTCCCGCGATCAGGCCACCGCGATCCGCGCCCACGGGCGCAAGGCCTCGCGCCATGGCGCGAGTGCTCTCGATCGCGCCGTTGACGAGGCTGATGATGTCCTCGACGTCGGAACGCGCGCTCGAACTCTCCTTGCGAAGCTGTGCGACCACACTCCGCAGCATGAGCGCAACACCTGTGAGGTCCTGTCCCAGGCCATCGTGCAGATCGGAGCCGATGCGCAGCTGTTCGCGCCCCGCGATCTCCAGGATCTCGCGCTCGAGCTGACGCCGTTCGGTCACGTCGGTGATGACCGCCAGCCGATGGGTACTGCCATCGAGATGCGTGAGCGTCGCCACGCAGGCCGCATCGAAAGTGGAACCGTCGCGCCGGCGGCACTTGAACTCCACCGGCGTGATCGTCATGGCCTCGGCGCGCGCGTCGAAAACCGGCCCTAACAAATGTTGCTCGAGGCGATCGCGACGCAGGCCTGGCGCCTCCGCGATGAGATCCTCGATGGGCGTGTTCACCGCCGTACCCGCAGTGAACCCGTACATGCGCTCGAACGCCGGATTCGCCATGCGGATCATGTTCTGGCCGTCGATGACCACGACGCCTTCGTGCAGCAGTTCGAACATGCGGGCCTGCGTCTCGCGGAGCTGCATGGCGGCCTGGCGGTCCGTTATCTCGGTGACGTTGATCACCGCGCCGCTGATTCCCTTCGGCGACTGGACCGCACGCACGCGCGCGTCGTACACGCGCGTGTCGGGGCCGCTGCTCGTGAACTGCAGGTCCATCGGCTCGCCGTTCGCGAGCACCTGGCGCAGCGCCGCCACCAGCGCCTCGCGATCCTTGGGCTCGACGATCTCGTCGATGCGCTGGCCGATGACCTGCTCGCGCGAATTGTCGCGAATGCCCCGGTTGATGAACTGCACGCGACGCTCGCCGTCTACCAGGATGAGCCAGTCACCCGTGCCCGCAGCGACCATCTGCAGCATTTCCTGCGACTGCCTCAACGACTCCTGCGCGCTGGCTTGCTCGGTGATGTCGATCGACACGCCGACGATGCGCACCACCTTGCCGGCCGCGTCGCGCACCACGCAGGGTGAGTCGAGCAACGTCAGGTAATGCCCATCGCGATGGCGGATGCGGTACTGCAACGCCACCATGACTTCGACGCTCCGGTCGGTCCACTGCTGAAGCAGAGGACGGTCCTCGGGATGCACGTACTCGATCCAGTCCGCGGCCTTGGCCTTGTGCTGCATGGAGTAACCCAGCACGCGCTCGAGACCCTCGCCCGTGAGCACGCCGGTCTCCACGTCGACCTCATAGACCACGCAGCGCAGCTCGCGAGCGATGGCGCGGAATCGCTGATCCGCCGCCGACAATGCGGTCTCGCGGATCTTGCGCGCGGTGATGTCCACGACCAGGCCGAGCACCCGGCGCGTGGCGCCGTGTTCATCACGGTCGACCACGAAAGCACGGTCCAGCGCCCAATGCCACGAACCATCGGTGTGCCGGAAGCGATACTCGGTCTCGAGCACCTGCGCGGACGGGTCCACCCGGCGCAGACGTTCGCGGAATTTTTCGATCTCGCCGTCGGGGTCGGTGCCCAGCATCTGGCGCCAGGTGCGCACGTTGGCGCGGCCGAAGGCCGGGTCGACACCGAACACGCGGTAGTAGCCGTCGGTATGGTTGGTCTGGTTCAGCTCGACGTTCCAATCCCAGACGCCGGCGGTGGTGAGCTGCAGCGCGTGCTCCACGCGCTCGTTACGCGCATTCGCGCGGCGTTCGGCCACCTTGGTCTCGTCGAGGTCCATGCATACGCCGAGCATGCGCAGCGCCTTGCCTTGCGAATCTCGCTCCACCACGCGGCCCCGCTCGAATACCCAGCGCCAGCCGCCGCTCTTCATGCGGATGCGGTATTCGGCGTCGTAGTAGTCGGCTTTGCCGTTCACGTGTTCGTAGAACCGACGCGTGGCCTCGGGACCCTCATCGGGATGCAGGTTCTGGTCCCATCGCCCGACATGTTCCGTTCCATCGCAGGGATCGATGTCGTGCTGCTCACACCAGTCGTTGAACCAACGCGTGGTGTCGGTGATGAAGTTCATCTCCCACAGCCCGATGCCCGCGCCCCAGGCTGCGGTCTCGAGCATGTGCTCGCTCGAGAGGAGGTGCGCCTCGGCCCGTTTGGCGGCGTCGATGTCCAGCGAGACGCCGATGACCAACACAGGCCGGCCCTGCAGATCCCACTCCACCGCGCGGCCGCGATCCTGCATCCAGCGGTATTCGCCACTCGCGGTCTGGAACCGGTACTCGAATTCCACGGAATCGCGAAGGCCTTGCGCGTGTTCCTGCAACTGACGGTCGACGCGATCGCGGTCGTCGGGGTGAAGGTTGCTGAACCAGGGATTCGGTATCGCTTCCCACTGCGCGCGCGAGTAACCCGTCATCGCCAGCCACAACGGACTCGCGGTTCGGCCGTTGCTGGGCACATGCCATTGCCAGAAAGCGGCGCGCGCACCCCACAGCGCCGTGGCGAGACGCGACTCGCTGTCGTTGCGCGCGACTTCTTCGCCCTTGCGCCGGTCGATGTCGAGCAAGAGGCCGCCGAGCCGGACGGCAGCGCTGTTGCGATCACGCTCGGTGACGCGCCCGCGGTGCAGGACCCAGACCCAGCGATGCCCCGCGGCTAACAACCTGTACTCGCATTCGAAGCGTTCGCTGCCGTGATGGCAGGATTCGAGCGCGGCGGCGAGCCCCCCGTGATCGTCGGGATGGACGCGCTTCTTCCATTCGGCCGCGGACATCGTCCCGCCACCGCTGCCGGCATCCACGCCCATCGAACGCAGCCAGGATTGATCCACCTCGAACACATCCGCGGTGATTCGCCAGTCCCACACGGCCGCCTGCGCGCTTTCGAGCACCGAACGGAGTTCGGCATCGAAGCTGGCCGGGCCAGTGGCGGTGGATTCCGGGCGGGCGTTCATGACCGATTATTGTTACCTGCGCGTGAAGGACGCACTTTGAAGCACGTCCCCGTTTACGGGAACGTCAGGCTCGAAAGTGCGAAATCGTCCGTACTTTCATCATCTTCCACTTGCATCCGGGCATTTTCTAGGTGTTCCAGTAAGGGTCGTACGGCTATTGCGGGTCCCAGGCTGTCAGTAGGCTCTGACATAAGGTCTTTTACAGAAACCTTTCACAAGGTTCAGGGAGCGGACGGTGATGGACGGAAGCACGACAAGGAACCCGTTGGTGGCGGACTACTCCGAGTGGAAAGCCAGGGACTACTTCCAGACCTACTACAGCGAGGTCGTCCTGCCGGACGAGCAGGCTGTGCTCGCATATCAGATCGACGTGCTGCGCGCAGCGCGCGCCCGATTCGGCCGCGGCCTCGAATACGGTTGCGGACCCACGATGCATCGCGCGATCGCCGCGTCGAAGTACGCCTTCCGCATCGACATGGCGGACTGGCTGGCGGACAACCTCACCGAAGCGCGCACCTGGCTGTGCGCCGATGACAGCGCGCCGGAATGGAAGCGGTTCACGCGCTACGTGCTGGCGTGCGAAGGCCAGCAGCAACCCAGCCACCAGAAGTTGGTCCAGCGCGAGGCGCTCACGCGCAAGGTGGTGCGCGGCCTGTACGTCAGCGATGCGCGCCTCCGACAACCGCTCGGGCCGACGCGCGAAGGCTTCTACGACCTGATCATCACGGGCTTCTGCATCGACGCGATCTCGAGCGATCCGCGCGTGTTCCGCCGCTGCCTGCGCAACGTGACCTCCATGCTCCAGCCCGGCGGCACGTTCATCATCCATGCGTTGCACCAGTGCAAGGCCTACAAGTGCGGCGATCGCATGTTTCCGGGATCGAACCTCACGATCGACGCGATGCGCGACGCCATGCTCGAAAACGGCTTCGTGAATTCCAGCATCGACGCGCAAGTCATCCCCTGCCCCGACAACCGCATGTACGGCTACTCGGGAATACTGACCGCGTCGGGCCGCAAGGCGCCGTCGAAGAAGAAGATCGTCTGACTACAGACGCTGGATGAGCCAGACGACTCCCGCCGCGCCCAACGCGCAGGAGCCGAGCGGCAGCACGCCGCCCGCGTACCAACGCTGCCGCCGCGCCAGGTAGATGAGCGGCAACACCAGGGCGACGAGGCCGAGCTGCGCCAGCTCCACGCCGATGTTGAATCCGGCCAGCAGCGGCAGCAGCGTGCTGCCGCCGGGATCCAGCTCGCCGAGCACGTTGGCGAAGCCGAAGCCGTGAACCAGCCCGAATCCGAACGCGATGGCGAGCCGCCAACGCGAGAGGCGCGGCACCAGATTCAAAGCGCCCGCGGCGGCGATCGAAGCAGCGATCGCGACTTCGAGGGGCTGCGCCGGCAGCAGCACGGCTCCCGTCACGGCGAGCGCCAGCGTAGCGGAGTGTGCGATGGTGAATGCCGTGACGATGGTGACGATGTCGCGCGTCACCGGCGCCACACCTTCGGCGCCCTGCCATTTGCCGTCGACGGACCTGAGCACCGAGGGCAGCAGCAACAGCAGGATGAACGCGATATGGTCGTAGCCGATCAGTACATGCCAGACACCTTCCACGACGAATCTGGAAAAGCTCTGCCAGGTGGAGAGCTTTTCGGGTTCGGTCCAGACAGGTGAATCCGCGCTGATGACGCCGGCCATGTTCTGGCCGCCGCGCGTCGCGCTCAGCATCACGCGTTGCGCGGGATCGCCCGTCATGAACAGCAGACCTGCGACACTCACGCGCCCTGGCGTGCCGCAGTCTGCGCGAAGCGGCACGGATAGATAGTCACCTTCGCCGCGCTTCACGAGAGTGAAGTCACCCGCCTTGATCGCGCAGGAACGGCCCGCGCGGGTCACCTGGATCTGACGCAGTACCGCGGCCTCGATCGCAGGCGCCGCGTCTTGTATCTCCTGCCACGCCGCCGTTCCGTCGTGATCGGCGTCGATGAACACGGTCCAGATGAGGTCGTGCAGCGATAGGTCCCAATGCAGCTCGACCGGCCCGGTCTCCCGGAGATCGATGGAGAGGTAGCTGGTGCTGATCGTGTGCGAACGCGCGTGCGGCGCTACCGCCATCAGCCCGGCGAACAAGATCGCGATGAGCATGAGCTTCTTCACGAACGGACTTTAACCGCGCGAAGGTGCGCCGCCTACCGCGTGATGCCTGCGCTAGTATCCGGACGCATGAGTGCGAACGGAAAACTCGCCGCCCTCGCGCGGCTCATCGGCAATACGCCCTTGCTCGAAATCCATTGCCGCTACAAGGGACACGAGCACCGCATCTACGCCAAACACGAGGCATACAACTTCACCGGAAGCATCAAGGACCGCATGGCGCTGTACATCCTGCAGCGCGCGTATGCGACCGGCGAGATCGCGCCCGGCGACGTGATCGCCGAGGCGACGAGCGGCAATACCGGCATTTCCTTCGCCGCCATCGGCCGCGCACTCGGCCATCCGG
>JBKPPO010000064.1:0-9181 GCA_046733635.1 Pseudomonadota bacterium | reverse complement strand
ACCGCGGCCAGCACCACGAGCACGATCGTCGGGATGGGCCGCAAGACTCCGAGCGGCAGAAGAAGCTCGAGCATCCAGAGACTCATGTAGTAGTCGAGATCGATGCCCTGGCTCACGTGGCCGCGGTTCGTATACAGCTGGCCGCCTATCAAAGCGAGACCGGAATGCGAGCATCCCGGCAATTCGAACCAGCGGCCGCGCGGCTCCGTACCCCGATTGGGAAGCATGGAGATTGCATCTGCACTCTCGCCCGAATTCCACGGCGGATCGAGAGGCAGCACGTACGTTTCGCCAGGCTTGAAGTGGCCGGCATCGAAAGTCCGATAACACATCGACATCGTGGCAACGAACACGCTGCCCGTGAGGCTGCCCTTGAGCGTCTTCAGGACTTCGATCTCGACGCCCTCAGGCGTCGAAGCGCCGTCTAGATAGGTGGCGGGCTTGAGAGAAAGAACCCGCCCGACGATCACATCATCGGAATCCGACAGCGCCTCACCAATGCTCGAGGTGCCCATGCAGGAGCACGCCAGCGTGTACCCGGGAGCCGCTGCCAGCAGCGCTCCGATCCAAAAAGCGCGCCACCAGGAGCTGGAACTCCGTGGCGCGCTCATGGGCCTCAGCTCACCAGCTTCTTCACGTACGACGTGATTGCTTCATCCTGGCTGTTGGCGAAGAACAGATCCTTGAACTTCTCACCCGCGACGGCGGCTTTCAGCAGTTCCTGGTCCACGCTCTGCAGCACCGTGAGCATGTCCTTGCACGAAGCGGCCTTGAGCTGCTTCAGGATGCCGCGGTTCTTGGCCATGATGGCCGCGCGCTCTTTCGGGTATCCCACGCCGCGCTCGTGTTCGAACAGCTTGCGATAGCAATCCTGCAGGTTGAGCTCGGCCGCCCAGCCGAAGCCCTTGGCGTAAGGCATCGCGAGGCAGTTGCCGTCGTTGATCTGGCCGAACAGGAACGCGTCGGTGGGATCGGCGATCAGTCCGCAGAACACATTGGGCATGGAGTTGCAGGCGAGCATCGACCCCATGCCGGTGCCGCAGCCCGTGATCACGAAATCGGCGGCCTTGCTGTTGATGAGGATGCCGGCGAGCAGACCGTTCATCACGTAGGTCAGCGAGGCTTTGTCCTCGGCCGTGTACATGCCGTAGTGATGCACCTGGTGGCCCAGCGGCTCGACGACGGACTTCAGCGCGTTGTGGACGATCTCGGACTTGGCGGCCTGGCTGTTTTCGATGATGAGAGCGATCTTCATGACGTAATACTTTGGTAGCGGATAGGGGTGCGCGATTGTGCCTTTTGTTGCCGCGACCGGCCATCCTCCATCGCGGAAATCCCGCGCTAGTCGCTCAGCCGCGCTCCCGAGACGAGGCGATCGAATTCCGGCGCCACCGCGTCGAATGCCTGATTCGCGAGGCTTTCGAGCTTCAAGGCGTACAGCTTGCCGCCAACGACGCGCATCACGCAGTCCCCGCGCTTCTCGAAGCCGATGCCCGAGACATAGCGGTAACGCAGTCTGACGCCGGCGCCGCCCAGGAACTCGGCAGGCTCGATGGCCTCGAAGTCGAACACCGTGACGCCGTTGACGCGATAGGAGACCTCGAGCATCGAGGCGAGGTCGAGCATCGTCATGCCGGCGCGGAACACGGGCACCTTCTGGTCGTCATCCGGGGCCTGCGAGGCGATGGCTTTGCCATCGGGTAGTTCGCTGATCACCGCCATGCGGTCTGTTTGCGGACCGCCCCAGGTCCACATCGCTTCCCCCGCGATCTCGCTTGCGCCGCCGGGGAGTCTTCTCCAGCCGGGACCCGGATCGATGGTCAGCGGCCTGCGGATTGCGCTCGGATCTCCGGATACGCCGGGCGCCCCCGCCGCCACCGCGAAGCGGATCGCCGCTGCGTCCGGAGCGTCGGGTCTCATCACCAGGTATCGATTGAACGCGGCATCGGCATCGGCGGCCCTGCCCGCCTTCAACAGCGCGAACCCATGCGCCCGCCAGGCTTCCGGCGGCGCATCGGGCATCGCCACCGCGGCGGCATAGGCGGCCGCGGCCTTCACGTCGTCGCCGTCCGCACCGCGCAGCCGATGGATTTCGCCCTCGTTGAACCGCAGCAAACCCGTCCGCCCGCTCCGCGCCAGGTTGCCGAGTAGATAGAGACTGGCTCCGGGATCGTTGAGATGGATCTGCTCGCGCAGCAGCATGCCCAGGTGCGGCTGAATGACCGACTCCCAGGCGTCGAGGTCTTCGGCTGTTGCAGTCCGCCGATTTGCTTCCAGCGAGATCGCCGTGTCCACCAGGTTCGTCATGCGGCGCGCCGTCGCCGGATGCGTCGACAGCGCGGAGCGGGTCTTGTCCACATACCGCTTGCCGTGCGCGACGGCGCTCGCACGGCGTTCGTCGATGAGCTGCCCCCACACCTCCGCGGCGGCGCTCGGTGGATACCCCGCGCGGGACATGAGCATGAGTCCATAGGCATCGGCTTCGGACTCGAGGTCGCGACTGAACCTGAAGCTGGACATCACCACCGCGTAGTTGATCTGGCTCCAGCTACCGTAACTGTCGTCGTACCGGTTGAGCGCCGACGCCGACGCCGCCGTGATGGCAGACTTGCGGCGCGTATCGCGATGCAGATCGAGCGAATGCTTGCGGAAGTAGTGTCCCGCCTCGTGCCCCAGCACGGCCGCCAACTGCGCTTCGTTGCGAACCCTGACCAGCAGACCCGAATTCACCATCATCATGCCGGAGGGGAGCATCGCGGCGTTGAGCGACGCGTCGCGCATCAGATAGATGCGCAGGTCGGGCGCTGGCCGACCGATAAGCCGCTCGACCACGCTGCGCGTGTACGCCTCGAGCTCGGGCGCGAGCCACCGCTGCGGCGAATCACGGATCGCATCCTCGACACGTGCCAGGTTCTGCCAGATCGCGCGTTCGTCGGAGCCTTCGGGTTGATAGCCGGCATGGACCTTCGGCTGCAGGTCGGTAGGCAGAGGGGCGGTGCGCGCGCTTGCAGCCAGGCAGGCGGACAGAAGCAGGACTGCGGCCGGCTGCATCCCTCGTGACACCTTTCCTCCCTGGCGTGATGACCTCGACTTTGGTCTTCTGTGCCAGACCGCCCGGTGGTGACAAGGCCCACAGTTTCGGCAGACAGGGCGTCAGTCGAGCCAGAGCGCTAGCAAGACTGCTGACTCGCCTCTCGACGGCCTCCCCCGCCCACGCTCATGATCGGGCATGGCATGGCGCTTTTCGTCCGTTTCCCTGGCTCTGTTGGCGCCGTTGACGATGTTGTGCCTCTTGCTCCCGGCATGCGGTGACGGATCCGGCAGCCAGGCTGGCAATCGCGAACGGCAGTTGGTGATCGGCTTCAGTCCGATCGTGAGCTGGGGCGGGTGGATGGGCGCCAACGCGAACTCCGTCCAGGAGGCCGCGCGCGCGGCCAACATGGAGTTGCGCATGGAAGATGCGCGTCACAGCCAGGAGGCGCAGGTGGCGACGCTGCGGTCCTTCGTCAAGCAGCGTGTCGACGTGATCGCGTTTTCGCCCGTCGTCGAGTCCGGCTGGGAGATCGTACTTCGCGAGATCCGCGCAGCGGGCATTCCGGTGATCCTCATGGACCGCGCCATCGACGTGAGCGATGAGTCGCTGTACGCCTCGCTGGTCGGCTCGGACTTCGTCGAGGAAGGGCGACGCGCCGGACGATGGCTGGTCGAGCACACGCGTGACGAGCCGGGCGAGATCGCCATCCTGGAATTACGAGGCTCGAACGGCTCCGCGCCAGCCAACGACCGCAAGCTCGGCTTCTCCCAGGCGATTGCCAATGATCCGCGCTATCGCATCGTCGAATCGCAGAGCGGCGATTTCTTCCGCGCACGCGCGCGGATCATCACGGCGAACTTCCTCGCGCGCCCAGGCAACCGGCTGCGCGTGATTTTTGCGCACAACGACGGCATGGCGCTCGGCGGGATCGACGCCGTCGAAGCCGCCGGGCTCAAACCGGGCACGGACGTGCTCGTGATCGCGATCGAAGGCAGCCGCGAAGGGCTCGAAGCCATCGTGGCTGGCAAACTCAACGTGAGCGTGGAGTGCAATCCCCTGCTCGGACCACAGCTCATCGCCGCCGCCAGGGATGCGGCCGCAGGGAAGAAGGTGCCGCGTCGCGTGGTCACGCCCGAGACAGTGTTCACGCGCGAGAATGCGATGACGGAATTGCCGAAGCGCGCGTACTGAACTGACGGCCAGCGTGTGCTGACGCTGCTCGCGTATTCGCGTGATCTCAGCGTAGAGACTTCGCCCACCGTACCCGCAGTGCCAACAACAGCAGTAGCCAGGCAGGATCGAGCGCTCCGCCACCGCCGCTGTCACCGCCGCCACCTCCGCCCGGCGGCGCTGGCTCCGGCGGAGCAGGCGGCGTCGGCGAGGGTGTGGTCGCGGGCAGTTCCGCCACGCAGGAATAGCTGTCCATCACCGCGTTGATCTGCTGGATGCTGCAATCCGAAAAGGACGTGACGGAGGTCGTGAGCGTCGGCGTCATGATGAACTGGTTCTGTGGCGTGGCCGCGCATTGTTCCGCGCCGTCATGCGGCGCGCCGAACACGTGACCGATCTCATGCGCCGTGATCAAACTATCCAGTGCGACGCTGTTGTGGACCATGCTGAGGCTGGCCGCAAACCGGCGGCTGCAGAGCGACTCCAGGTAGGCGATACCCGCGTTGTCGCCGTCGAGTTGGCGACCGGTGAACAAGTGCGTGAGGCCCGTACCGGAAAGTTCGGGACGGCTCTGTCGCAACTCACCCAGGTCCTGCAGCAGGTCGCTCGAACTCGTGGTCCCGTCCAGTCCCGCGGTGAGCTCGCCGGCAAGATTCACCGAAACCACGTTGAGCTCCACGCCCAGTTGCGCGCTGAAGATCCCGTCGACATTGTTGAGCCGTGTCAGCACCGCGTCGCGTGCCTGCGACTCACTCGCGAACCGCGCCACGTAGGCAGCGTCGCCGAGCACGGAGATGTCGACGCGCTGCGTGGCCACGCTGGCCGCCAGCACCGGCGGGCTGTCACGCAATTCGCCGATCATCGCGCCGTATTCCGAAGCCGCATCGCGCGGGGTTTTCACGGCGTCATGTCCGAACGACACGCCGCGTTCGAGCATCGCATCCGACAGCTTGTACATCACCGTGCCGGCCGCGCCGTAATTCACGTCCGTCGCTTCCGCGTCGACGATGAATAGTTCGCGCCCGTCCCATATCATGCCGCGCGGCAATCCGTCCTCGACCGTGATGCGCACCCACGAGTGGGGCACATCCTCGAGCGCGCCCCGATAGAGCTGCAACGAACTCCCCGACGCGAGATGAGCGAGCCGCTCGTTGCGGGCCAATGCGAGACGGAAATCGCGGCCGAACGCCCGCAGCTCGAGGATCGCCGCATCGCCGGCAGGCGCGCGTTTCAGAGCCGGCCGAAGTGATTCGGCGTGTTGCGGAACCATGCCGCCGGCAGCCAAGCTCGGAGTGGGCAGAGCCGAGGCCGCGAACAGGAGCGCCGTGCAGCGCGTCAAGACATCGCGCGTGATTCGGAAGGCCGGGTGTCGCATGGAGCGACGATGCGGCGGGCCGGCTAGGCCAGCCATAGGAAACCACCGCGACGCGTGCACCGGTGCGCCTACCCGGGAATCACGGGCCCGGGACGGCGACCTCGTTCTGAGTTGGGCGCGGGTTCAACCAGTGATTGCTCGCCAGCCAGTCGACGATCGCCCCTTGCCATCGATCGCGCGGCATGAGGTAGAAGCCATGCTGACCTTTCTGGAAGAGGCGCGCTTCCACGGGCACGCCGGCTTGGCGAAGCGCATCGAAGAACGCGATGCTGTTCTCGACATCGACGAGGCGGTCGTCTGCGGCGTGCAGCAGCAGGGTTGGCGGCGTGTCGCGGGTCACGTGCAGTTCGTTGGAGAAGACGCGGACCTTCGCCTCCGGGGGCTCGGCGCCCAGCAGCGCCTTGCGAGAGCCGGCGTGAGTGATTTTCGCGTCCATGCTGATGACCGGATACACGAGCACCAGAAAATCCGGCCGCAGGATGCCGCGATCCGATTCGTCGACGCCCTCGAAGTGAGTGGCGAGCGTCGACGCCACATGGCCTCCGGCCGAGAACCCGATGACGCCGATACGCTGCGGGTCGACGCCCCATGCGGCAGCACGCTGACGCACGAAACGCATCGCCTGCCGCGCGTCCTGCAGAGGCCCCAGCGATTTGTCGACCATGGTGCGATCGTCGGGAATGCGGTACTTGACCACGAACGCGGCGATGCCGTGATCGACGAAGTAGTTTGCCTGCTGCACACCCTCGAAATCGAAGGTCAGACCGGCGTAGCCGCCCCCGGGAAAGACCACGATTCCAGCGCCCGTCGCTTTGGCCTTCGCGGGCAGGTAGACCTGGACCATCGGTCGGGACACGTTCTTGATCCAACTACCGTCCGCCGAGGTTTCCTCGTCGGGGCCGGGCCTGGAGTTCGGGATCGCGGCCTCGCCGTAGAGCGGAAAACTCTGCATCTTCGCGGGAAAAGCCGAGAGGTCTGGTGGTGCGGGGACCGCGGGCTTCGCGGGTGCCGACGCCGCCGGACGTTCCGCCGCCGCACCCTCGCTCGGCGAAACGCCGAGCAAGATCAGGCCGATCGACGCAACACCAGACCACTTCATGCTCGTCTCCGGCTCAGGCCAGCAGGATCTTGCGCGCCTCGCCGTCCGGATCGTCGACCATCCGGCATTCGTTGTCCCACACCATGGTGCGATTCGACTGCGGATCGGTGGGCCGCCAGGCGAGCTTCGGCAAACTCGGATCACCCGTGGCCGCGAACCTCGCCCAGGAGCCCGCCATCTTCTTCGCCAGCGCCTGCGCTTCGGGGGTGTGGCCCGTGCCCTGCTCGCAACGCTTGGTGTTGTCGAAGCAGAACGCGAGCTCGGCCGTGTGCCACGCACCCGGCAAGCCATCCAGGATCGGCGTCTGCCACGTGAAGTAATACGTGTACGCCGGCGCGGCGCCGAGCGCGTGCTTGAGACCCGCCATCTTCACGACGTTGTTGCGAATGGACAGGCCGTTCAGGCCGGGCGAGCCGCTGCAGATATAAGAGAGCGTCGGGATCTTCTTCTGTGGATAGGCTTTCTTGAGCGCGGTGACGATCGCACCGGCTTTCTCCGCTCCGTAGGTTTTCGTGAGATTCGCGCGCCACTCGTCTTCCGTCGGCTTCTGCGACATGCGATTGCCTTCTTCGGTCACCGAGCCGATCAGCATCGGCACGTGTTTCGAGACCTCGGGCGCGGCGTCGAAGAACGAGCGCATGTTGACGATCTTGCCGTCGACACAAGGCGACCAGCCCACACGCGGCGTCCCCGGCGCGCCTGGCCCGGTCATCGCCGGCGCGGGCGGATTGATCTTCGCCGCCGCGGCGTTGCCGGCCGCCACGAGCTTCGACCACTCCATCTTCTGCAGCGAGCCGATGTCGTTCGGCGCGAGGCCGAGATCCTTCATCATCACGCGCACGAGTTCACGCTGCTGTTCTCGGCTCGGGATGTTGCCGCCGCCGCCGGACATCGCCGCCGCGCGGTGGAACAAGCCCGCGGCCGACGGCATGCCCATCAGCGTCGTGACTTTCGAGCCGCCACCGGACTGCCCGTAGATCATCACGCGGTCCGGATCGCCGCCGAAATTCGCGATGTTTTCCTGGACCCAGCGCAAGGCTGCCACGAGGTCCGTCATGCCGACATTCGCGGAATCCTCGTACGGCGCGCCGCCGATCTCTGCCGCGTCGAAGAATCCGAGGATGTTGAGACGGTGGTTGACCGAGACCTGGACGACGTCGTGGTGCCGCGCCATCTGCGCACCCTCGTGAGAAGGCAGCTCGTACGAGGATCCGAAGCTGAAGCCGCCGCCATGGAAGTACACCATCACCGGACGCTTGCCGGTGAGCGACGAAGTCCAGACGTTGAGCTTGAGCATGTCTTCGCTCTGCCAGCCGTCATCCCAGTCCTGGATGAAGGTCTGCTCGATGCTCGTCCACGGGTGCAGGTTCTGCGGGCAATTGCCGCCGTACACGAGCGCAGGATACTCGTCGCTCCAGGCAATCGGCGCTTTCGCCGGAAGCCAGCGGTTCTCGCCCGCGGTAGTTTGGCCGTACGGGATGCCCTTGAACGTGAACACGCCCCCGTCCAGGAACCCGCGCACCTTGCCGTACTGCGTCTTCGCGATGGCGGAACGTGGCGTCGTCAGGTTGCCGGGCCCCTGGTGCGCCGCGGTCTTGACGCTGTCGGAAGCGACAGCGAAGTTGGCCGCCGCCATCCCGACGCCCGCGGTGGAAGACAGAATCAAAGCTTCGCGCCGGGTGAGCCCCGCGCGTTTCATGGAATCGGTCATGCAAACCCCCTTCGATGAACCGATGATCGTGCGGGGTCGAGTCTATACACGGTGCCGCGGTTGCAGCATCGCTGCTGCCGCAAACGATATCGGTCGATAACCATCTGCGCAGGTCGTTGCAACCCGATCGCCGTCCGGCGCGTCTCAATGGGGCGCCTGACAAAACCGCAAAACTAGGAGCTTCCATGCCTCGCTATATGGCCATCGCGCTTCTGCTGTTCGCCGCCGGCACCGCCCAGGCCGCGGACAAGGCACTCGACCGCACCTTCTCGGTCTCGCCCGGAGGATCACTGATCGTCGATGCGGACGGCGCATCGGTGAAGGTATCGGGTGGTGACGCTTCCACGGTGACCGTTCGCATGAAAGTCCGGAGCAGTGAAAAGGACCTGGCCGACATGACACTCGAGGCGACGCAGAGCGGCAACGAAATCCGCGCGACGATGAAGCGGCCCAACAGCGGCAAGTGGTTCAACTGGGGCTCGTGGACGGCGGAGTCATCCATCGAGGTCACGGTGCCCAGGCGCTTCGAAGTGAACGTGCGAACTGGCGGCGGAAGTATCGAGGTGAGGGACACGGTCGGCGCCGCGAAACTGAACACCTCCGGCGGCGACATCACCGTGAGGAATCTGAACGGCGCCGTCGGTCTGCGAACCTCCGGGGGACAGATCGTCGCGGAGAACGTGCAGGGTGACCTGGACGCGAATACCTCTGGCGGTGACGTCCGGCTGCTGAACATCGATGGCAGCATCAAGGGGCATACGAGCGGGGGCAATGTGCGCGTCAGCCTCAAGG
>JBKPPO010000063.1:0-6131 GCA_046733635.1 Pseudomonadota bacterium | reverse complement strand
ATGCCAACCTGGTGGTGGAGGGATATGAACGCCTGGACCTGCATGTGTCCTACGACGCGATGGATCGCCTCGAGCTGTCGCTGCTTTTACGCAACGTAACGGACGAAACCTATATCGAACGTCCCAATAGTGCGTATCTGTACGGCCATTTCTTTGGTGCACCCCGGTCGGTGTTGTTGCGTGCGCAATATGACTTCGGCCGGTGAAGGGAAACCCTGATCCGGTCTTACAAAATGCAGCGTGACGTAGTCCATTTTTGATGGTCGTGACAATTGTCAAACGCCTTGAATCGTATAGAGTTGCCCGCCTATGACACCCACCCCGCAAGCTGAGAAAACCCAGGACGCCGCCCGCGCGCAAGCGCGCAAGACCGTGCGCGTCGTGATGCAGGAATATCTGCGCCGCGACTCATGGATGCCCGTGCTGCGCCTGATCCTCGACCTCGCGTTTTTTGCCGCAGCGATCATCGGCGCGGCCGTGTTCGATCCCTGGTGGGCGAAGGCGCTCATGCTGATCCCGGCGTCGATCGCCATCGCGCGGTTGTTCGTCATCGGGCACGACGCCTGTCATGGCAGCTACACGAAGTACGACTGGCTCAACAAGATCATCGGACGCATCGCATTCCTGCCGTCGCTCACGCCGTTCTCGCTCTGGGATGTGGGACACAACGTGGCTCACCACGGCTTCACCAATCTCAAGGGCCGCGATCAGGTCTGGGTGCCGCTCTCCGCAGAGGAATACATGGCGGCGTCGAAAACGCGCCGCGCGCTCGAGCGCATCTATCGCTCCGGTTTCGGACAGGGCCTCTACTACCTCATCGAGATGTGGTGGAAGAAACTCATCCTGCCCACCAAGAAACACGTCGGTGTGCGACGTGCGATCTTCATCTGGGACAACGTGCTGGTGCTTGGCGTGGCCGCGCTCTGGATCGCGGCGCTGGTGCTCTGGGCCATCTACGACAACCACTCGATCGTGTGGACGCTGCTCGGCGGCTTCGTGCTGCCGTTCCTCGCGTTCAACTGCATCATGGGCTTCGTCATCTACGTGCAGCACACGCATCCCGACGTCGCCTGGTTCGACAAGCGTGAGGAATGGCAGAAGCGCCTGGGCTTCATCACGACGACCATCAACGTCGTCGTCCCCAAGAGCATGGGCCGCATCCTGCACGACATCCTCGAACACGGCGCTCACCACGTGAACACGGGTGTGCCGCTGTACCGGCTGCGTGAGGCGCAGGCCGCGCTCAAGACCGCCGTTCCGCAGCTCGCTCGCGTGTATGTCCTGACCTGGAAGCGTTACTGGGCCACCGTGCGCACCTGCAAGCTGTACGACTACGCGAATCATCGCTGGATGGACTTCAAGGGCCGTGTGACCGCGGCGCCGCAGTTCCCCGACGCAGCGCCTGCTGCCGGTTGAACCTCGGCCGGAGACGCGTCGCGTCTTCGCTCTCGATCGCAAAAGGCCGGCTTCGCCGGCCTTTTGCTTTTGCGGCATATTGTTCGCCCTGCATCGGCCGCAGCGGCCCGACACCGGTAGCGAGGACTCATGCTTCTGAAGCGATTCGCGTGCGCAGTGTTCATGTGTGGCGCCGTGGTGACGGCCGCTGCCGAGAAAGGGGGGCCGGATGACGCGGATCCTCGCAGTTGGGCTGCTCCCGGGCGCGTCGCCACCGAGTCTCACCACTCTCCGCTGACCGAGATCAACCGCGCCACCATTTCGCGACTGCGGCTCGCGTTCTCCGTGGAACTGCAGGCACACACCGCGCTCGCGACGCCGCTGGCGGTCGACGGCGTGATCTACGTGGCCGCCGGATACAGCCTGATGAGTGCCATCGATGCGCGCACGGGCAAGGTGTTGTGGCAGTTCGATCCCGATGTCGCAAAGCTCGCGGGCAAGAAGCTGCGCGCGGGCGCCGGCATCCGCGGATTGGCGTACTCGAAGGGTCGGCTGTTCGTTGGCACACATGATGGCCGGCTGCTGGCGCTCGACGCGAAGAAGGGCGGAGTGATCTGGGGCGCCGATACGCTCGCTCCCGACGACGGCACATTCATCTCCGGTGCACCGCGCGTCTCGGGCGACAAGGTCATCATCGGCTTCGGAGACTCGGGCGCAGCGCGCGGCGGCGTCGTGGCGCATGCCGCCGCCGATGGGAAATTCCTGTGGCGCTGGGATACGGATGGCGGCGGCGGCGCGATCTGGAATGCGATCGCGACGGATCCGGAATCCGGCCGCGTCTACCTGGGCACGGGCAATGAACGTGGCGACGTGCCTAACAAGACGGCCTGTTCGGTGATCGCGCTCGCCAGCGGCGGGCAACTTCTCTGGCAGTACGACGAATCCACGGGCGACCGAAAGTCCTGCGAAAGCTCCACGGACATCACCCTGGCGACGCTGCCGCTCGAAGGAGGTCCGCGCCGCGTGATCCTGCATGCGCCGCGAGACGGCACTTTCCACGTCATCGATCGCGAGACCGGAGTGGGGCTCTCGAGGCGCCTGCTGGGCGAGGGTGCCCGCAATCATTTCGCGCAGGCCTTCAATCCCGCCACGGGCCTCGTCTATCTACCGACCACCGTGTTGCCGCCCGGGCTGGATGCGGACACGGCGGCCGACGCGGGCAAGAGTTTCCTAGTCGCGTGGGATCCCGTGAAGCAGCGCGCGAACTGGGCCATTCCCACGCCAGGGCCCTATTCGGGTGGGGTGTTGTCCGCAGGCGATCTCGTGTTCCAGGGCCAGATGGACGGCTACTTCGTGGCCTATGCGGCAGCGACGGGTAGCAAGGTGTGGGCGTTCTACGCCGCGACTCCGCCACTTGCGGCGCCTGTCAGCTTTGGCGTCGGCAACAAGCAATACATCGCCGTGATGGTTGGCCCGCCGCATGGCATGGTGGCCAATCTGGGCGCGATGTCCGCGCAGTTCGGTTGGGACTCGCGGCTGCATCCGCGCCGGTTGCTCGTGTTCACGCTCGATGGGAAGGGTGAGCTGCCGCCCACGCCTTCGCCCAAGGTCGCGCAGGCCGTGGATGTTCCCGAGTTCGCCATCGACGAGGCTCTGTCGAAGGAAGGCGCGAAGGTGTACGCGCAATGCCAGTGGTGTCACGGCTCCGGTGCGATCGCGGGTGGCGCCGCGCCGGATCTCCGGGCCTCGGCCATCCCGATGAACCCGGCCAGTTTTGCTGCGCTGGTCAGGGGTGGCGTGGAAGCGAGGGGAATGCCCAAGTACCCGGAGATCAGTGACCGCGATCTGGACGCGCTCCGTCATTTCCTGCGCGCGCGCGCCCGGGTTCCGGCAGCGACGGCCAGGCCTTGACGGGGCTTTTCATGATGAAAACGGCGTGGTTGAGGCCAATATGAAGAGTGTCGGGCCGGGAATCGTCACGATGGGGCGATTTGAATCTCCCTCACGCCCCATCAAATCAATGACTTGAAGTTACATGTGACCTGGGCATGTTTTCTGGCGGTGAGGCCCGGGCGCGACCGCGCAACCCAAGCGGGATTCGAGTATCTTTGCGCCCCCAATTCAGCGGGTTCCTCCAAGGATTTCAGTCAGGTATGCCGGGAAGCAACAAAAGCGCGCTCATCTGTGGATCGGTCGCCTACGACACCATCATGGTGTTCCCCGACCGCTTCAAGGCGCACATCCTTCCCGACAAGCTGCACATGCTGAACGTCGCCTTCCTGGTCCCGCAGATGCGCCGTGAGTTCGGCGGCTGCGCGGGCAACATCGCCTACAACCTCAAGTTGCTCGGTGAGACCGGCTACGCGATGGGTGGCATCGGCCGCGACTTCCAGCCGTACAGCGACTGGATGAAGCAGCACGGCTTGTCCGAGAAGTACCTCGTGACCATCCAGGAAGAACATTGCGCGCAGGCCTTCATCACCACGGACCTCGATTCCAACCAGATCACCGCGTTCCACCCGGGTGCGATGAATCACTCCTGGAAGATCAAGGTCCCGGCGAACGATGGCATCTCCATTGGCGTCATCGCCCCGGACAGTCGTGAAGGCATGCTTCAGCATGCGGAGCAGTTCAAGGCCGCGGGCATTCCGTTCATCTTCGATCCGGGCCAGGCCATGCCGCTGTTCGCCGGCGAGGATTTCAAGCGCTTCATCTCGATCTCGGACTGGCTGGCGCTGAACGACTACGAGTGGGCTCTGCTGCAGGAGCGCACGGGCTGGTCGGTGGCCGACGTGATGAAACATGTGAAGGCGCTGATCGTCACGCGCGGCAGCGAGGGTTCGACCATTCATGCGGACGGCCGCAGCTACGACATTCCGTGCGCCAAGGCGCGTGAAGTACTCGATCCGACCGGCTGTGGCGACGCCTATCGCGCTGGCCTCATCCACGGAATCCTGCGCGGCTACGATTGGGAAACCACGGGCCGCATTGCATCTCTCATGGGCGCCATCAAGATTGCGGTTCGTGGCACCCAGAACCACAGTTTCACCCTGTCCGAATTCGCGCAGCTGTACGCGGATTCGTTTGGACAGCCGTTGAAGGCGGCAAGCTAAAAACCAGCGCCAATAGATAGAGGAAGATCATGTCATCCAGTTTCCTGTTCACGTCCGAGTCCGTCTCCGAAGGCCACCCGGACAAGGTTTCCGATCAGATTTCCGACGCGGTGCTCGATGCGCTGCTCGCGCAGGACAAGTTCTCGCGCGTGGGCGCCGAGACGCTCTGCAACACGGGTCTCGTGGTGCTCGCCGGTGAGATCACCACCAAGGCCGTGGTGGACTTCCACCAGATCACGCGCGACGTGATCAAGAACATCGGCTACGACAACTCCGACTACGGCATCGACTACAAGGGTTGCGCCGTGCTCGTCGCCTACGACAAGCAGTCGCCCGACATCGCGCAGGGCGTGGACGAAGGCAAGGGCCTGAACCTCGAACAGGGCGCCGGCGACCAGGGCATGATGTTCGGCTACGCGTGCACGGAGACCGAGAGCCTCATGCCGCTGCCCATCTACCTCTCGCACCGCCTGGTCGAGAAGCAGGCCGAGCTGCGCAAGAACGGCAAGCTCAAGTGGCTGCGCCCCGATGCGAAGTCGCAGGTGACGGTGAAGTACGTCGATGGCAAGCCGACGGAGATCGATACCGTCGTGTTGTCGACCCAGCATCACCCCGATGTGGAGCACAAGCACATCGAACAAGCCGTGATCGAAGAGATCGTGAAGCCGGTGCTCGCGAAGGAATCGATCCCGCTGGCCAAAGGCATCAAGTACCTGATCAACCCGACCGGCCGCTTCGTCATCGGTGGCCCGCAGGGTGACTGCGGTCTCACCGGCCGCAAGATCATCGTCGACACGTACGGCGGTGCCGCTCCTCACGGCGGTGGTGCATTCTCGGGCAAGGACCCGACGAAGGTGGACCGCTCGGCGGCTTACGCGGCCCGCTACGTGGCGAAGAACATCGTCGCTGCCGGCCTCGCGTCGAAGGCACAGGTGCAGATCTCGTACGCCATCGGCGTGGCCCAGCCCACGTCGGTGATGGTCACCACGTTCGGCACCGGCAAGGTCTCGGACGAGAAGCTCGAGGCGCTGGTGCGCCAGCACTTCGACCTGCGTCCGAAGGGCATCGTGCAGATGCTCGACCTGCTGCGTCCCATCTACTTCAAGACCGCCGCGTACGGTCACTTCGGCCGCAACGAGCCGGAGTTCACCTGGGAGAAGACGGACAAGGCGGCCGCGCTGGCTGCCGACGCCGGGGTGCGCAAGACCGCGTAATGGGGTCAGACCCCATTTGCTAGCAAAAGGGGACGCACCTGGTTTTGGAAGAGTTTGGAACGGTGCCGCATCTCGGTCGAGCTGCGGCACCTTTTCCAGGAAATGGGGTCTGACCCCATTTCGCGAAGAAGAATCAGCTGGCCGAGGAGCGCTGCAGCGTCGAAGGACGCGAGGCTCGGCAAAGCGGTGAGGTTGATTGCAACGGCGCTCTCTAAACGGAACTAACTAGAGAGGTTTACATGAATGCTGTTGTGAAGCCCGAAGCGGGCAAAGACTACGTCATCGCCGACATCAAGCTCGCCGATTGGGGCCGCAAGGAACTCAACATCGCCGAGACCGAGATGCCCGGCCTGATGGCCATCCGCGAGGAGTACGCCAAGAGCCAGCCGCTCAAGGGCGCGCGCATCGC
>JBKPPO010000062.1:0-2974 GCA_046733635.1 Pseudomonadota bacterium | reverse complement strand
GTTGCAGGCCACGCGGCGCGCAGTCGCCGCCGCGTGATCAACGTATCCGTGCCCCAGGGCTGCGGATCCGTGCTCTCACTGGTCTCGCGCGCCGGCTCGGGACTCACGCTCATCACGACGGCGGGAAGCAGCCCGCGTGGCACGACGCGCCAGGCATCACCGGCCTCGCGCGTGAGATGCGCCACGCTTTCGGTGTGCGTCATCTGGCAATGGGGAATCAACGTGAGCGTGTGGCAGTTGCAGCTCGCGCCGGTGGCGACACTGCCGGAAAAATTTCCGACGGCCCATGGCTTCGACTCTGGCGCAGGCGCGCCGAAATGCCGCGGCCCGCGCGCCGCGCCGAACTCCACGGGGATGGCGAGGCTGACGCCGCGATCCAACGCGACGCGCAACTTCAATCCGCCGACACTGAGTTCCGCGAGCATCAGCCTTTCGCACGCGAGCCCGCAGGCGGCTCCTGCACCGTGCCGCAGTTCCGGCAGGTGCGATGCGCGAGATCGCCGAAGAACCGATCGAAGATCGGAGGCAACTGCGTCTCGATGTTCGTGATCTCGGCAAACTCTTCGTAAAGCTTGGTGCCGCAGTTCTCGCAATACCACTGGAACCCATCGATCTCACCGGGCCGGCGGACGCGCTCGATCACGAGGCCGACGGTATTCGCCGGCCGCCGCGGTGAATGCGGCATGTTGGGTGGCAGCAGGAAGATGTCGCCTTCGTTGATGGCGACATCCACGCGCTTCCCGTCCTGCACGGTGGCGAGCGTGATGCCGCCCTCGAGCTGATAGAAGAACTCCTCACCCGGATCGACGTGGAAATCCTTGCGACTGTTCGGGCCGCCCACGACCATGATGATGAACTCGCTGTCGGTGAACACGAGCTTGTTGCCCACGGGCGGCTTCAGCAGGTGACGGTGCTCGTCGATCCAGCGCTTGAAATTGAAGGCTTTGAGTTCACGCATGGGGGCTCTCGGATGGCGGGCCTATCGTAGCCTCCCGGCCGTCGCGATGTGATCCTCTCCACAAATGGAAAGGCTGTCGCCGGGCAGCGTCAGCCCGCGCGGCACGGCTGCCGGCGGCCCCGTGTTAAGGTTGCCGTCTCTAACAGCTCTCGCGGAGCCCGCCGTGAAATCCCGCCTTGCGCTCGTCGTCGCCTGCTACCTGGCCCTGTCGGCCTGTTCGCTGTCGGCGCCGAAGATCTGGCCCTTCTACAAGAAGCCCAAGCCCGGTCCCGAGGCGGTCAACGAACTCACGTTGGTGAACGCGGACGGCTCGCCCGCCACGTACGCGCAGTACTGGGTGCGCAACACGCTGGTCATCGACCTTTCCGGGATCGGTGGACAGGGTAGCGTCGCGGCGCGCCTGCCCGAAGAATCCACGTGGCCGGTGCGCGTGGCGCTGCGCGTCCAGCCGGGCAGCGTGGGCCAGCTCGACATCCAGGCCGAGGAACGCAACATCCTGCCGGTGACCACCGAAGGCACGAAGCCCGTGGACATCGAACTCGCGACGAGCCTGTACACGCCCAAGACGGCGGCTATCTATATCTCCTGGAACCCGATCCCGGTGTTCGTGGAAGCGGCGCCGGTGGCGCCGGCCGAACCCGCCTTCGTCTCGCCGACCGAAGCGCCGCGGCCCGCCGGGCAGGCCAGTCCGGAAGAAGCCGCTCCGACGGCGAGCGATATCGTGCCGCCCGCGGAAGTGGCTCAGCCTCAGCCTTCACCGCCGCCCGGCGGCTGATGCCCCGCGCAGGCGAGCTGCACCGGCGGCTCGTCGGCATCCAGATTCACGGCGGTCAAAGAGCCGCCCCACACGCATCCGGTATCCAGTGCGAGCAGATCGCGGCGCCGCTTGAGCCCGAGCGTCGACCAGTGCCCGCAGATCACGCGGATCTCCGCGCTCTTGCGGTCCGGCACGTCGAACCAGGGCAAGAGATCCTCGGGCTGCTCGCCCGGTGCGCCCTTGGCCTTGAGATCGATGGAGCCGTCCTCGCGGCAGTAACGCATGCGCGTGAATGCGTTGATCACGAATCGCAGCCGGTCCATGCCGCGCAGTTTCTCGTCCCAGCGATCCGGTTTGTTGCCGTACATGGAATCGAACAGCGCGCGCGCGTCGTCTCGCAGCACGGCTTCGACTTCGCGCGCCAGCTTCGCGGCGGCGCGAGGGGTCCAGTCACGTACGAGTCCGGCATGCACCAGGAAATCGCCGCGCGGTTCATCGAAGACGGCGAGCGGACGACCTAACAACCATTCGAGGAGCTGATCGCGGTCCGGGGCTTCGAGGATCTCCTCGAGCGTGTCGCCGTCCTTCTGTTTTCGCTTGGCGCCGAAGGCGAGGGCCAGCAGGTGCAGGTCGTGATTGCCGAGCACGACGGTGACGCCGGCGCCGAGCGAGCGCACGAAGCGCAGCGTCTCGAGCGATTTCGGTCCGCGATTCACGAGATCGCCGACGAACCAGAGTTCGTCGCGGTCGGCGGAGTAGTGGCAGCGCTCGAGCAGCGCTTTCAGTTCGTCGCAGCAGCCCTGGATGTCGCCGATCGCGTAGCGGGCCATGTGCGCCTTTCTTACTGCAGCAGGCCCGGCATGGCGAGCCGGAATGCCGCGATGGGCGCATCGAACTGCTCGCCCTCGTCGGTCACCATCTGGTAGCTGCCCTGCATGGCGCCCACCGGTGTTTCCAGCACGGCGCCGCTCGAATAACGGAATCCCTGGCCCGGCTTCAGATAGGGCTGTTCACCGACCACACCTTCGCCGCGCACTTCCTGCACCTTGCCGTTGGAGTCGGTGATGATCCAGTGCCGGGTCAGCAGGCGCGCGGCCACGCTGCCTTCGTTGCGGATGGTGATGGTGTACGAGAACACGTAACGACGTTCGCCGGGGTTCGATTGTTCGGCGAGATAACTGGTGTCGACGGCGACGAGGATCTTGTGAGGCTCCATGCGCCGGCCATGATACCGGAGCGGAACGTCAGGGATTGCGGGC
>JBKPPO010000061.1:0-4580 GCA_046733635.1 Pseudomonadota bacterium | reverse complement strand
GGCCAGCGTGCGCCGCAATTTGCCGCGATGCCTGGAGCACATACGCGCGGGACACATCAAGCCGAGCGACATCATCACGCATCGCTTTCCGCTCGAAGAGATCGGCGAGGCCTACCACATGATGGCCAGCAAGCTCGACGGGATGATCAAACCGCTCATCCTGCCCGGCACGCCGCGCAGCTATCACTGAGGTGACTCATGAGACAACAAACACACGGTGCGTCTTCCGATGACCGGCTCCAGAAGCCGATTCCCGGCGGCATGTCCTTCGATACGAGTGAGCGAAGACAGGTCGACCACACGGCGAGGATCGCCGGATGGGGCTCGGATGTGGATCCCGAAACGCGACCTGGCGTTCCACGCGACAAGGCGCCGCACATCGGCGCCGAACATCTGTACATCGACATCACTCGCCAGAAGCCGCCGCATCGAATTCACAAGTCCACCGAACACGGGCAGCTGACGCCGGTATTCGGCACCTCCTGCCCTCCCAAGGGATTGAGTGGTCGGATCCGTGATTTCGCTTATCGCCTGAGTGAAGGTCGCCCCACTCGCTGGATGACATTGATATTCGCCGATCGCGTCGACATGGTCGAAGGCGTCCTTCAAGACCTCGCGCGAATGCGGCCGCCCAACGTGGTGCGCGAGATGGGCCTTCAGAGCGAGTGGCGTCACAACCGCCCGCGCGTGATCAAAGTGGCGGTGGTCACCGCATTGGTCGCGGCGGCTTACCTGATCAGGCGAAGTCGGGCGCGTTGACGATCGCGTTGAGCAGTTAGTCAGCAGATCCAAGAGCTCATGCCATCGGGCGCAACCGGCCGAAACACGTCCCAACTCCAGTCTCGCTGGAGTTCTGCGCCGGATCGTCTCGGAGACGTGTCGAGGCGGAAGCGCAAGGGGAATCCACGTATTCCGTGTTTCGCGCGAATTCCTGCAGCGCCGGTGTCTGGCCGAAAACCATGGCACCTCTCGCCCCTGCATCGAATGCGGGCCACTGAGGAAGAGCCGGTACGTTGGGATCACCACAGCTAGCGAAGTTGATCCAGTATCACGTATCAAGTCGGAGATCTTGGCCTGCTCTGGTCGTGTCTCGGCGCCAAGATTGCCAATATATGCATATAAAACCTCCTACCCGTGCCGCGCGCCCTCCGGACTTCGGACTTCGCACGTCGAAGTAGTAGAGGTACACGGCTACTTTGCCCTTGCAGTTCGTGCGTCCGGATTCGCTCTGCGAATCTGTCGGATCAGCTTTTTCAGCTCGAGGATTCGAATTCCGCTGGGTGGAGCCGCAGCTGATAACTACGTGCTGCGTCGGGTGATTGCGTGAAATCTGGCGGAGAGAACGGATCGGCAAGTATCTGGAATGCCGAAAGCCTTCTGGATATCGCCATCTACATCCCCCAGTTTGAGACGGCTGCATTCGAGCACTCTTTTCCCAAGCGGTAGCCGGCTGCCTTGCGTAGTGAATGGGCTTTTGCAGCTCGCATCCCAGCATCAATGCGGTGTCGGCGAGATCCAGGTCACGCTACGAGTGCAGGTTCGGAGGCAGACCCTGCGTCGCCCTTCGGACTCGGGAAGTGGGTTTACTCGCCGCCCCTCCATGTGTCACAGTATTGTTGTGACACCGGAGGACCGATGGTCCCATTCAAACTCAAGCTGATCCCGGGCGAATCGATCTTCGACCAGGTGGTGTTCGCCGCCACCCGCTCCATCCTCGCGGGCGAACTGAAGGCTGGTGAAGCCTTCCCATCCGTCCGGGCACTGGCGCTGGATCTGAAGATCCATCCGAACACCGCCCACAAGGTAGTGCAGCACCTGATCCAGGAACGCTGGTTGGTGGCCCAACCAGGTGTTGGCACAGTCGTCGCACAACCGCCGAAGGCGCGAGCGGGCGATCGCAAGCGGCTGCTGGAAGACGAAGTCGAAAAGCTCGTCGTCGAGGCCATGCGCGTCGGCGCGGACCTCGAAGAAGTGCAGCAGGCGGTCGAAGACACCTGGACGGAGCTGCGCGGACTCAAGGTCGTCTCGAATGATCGTTGAAACGCAGGGCCTGACGAAGAAATTCGGCCGCTTCGAGGCAATCGAAAACCTGGATTTGCAGGTGCCGGAAGGGACGGTGTACGCGCTCATCGGCTCCAATGGCGCGGGCAAGACGACGACGATCCGGTTGCTCATGAACATCCTGAAAGCAGATCGCGGGCTGTCCACAGTGCTCGGCACGCCGTCGCACCGGCTTGCGCCTGGCGACTTCCAACGCATCGGCTACGTTTCGGAGAGTCAGCGATTGCCGGACGCGCTCTGCCTGGCGCACTACTTCGAATACCTGCGCAGTCTATATCCGGCCTGGGACCGCGCGTTCGAGACACAGCTTTGCGCGCAATTCGAGCTACCGTCCACACGAACGATCCGGCACCTCTCCCATGGCATGCGCATGAAGGCGCTGCTGGTGGGCGCCCTCGCCTATCGCCCCCAACTACTGGTACTGGACGAACCGCTGAGCGGACTCGACACCATGGTGCGCGATGAAGTGGTGAACGGGCTCCTGCAGCAGGCCGGCGAGACCACCATCCTCATTTCCTCGCACGAGCTCGCGGAGATCGAGAGCTTCACGACGCACGTGGCATTCATGCAGAACGGGCAGCTGCTGTTGCAGGAGGCCATCGAGGGCTTGCAAGCACGCTTTCGTGAAGTGCACGTCACGCTTTCCGCGGTAAAGGAGCTGCCGCGGCCGCTGCCCCCGGGGTGGCTGCTGCCGAACATCGAGGGTCATCGGCTGCGATTCATTGCCTCTCACTACGCCGGCAACGAGCCGCTCTACCAGGAACTGGCCCGGCATTTTGGCGCCGTGAGAATGGAGTGCGAGCCGATGTCCTTGCGTGCGATCGCCAGCTCGCTCATGCAACAACGCAAGCGGAATCCAGCGCCATGAACCTGCGCATCGTCGCCGCCATCCTCAGGAAGGATGTCCGCAGCCTCTATCCACTGATCCTGATCGTCGCGCTACTGTTCGCGGGCGACGTGCTGATCATGCGCCTGGAACTTGTGGACATGTGGGGTTCGGTGCGGACGCCGGTTTTGTTGCTGGCGGCCACGGCTTTCATTCTCGCGGTGTTCCAACTCGATCCGCCCGTCAGCCTGGTGGACGACTGGCTGTGCCGGCCCGTGCCCCGGGCGGAATTGCTCGCCGCGAAGCTGGTGCTGCTGATCGTCGTGTTGCGGCTGTCGCAGGTGGTCTCGACGCTGATGATCGAGCCGGCGCTCGGAACTTCTGTCGGGGAGACTCTGCAGAGGGCGTTGCTGTTCCATGATTCGAGCACGACGGCGCTCTATGTCCTCCTTGTAGCCCTGTTGCCGCTGCTGATGATCACGGCGCTGGTCACGCGCACGCTCATGCAAGGAATCGGGGTGTTGCTCGGGATGTTCATCTGCGCATTCGTGATTCCGTCGCCCTTCGTGAGTGCGCCTGGGCCATTGCACCCCGCCATCGGCGATGCGTTGTTCGATGTCGGCCTGGGCTGGCTCGCCCTGATCCCGAGCGCGCTCGTGGCATTCGTGCTGTTCGGCCTGGCTTGCTGGTTGTCCTACTGGCGGCGGAGCTTGAAGATCGCGAGGGTGATGCTCGTCGCAACCGCGCTGACCCTCACGCTGCTGATGCTGCTTCCTATGTGGCTGCTTCCCTGGAAGGCTGTGTACGCTGCACAAACCTCGCTCGTACAGTCGCAGGCGCCGCCCACGGTCGACACCAGCGCTATCTACCTTCGCAATGCGCGGACCTGCTTCGCCGCGACCCGAGTGCGTGACCTCGCGGCGGACCCCGCGTTCGAGGAGGCGCGCCGTGCCGCGAGCGTTCGGGACTGGACCCACGAGGATCAGGCTGCGGCCAGCCCTTCATCCATCGCCTTCCTGACGTCCATCGAATCCAGGCGACTGCCGCCGGACTGGCGCGCCGGCCTCACCTACGTGTCGGCCGAGTATTCCGTCGCGCCCGGCTCGCCGCCGCTCTACTCGTTGCGGCCCATCGCGTACGACACCGAGGACGGTAGTTTGTCCCATGCCTGGGTGCTGCCCGAGCACGTTGCGCGCCGGTTGAGCAGTGAATCGCAGGTGGAGCTGGAGCTGCGCTACTACCTCGTGCTTCTCGAGCCGCATGAGTTCCGGTTGCCCGCAGACGGGCGGCGTCATGCGGTTCCGAAGCTCGGCTATTGCAGCGGCACGCGCGATTCGACAGGTGACTCGATCGAGGTGGATTGTTTCTCCGGATTCGACCAACCGGCCCAGGTCAGCGCCGAGCTCGAGGACATTCCCGCAAGTCGCGTTTACGGCCCCAGGGACTACTCGCCGCGCTGGGTGCGCTGGCCGTTCGGCCAGAGCGTCAAGCTGCCCATCGCTTCGCCCCGGTTCTCGAAGAGCGATCACGTGACCGTCACCGCGTGGACGACCGCGGGCTATGTCGTCAGGTCGCTGAAGTTGCCGGGCATCCTGGGCAGCGACATGCGCGATTGCCCGCTGCCTTCGCCTGAGGGCAAACACTTCCAGCAGGCCGTGTGGCGCGACAGCGCGAAGCACGAGGCGACTTCCAT
>JBKPPO010000060.1:0-18488 GCA_046733635.1 Pseudomonadota bacterium | reverse complement strand
CACCCGCACTCGTCGAGGAACTCGAATCGCTCCTGGGCCGCGGCCGCATCGCCGTGCTCTACAGTCCGCCGCCTTCCGCATCCGCGTCGTCCTACGGCTGAGGCCGCCGAGGTCACTCCTCATCTTCGAGGAAACGGGCGCAGACCTCGCCAGGCGCGGCCGATCGATCGCTTTCGTGGTCGGTGAGGAATGGCGAGCACCGAGGAGCCGGCGTACATGCGCGCGGGAACAATGCCCCTCTCAGCGGTACCGCTTCAGATGGAGCGCGCATAGCCGGCGACGAGGGCACCCCCCATTCTTCGTTCCATGGGGGGTGCTCGCTCCTGACGAGCCGGCCGCGCGATACCGGCATCGGCCGCGCCCGGCGTGAGCCCCGTCCCCGTTTCCTAGAAAATCAGGAATGTCCCCTGTTATCCTCGCCGCCCTATGGCAGTGAACTTCCTTGATTTCGAGCAGCCGATCGCCGAACTGGAAGCCAAGATCGAAGAACTGAAACACGTTCCGTCTGGCTCCGCGGTCAACATCCAAGAAGAGATCACCCGACTCAAGCAAAAGAGCGAACAGCTCACGCAGAGCATCTTCGCGAATCTCTCGCCCTGGCAGATCACGCAGCTGGCGCGCCATCCGCAGCGCCCGTACACGCTCGACTATGCCGGGCTGATCTTCACGGACTTCCACGAACTCCATGGCGACCGCATGTATGGCGATGACCTCGCCATCGTCGGCGGTCCTGCGCGTCTCGACGGCACGCCGGTCATGTTGATCGGCCATCAGAAAGGCCGCGATACCAAGGAGCGCGTGCGCCGCAACTACGGCATGCCCAAGCCCGAGGGTTACCGCAAGGCGCTGCGCCTCATGCGGCTGGCCGAGCGCTTCCGCCTGCCGCTGATCACTTTCATCGACACTCCCGGCGCCTATCCCGGCGTGGGGTCGGAAGAACGCGGTCAGTCCGAAGCCATCGCGCGCAATCTCTTCGAGATGAGCGTGATGGGTATTCCGATCATCAGCGTGGTGATCGGCGAGGGCGGCTCCGGCGGCGCACTCGCGATCGGCGTCTGCGACCGGCTGATGATGCTGCAGTTCTCGACCTACTCTGTCATCTCGCCCGAAGGTTGCGCGTCCATCCTGTGGAAGAGCGCGGACAAGAAGGAAGTGGCGGCCGAGGCGATGAACCTCACCGCCGACAAGCTCAGCAAGCTCAAGCTCGTGGATGAAGTGCTGCCGGAACCCGTGGGTGGCGCGCATCGCAATCCGCAGGCCGTCGCCGACACCATCAAGGCCGCGTTGATCAAACACCTGGGACAACTCGAGAAGTTGCCGCCCGACAAGTTGCGCGCCGCGCGCAACACGCGCATCGATGGCTTCGGTGTGTACAGCGAAGTCGCGAACTGAATCGAATTGGGGTCACTCCCCATTTGCTAGCAAAAGGGGACGGACCTGATGCCCAGGGGCTTGTCACCGCAGGTGCTGTCCCGGCGCGTGGTCGAGGATTTCCTGATCGGCACCGGCTCGAAGCCGAAAGTCGCGGTCGCATTCAGCGGCGGACTCGACTCGACCGTTCTCGCGCACATCTTCGTGAGCCGGCGTCGCGAACTGGGCGACCTCCGTCTGCTGCATGTGGATCACGGCCTGCAGACTGCAAGCCGCGGCTGGAGCCAGCATTGCGCGCGGCTGGCCCGCGCGTGGAAGGTGCCCTTCAAGTCGCTCGGGGCGAAGCTGGTCGTCCCGCGCGGAGAATCCACCGAAGCTGCGGCGCGTGATGCGCGCTATCGGTTGTTAGGCGCCGAGCTCCGCATCGGAGAAGTGCTCGTCACCGCCCAACACGTCGAGGACCAGGCGGAGACGCTGCTGCTTCAGCTGTTCCGCGGCGCGGGAGTCGCCGGCCTTTCAGCCATGCCGGCTCGAGCGGCCTTCTCGCGGGGCGAGATCCGCCGTCCGCTGCTGACGCATTCGCGCAAGGATCTCGAGACTTACGCCCGGTATCACGAACTGGAGTGGATCGAAGATCCGACCAATGCGCAGGACCTGTTCGCGCGCAATTTCCTGCGCCATCGCGTCATGCCCCAGGTGCGCGAGAGATGGCCCGGTGTCGACCGCGCAATCGCGCGAACGTCGCGACACATGGCGGAAGCGGCGGCCCTCCTCGACGCCGTTGGCGCTCGCGATCTTCGGGCCGTTGCCGATGGTGGTGGCCTCAACGTGTCGGCGCTGCGTGCGTTGCCGTCCATGCGGCGTCGCAATGCGCTGAGGACCTTCATTGCGAACGCCGGCATCGAGTTGCCTTCGGCAGCGATGCTCGCGGAGATCAGCGGACCGTTCCTGCGCGCACGTGAAGACGCACAGCCCGAAGCGCGCTGGGCCAGCGCGGTCCTGAAACGGCGGATGGGCCGGATCGAGCTTCAAACGAGTGCGCATGTAGCTCCGGCGCCCGAGCTGGAGGCGTACGTATCAACACCCCGGCCCGAAGCGTGGCGCTGGAAGGATCATCGCAACTTCGCCCTACCACTCGGCGGGAGCATCGCATTCGTGAATGACCCCGACGGTCCTGTCGACCTGGACAAATTGCCGCCTGCGGTCCATGTGCGTGGACGTCAGGGCGGCGAGACGCTGCGTCCGGGTGCGCGCGCCCGAACGCAATCGCTCAAGAAACTCCTGCAGGCAGCGCGGCTCACCGTGGAGCAGCGCGCGCTGCTGCCGTTGCTGTTCGCCGGGGAAGGCCCCAAGGGCGATGCATCGCGGCTCCTGGCCGCAGGCGATCGCTGGATAGACGCGTCCATCGCGGCCAATGTCAAATCCCGGCGGCGCGCGCGGCTGGTGTGGACTCGCCCCCGCGGGTAATTTTTCTTTTCCGGAAATGAGCGAGGACGTCGTTTCTGGTAACCTGCCGGCCCGTCGATTCGAACTTCTTCGAACCTTTTTAACGGCGGGCTCCTCATGACCAAATTCGTATTCGTCACTGGTGGCGTCGTTTCCTCTTTGGGAAAAGGTATCGCCGCCGCATCGCTGGGCGCGATTCTCGAAGGCCGTGGACTCAAGATCTCCATGGTCAAGCTCGATCCCTACATCAACGTGGATCCGGGCACGATGGGCCCGTTCCAGCACGGCGAAGTGTTCGTCACCAATGACGGCACCGAGTCCGATCTCGACCTCGGCCATTACGAGCGCTTCGTGCGCACGACCACGGGCCGCCACAGCAATTTCACGACGGGCCGCATCTACGAGCGCGTGATCGCCAAGGAACGCCGCGGCGACTATCTCGGCGCGACCGTGCAGGTGATCCCCCACATCACGGACGAAATCAAGCGCTCGATCCAGCTCGGCGCGGGCGACGCGGACGTCTGCATGGTGGAGATCGGCGGCACGGTGGGTGACATCGAATCGCTGCCGTTCCTCGAAGCCATCCGCCAGCTCGGCGTGGAGCTGGGCCGCAACAACTGCGTGTACCTGCACCTCACGCTCGTGCCCGTGCTCGGCGGCGCCGGCGAGATCAAGACCAAGCCCACGCAGCACTCCGTCAAGGAACTGCGCGGCATCGGCATCCAGCCTGACGTGCTGCTGTGCCGCTGCAAGAACCCGCTGCCCGACGAGCAGCGTCGCAAGATCGCGTTGTTCACCAACGTGGAAGAACGCGCCGTGTGCTCGGGCATCGATGCCGACGACATCTACAAGATCCCGATGCTGCTGCACGAGCAGGGCCTCGACGAGATCATCGTCGACAAGCTGCGGCTCAACGTGCCGCCCGCCGATCTCAGCGAGTGGAAGCAGGTGGTTGCGGCGAAAGCCAACCCGGACGGCCAGGTCGACATCGCGATGGTCGGCAAGTACGTGCAGGTCAAGGACAGCTACATCTCGCTCAACGAAGCACTCACGCACGCCGGTGTGAAGACGCGCACGCGCGTCAACGTGCACTACATCGAGTCCACGGACATCGAGAAACACGGCACGCATGCGCTGCGCGGCATGGATGCCATCCTCGTGCCCGGCGGCTTCGGCGAACGTGGCATCGAGGGCAAGATCGCGGCCGTGCGTTATGCGCGCGAGAACAAGATCCCGTACCTGGGCATCTGCCTCGGCATGCAGCTCGCCTGTATCGAGTTCGGCCGTCACGTGCTGGGGCTCGAGAATGCGAACAGCACCGAATTCAATCGCGCGAGTCCGCACCCGGTGATCGCGCTGATCACCGAATGGCAGGACGCGGCCAAGGGCGACCAGAAGCGCGACGACAACACCGGCAAGGGTGGCACCATGCGCCTGGGTTCGCAGGAGGTGATCACCGGCGCCAACACGCAGGCCCGCGCGATCTACGGCGGCGAGAACGTGAAGGAGCGTCATCGCCATCGCTACGAGTTCAACAACAACTATCGCGAGCGCTACACCCAGGCCGGGTTCAAGTTCTCGGGACTCTCGAAGGACGATCTCGTGGAGATCATCGAACTACCGGGACATCCGTGGTTCGTGGCCACGCAATTCCATCCGGAGTTCACGTCCACGCCGCGTGATGGCCATCCGCTGTTCGCCGGATTCGTGAAGGCGGCGAGGGCGCATCGCACGGCGCAGTTGCCGGAGGCGGCGAGCGCTTGATGGGGCGAGGCGGCAAGGGTTCGATGCTCGTCCTGGGGCTGTTGGCCTGCCAGGTCGCCCTCATCGCAAAGGCCGCGGATCCCATCGTTGCGGTGGACACGAAGGCGGTGCCGCCGTTGGCGTATGACGCCGGCGAAGTTCGGATCATCGCCACCTCCGACACGACCGGCAGCCGCGCCGGAGTCGTGGAGCTCACCGAGCTCCCGGGGTACGAGACTCCGTGGCACCAGCACGACGGCTGTGACGAGGCGTTTTACGTGCTCGAGGGCACGCTGACGTTTCGCATGGGCACCTAAGTCCGCGAACTGCCGGCGGGCTCTTTCATTTTCATTCCGCGCGGCACGCCGCACGCGCAAGGTAATCGTGGGCAAGTGGCGGTGAAATTGCTGACCACGTTCACGCCAGGCGGGTTCGAGCAGTTCTTTGCCGATCGGGCCGAATTGAACCGGACGGTCAAGCGGGGTGATCCCCAGTTCCAGGCTCGGATGATGGAACTCCTCCAGAAACACGCTAGGTGGATCAAACCTGCAGCGGCGCCGGTGCAGGGCAAAGGCGACTGATCACTCCCTGACGCGGCCTGTCGTTTGTCCGACAGGACATTCGCGCGGCTCGGGCGCCGCCGTGTATCCTCCGCCACTCGTTTTCGAGGTATCCCGTGCAGCTCGCCAACTTCCAGGTCGGCATCGACCGCCCGCTCTTCCTGATCTCCGGCCCCTGCGTGATCGAGGGTGACACTCTCACTCAGGAGATCGCCGGCAAGCTCAAGGAGATCACGGGCAAGCTCGGCGTGCCTTTCATCTTCAAGGCGTCCTACGACAAGGCGAACCGTAGTTCGGCCAAGAGTTTCCGCGGCCCCGGCATCGACGCCGGCCTGAAGGTACTACAGGGCGTAAAGGACAAGATCGGCGTCCCCGTGCTCACCGACGTGCACGAGGACACCCCGTTCGCGGAAGTCGCGAGTGTGGTGGACGTCATGCAGACGCCGGCCTTCCTCGCGCGCCAGACGAACTTCATCGTCAACGTGTGTTCGCAGGGCAAGCCCGTGAACATCAAGAAGGGCCAGTTCCTCTCCCCTTGGGAGATGCAGAACGTCGTCGACAAGGCGCGCTCCACGGGTAACGAGCAGATCATGGTCTGCGAGCGCGGCTTCTCGTTCGGCTACAACAATCTCGTTTCCGACATGCGCTCGCTCGCCATCATGCGCGCGACGGGCGCGCCCGTGGTGTTCGACGCCACGCACTCCGTCCAACTACCGGGCGGGAAGGGCGACGCCTCGGGCGGCCAGCGCGAACACATTCCTGTGCTGGCGCGCGCCGCGGTCGCGTCCGGCGTCGCGGGCGTATTCATGGAAACGCATCCCACTCCGGAAAAAGCGCTGAGCGACGGGCCTAACGCCTGGCCGCTCGGCCGCATGGAAAGCCTACTGTCGACGCTCAAGCAGCTAGACAACGCAGTCAAACAACAACCCTTCGAGGAAAGTCTTCTATGAGTCGCATCGTTGATATCGTCGGGCGCGAAGTGATCGATTCGCGCGGCAATCCCACGGTCGAGGCCGACGTGTATCTCGATTCCGGCGTGGTGGGCCGCGCCGCCGTTCCCTCGGGCGCTTCCACCGGAACGCGCGAAGCAGTCGAACTGCGCGACGGCGACAAGAAGCGTTACCTGGGCAAGGGCGTGACCAAGGCCGTGCGCCACGTGAACATCGAGCTCAAGAATGCGCTCGTGGGCAAGGAAGCTTTCGACCAGGAACAGCTCGACCAGATCATGATCGACCTGGACGGCACGGATAACAAAAGCCGTCTCGGTGCGAACGCGCTGCTCGCGGTGTCGCTCGCGAATGCGAAGGCCGCGGCGATCGACAGCAAGCAGTCGCTGTGGAAATACCTCGCGCAGGGCCGCGAGCCCGTGATGCCGGTGCCGATGATGAACGTCATCAACGGCGGCGCGCACGCCGACAACTCGCTCGACGTGCAGGAGTTCATGATCATCCCCGTGGGCGCGCCCACGTTCTCCGAAGCGCTGCGTTATGGCGCGGAGATCTTCCACACGCTCAAGGGCATCCTCAAGAAGAAGAAGCTCACGACTGCCGTCGGTGACGAGGGCGGTTTTGCGCCGAATCTCTCGTCGAACGAAGCCGGCATCAAGGTCATCATCCAGGCCATCGAGCAGGCGGGCTACAAGCTCGGCAAGCAGGTGTACCTCGGCATGGACGTGGCCGCGTCGGAGTTCTACAAGAAGAACAAGTACGACCTGCACGGCGAAGGCCGCAAGTTCAGCTCGGACGAGTTCGTGAAGTACTTCGCCAAGCTCGCCGCCAAGTATCCGATCATCAGCATCGAAGACGGCATGGCCGAGCAGGACTGGGCCGGGTGGGCCACCTTGACCAACGCGCTGGGCAAGAAGGTGCAGCTCGTCGGCGACGATCTCTTCGTGACCAACACCAAGATCCTGCGCGAAGGCATCGAGAAGAAGATCGCGAATTCGATCCTCATCAAGGTGAACCAGATCGGCACGCTCAGCGAGACGCTGGCCGCCATCAAGCTCGCCAACGACGCCGGTTATTCCTCGATCGTGTCGCACCGTTCGGGTGAAACCGAAGACGCCACGATCGCCGACATCGCGGTGGCCACCACGGCTTCGCAGATCAAGACGGGCTCCATGTCTCGTTCGGACCGCATCGCCAAGTACAACCAGCTGCTGCGCATCGAGCAGGAGCTGGGTGGCAAGGTGAAGTACGCGGGCAAGGACGCCTTCCCGGTGAAGATCTGATCATGCGCGGCCGTGCTCTCATCCTCGCCGGGGTGTTGAGCACGGCCGCAGTTTCCGCCGTGGCGCAGACTCCCGGCGTGCCGACGCCCGGCGTACCCAATTTCGAAGTCGTCGTGCGCGTGTGGCCCGGATCGGATCGCTGCAGCGTGTTCGATCGCAGGACCAAGTGCGCGCGCGTCCCCGGCATGTTGCAGGGCTCGCTCCAGATTGGCCGCGAACGCGTGATCTACGTGCTTGCCACCAGCACTGATCAGGACCTCATGGTCCGCGCCGCGCAGCTCGTCACGGAGATCAAGGCGGCGGGTTACACACGCGCCGTGCTCGTGGATCCCAACCAGCGCCGGCCCATCGAATAGACGCGCCGGACGGAGCGCCGGGCTCGCCGAACCGTCGGCCTCGGCAAATCCCCCGAGAAGTCGGCTCCCTATAATTTCTCCACCTCGTCGGAGATACCCATGCGTTTCGTGACCCGGATTGCCCTGGTCGTCTTCTGCTTCGCCGCATTCACGGGCGGATCGCGGGCTGCGGACGAGTCCGCCGACGAAGCCGCTCTGCGAGAGCTCAAGCAAGTCCTCTGGCCTCGCGCCTATGCCACACAGGACACGAAGCTGCTCGACCGCATCCTGGCCGATGAATTCCAGAGCGTGGACGATGGCGGCGCCTGGTCGACCAAGGCCGAGGAAATGGACTGGGTATCGAAGAACAAGCCCTCCTACGATTCCCTGACTTTCGAGATCCGCCGCCTCGACATTTTCGACAACGGAACCGCGGTGGTGGCGGGAACCGGCACCATCAAGGGAATAAACGAGAAGGGCCCGTACGAGGTCCAGTATCAGTCCTCGAACATCTTCCTCAAGCGGGGTGGTGTCTGGCAGGCGGTGGCCTCGCATGTATCGGGCTCCCGGAGCAAGTAGTCAGTCGCCGGGCGTGAAGCCGCTACAGCGGGCGCGAGTTTGTGTTGTATCGTGCTGTCCTCATGCAGCTCGCCGTCAACGTCTTCGATGTCTGGACCTTTCGCCGCACCGCGGAAGGGCCACGATTCCTGCTGCTTCACACGTCGGTGGAGAAAGCCGAGCGGTTCTTCAACGGCGGGAGGTTCTGGCAGATCCCGAGCAACTTCGTGAAGGAAGGCGAGCACGTCACCGACGCCATCGCGCGGAACTTGCGCAGTTTCGGTCTGAAGGCGCGCGCCATCTGGGCGGCGGAGCACACGTACACCATCTACAACCGCCGCTTCAACGAGATGCAGTTGATCGGGGTGTACGCCGCCGAGGTGAACGAGAGCGTGGTCCGGCTGGATGCCTCGGAGCACGCCGAAGCGCAGTGGCTCTCCGCCGAGGAGTGCCTGGCGAAAGTACATTTCCGCGGATTGAAGGACGGCCTGCGGTCGGTGCTCGAATACGTGACCGATCCCGTGACGCCGGCGCCGGAGCTGTGCCTGTACTCCGAGGACGCGTGATGCGCTCCATGTTCGCGTACATCTGCCTGGGGTCTAACAACCTCGAGCGGTCCGCGAGGTTCTACGACGCCACGCTGGGCGTGCTGGGCTATCAGCGCTGCGACACCGGGGGCGAAAGCGAGACGAGCTGGACCGGCTGGATTGGCTGGGGCCTGTACGAGAAGGCAGGCGCGATCCAGGATGCCTTGTGGGTCTGCAAACCCTTCGATGGCGCTCCGGCGGCGCCGAGCAACGGTGGAATGGTGGCGCTCTGGGCGAAGGACTGGTGTTCGGTCAATCGCTTCCACGACGCCGCGCTCGCGAATGGCGGCACTTCGGAAGGCGCGCCCGGTCTCAGACTGCTCTACAACCCGGATTTCTACGCGGCCTACGTGCGCGATCCCGACGGCAACAAGCTGGCCGTGGTCTGCCGTGGCTTCACTGCACCCGATACGAGTACCTCAGAGGATTCCCAATGAATCGTCAGTTCCTTGCTGTTCTGATGTTGAGCGCGATGGCCACCGTGACGGTGGCGGCGCCGAAGTCCGGCACCGCGGCATTGCCGGCGGTCGACATCCCATATCAGAAGTTCGTGCTGGACAACGGGCTCACGCTGATCGTGCACGAAGACCGCAAGGCGCCGGTCGTCGCGGTCAACGTCTGGTATCACGTGGGCAGCAAGGACGAGCGTCCCGGCCGCACGGGCTTCGCGCACCTGTTCGAACACCTGATGTTCAATGGCTCGGAGAACTACAAGGACGACTGGTTCAAGGTCATGGAATCGGCGGGCGCCACCAAACTGAACGGCACCACCTGGTTCGATCGGACCAACTACTTCCAGAACGTACCCACCTCGGCGCTGGACATGACGCTGTGGATGGAGTCGGACCGCATGGGCCATCTGCTCGGCGCGATCGACCAGAAGGTGCTCGACGAACAACGTGGCGTGGTGCAGAACGAAAAGCGCCAGCGTCAGAATCAGCCCTACGGCAAGGTCTCCGAGGTCATCGTGCAGAGCACGTGGCCCGCGGGGCATCCGTATTCCTGGGAGCCCATCGGTTCCATGGAAGACCTCAACGCGGCTTCGCTCGAGGACGTGAAGGACTGGTTCCGTGCGTATTACGGCGCGGCCAACGCCGTCATCGTGCTCGCCGGCGACATCTCGGCGGCGGACGCCAAGGCGAAGGTCGAGAAATACTTCGGCGACATTCCCGCGGGTCCGGTGATCACGCGCAAACAGGAGTGGATAGCCAAGATGTCGGGCTCGCGCCGCTCGACGATGCAGGACAATGTTCCGCAGGCGCGCATCTACAAGGTGTGGAACATCCCGGGTTACACCAAGCAGGACTTCACGCTGCTCGACATGACCTGCGACGTGCTCGCGGGCGGCAAGAACAGCCGTCTCTACAAGCGTCTCGTGTACACCGATCGCACCGCGACCAGCGTCAGCGCGTTCGTCTGGCCCTTCGAGATCGCCTCGCAAGTCATGATGTTCGCCACCGTGAAGCCGGGTGTGGATCCCGCCGTGGTGGAAAAGGCGATGGACGAGGAGATGGCGCTGTTGCTCGCCAAGGGCCCGACGTCGGCCGAACTCGAACGCATCAAGACCACGAACTTCGCCTCGTTCGCGCGCGGCAGCGAGCGCATCGACGGCTTCGACGGCAAATCGTCGATCCTCGCCGAAAGCCAGGTGTACGGCGGCTCGCCGGACTTCTACAAGACGCGCCTGGGCTGGGTGTCGTCCGCCACGCCGGCGGACGTGCAGGGCGCCGCGAAGCGCTGGCTCTCCGATGGAGTCTTCATCCTCAACGTCGACCCGGTTCCGCAGTTCAAGCATGCGGCCACGGGCGCGGATCGCTCGAAGGTGCCCGAGACCGGCGAGCCGCCGGCGCTCAAACTACCCGGGCCGGCGCGCGCCAGGCTCTCCAACGGCCTCGAGATCGTGGTGGTGGAGCGTCATGCCGCTCCCGTCGTCGATTTCACGCTCATGGCCGACGCCGGCTTCGCGGCCGATGCCTCGGCAAAGCCGGGCACGGCGCGGCTCTCGATGCTGATGATCCAGGAAGGCACCAAGACGCGGGACTCGCTGCAGATCGCCGATCGCGCCGAGACGCTGGGCGCCACCATCGCGGTTGGGTCGTCGCTCGACCGTTCCTATCTCAACATGAACGCGCTCAGCAGCCGACTGCCGGAGTCGCTCGAGCTGTACGCCGACGTGTTGCTGAACCCGACGTTCCCCGACAAGGAACTGGAGCGTCTGCGCGGTCAGACGCTCGCCACCATCCAGCAGGAGAAGGCTCAGCCGAGCGCGATCATCAATCGTGTGCTGCCGAAGCTGCTGTATGGCGAAGGCCATGCGTACTCCAACCCCGCATCGGGCACCGGCACCGAAGATGCGGTGAAGTCGCTGACGGGGGCCGAGCTCGGCGCGTTCTACAAGAAGTGGGTGCGGCCGGACAATTCCGTGCTGCTCGTCGTGGGCGACACCACGCTCGCGCAGATCCAGCCGCTGCTCGAACAGCGCTTCGGCGCCTGGCGCGCGCCGGCAGAGGCCAAACCCACGAAGAACATCGGCAACGTGCCGCTGGCCGCGAAGCCGCGCGTGTTCCTGATCAATCGTCCGGGCGCCGAGCAGTCGCAGATCGTCGCGGGCACGGTGGGCCCGACGCGTGCCGATCCGGATCACATCCGTTTCGTGGTGCTCGACACCTTGTTGGGCGGCAACTTCACGTCGCGCCTCAACATGAACCTGCGCGAGGACAAACACTGGTCCTATGGCGCGGGCACTCGGCTCACGGATGCCATCGGGCCGGGCACGTACCGCGCTGGCGCGGGCGTGCAGACCGACAAGACCTCCGAGTCCATGCTCGAGATCCGCAAGGAGCTGCGCGAGGTGCTGACCACGCGCAAGCCCGATGCGAAGGAAGTCCAGTTCGCCAAGGACAGTATCGCGATCGCGCTGCCGGGCAACAACGAAACCTCGGATGAAATCGCAGGCTCGTACGGCGAGATCCTGACGTTCGGGCTCAAGGACAGTTACTGGAACGACTTCGTCGGTGAGGTCGCGGCAGTGACGCCCGAGGCACTCGCGCAGTCGGCGGGCAAGCTCATCCATCCGGATGCGCTGACCTGGGTGGTCGTGGGAGATCTCTCGAAGATCGAAGCCAAGGTCCGTGCGCTGAACTTTGGCGAGGTCACCGTGATCGACGCGGACGGCAAGCCCGCGAAATGAACGGATCAGCTCGTGGAGGTCCCCGTGACCTCCACGAGCTCTGAATACCCCTTGAGCGCGGCGTTGGTGGTCAGCAGCCGCAAGGGCTCGGCCATCGCCTGCGCCACGAGCAGCCGGTCGAAGAAATCGGCTTCGGGCACGCGCTTCAAGGTGGACGCCGCCGCCGCCGCCCGCACGCGCACCGGCAACTCGAGAAACCCGCTGGCGCGGATGCCACTCGCGACTTCATCCGTGTTCGCTTCGAGCAAGCCGGCGGCGACCTTGGCTTCGCACTCCACGATCGATGCCGCGCTGACGTAGACCTCGTCGGCGGCCTCGATGCGCTCGCGCGCGGGCTTGCCGAGCTTTCGGGAATCCGCCAGCCACCAGAGAAACACCTGCGTATCGAGCAGTAGGCGCATGGTTTTGCCGGGGTAGGGGAGGGCGCGCGAGTCTCGGGGCCCTAGAGCGGCGTGACCGCTTCCAGCGAGCGATCGAAGTCGTCCGAGAGACGCAACTTGCCTTTCATGAGTCCGGGTCGACGCGGACTGTCATCGCGGCCGAGCGGGACCAGGCGCGCCATCGCGCGGCCGCCCTTGGCGATCAACACCTCATTTCCATTGGCGACGTCTTCGATGAGACGCGAGAGGTGCGTCTTCGCCTCGTGGATGTTGATCTTGCCGGGCTTCACAGTGAACTTAGTTTAGTTTAGTCTACTCGCGAATGAAATGGCTCGCTGGCGCATTGCTGACCGTCGTCCTGTTGCTGCAGTACCGTCTGTGGCTGTCGGGGGATGGCGTGCGCGAACTCGGCCGCCTGTCGGAGGCGGTGGAGCGGCAGAAGGCGGAGAACGCCGAGCTCGAAGATCGCAATCAGCAGCTCGTCGCGGAAGTGCAGGACCTCAAGGCCGGCATGGCTGCCATCGAGGAACGTGCCCGTAGCGAGCTCGGCATGATCGGCCGCAACGAGACCTTCTATCAGGTGGTGCCGGAACGTCCGCGCGCCTCGCTTCCCGTCCGTCCCACGGCACACACGCAAACCGCCGCGCGATAACATTCGCGCCCCATGCGATACCACGTCGTCATTCCGGCCGCGGGCAGCGGCCGGAGATTCTCCGCGCCCGTGCCCAAACAATATGCGGCGCTGGCCGGTTCCACCGTCATCGAACTCGCGCTGTCCTGCTTCGAAGCCGATGAGGATTGCGCGGGGATCGCAATCGCGCTCGCCGCGGATGACGAGCAATGGGCGGCCATCGAATCACGCCGTCCTCGCGCCGTCGTCCGCGCGCCAGGCGGCGAGCAACGTGCGCACTCGGTGCTGAATGCGCTGCGCGCACTGTCACCGCGAGTTGCTTCGACGGACTGGATCATGGTGCACGACGCGGCTCGTCCCTGTTTCTCGGCCGAAGACCTGGCGCTGCTGAAGAGCGAGCTCGAGGGCGAGACTGCCGGCGGATTGCTGGCCACTCCGCTCGCCGACACGCTCAAGCGTGCACAAGCCGGGGAGAATGCGTCGCGTGTCGAAACCACGCTCGATCGGGAACGTGTGTGGCGTGCGGGTACGCCGCAGGTCTTTCGCCACGGTCCTTTGACCGCGGCGCTCGAACGCGCGCTCGGCGCAGGTCTCGTGCCCACGGATGAAGCGCAGGCGATGGAGTGGGCGGGACACAAACCGCGGCTCGTCGCAGGGCGCGCAGATAACATCAAGGTCACGACGCCTTCGGACCTGCTGCTGGCGTCGGCCATCCTGTCGATGAGGCCATCTTTGTCCGCGAGGAAGTCCTGATGCGAATCGGTTCCGGCTTTGACGTGCACGCCTATGGCGGCGGCAATTCCATCGTGCTGGGCGGTGTGCGTATTCCGCACACGCGCGGCGTCGTCGCGCACAGCGATGGCGACGTGGTGCTGCATGCGCTTTGCGATGCGATGCTCGGCGCCGCCGGCCTCGGCGACATCGGCATGCATTTCCCCGACACCGATCCGATGTGGAAGGGCGCGGACAGCCGAAGATTCGTGGAGGCAGTGCTCGAGATGCTGCGCGTGCGCAAACTCCGGATCGGCAATGCCGACATCACCTTGCTCGCGCAGACGCCCAAGGTGTCGCCCTACCGGCTCGAGATCCGCCGCTCCATCGCGCAGATGCTGGGCGTCACCGAGAACCAGGTGAACTTCAAGGCCACCACCACCGAGCACCTCGGTTTCGTGGGACGTAGCGAGGGCCTTGCCGCGCAGGCGGTGGTGTTGTTAGAGAACGCTTCCGTCACCGGATGATTCCCGATCAGTGGCGAGATGCCGCACTCGCGCCGCCCGCTGCCTGGGGTGGTCCGCTCGGCGCGGGCGTGCTGCGCGCGGCGCCCGAAGATTTTCAGGTGGATGAGATCCTCGGATTCGAAGCCTCGGGGGCGGGGCCGCATGCGCTGGTGCGCGTGCGCAAGCGCGGCGCCAATACCGAATGGGTGGCGCGCGAACTCGCGCGCGCTGCGGGCTGCAAGCCTTTCGAAGTGGGATTTGCCGGCCTCAAGGATCGCAATGCCGTCACCACGCAATCCTTCACGCTGCCACGCGGAAAACGCGCGGCGGCTGACTTCGTGGGTTTGAGCGGCGAAGGTTACGAGGTGATCGCCGCCGCAGAACATCAGCGCAAGTTGCCGCGCGGCGCGCTCGAAGGCAATCGCTTCGTCATCACCGTGCGTGACCTCGATTGCGAGCGCAGGGATCTGGAAGGGCGACTGGCGGCCATCCGTGCGGGCGGGGTGCCTAACTATTTTGGCGAGCAGCGGTTCGGCCGTGATGGCGGCAACCTCGCCGCGGTGTGGCGCGAAGCCGAGAAGCTCGGACGCGGCGAACGCAGCCACGCTCGCGGCCGCGACGACCAGCGCGGATTCATGTTGTCGGCCGCGCGCAGCCTCGTCTTCAACGCGGTGCTCGGCGAGCGCGTGCGCGCGGGCACCTGGAACAAGCTAGCGGATGGCGATGTGGCGAATCTCGACGGGCGGGGCAGCGTGTTCGCCGTCGAAACCGTCGATGCGACACTGCAGTCGCGCTGCGATGCGCTGGAGATCCATCCCACCGCGCCGCTGCCGGGCGAGGGGGAGTCGCTGGCTCGCGGTGAAGTGCTGATTCTCGAACAATCCATCGAGCGGCGTTTCCCGGAGGCGATGGCGGTCATCCGCGCCGCGCGCATGAATGCCGAGCGCCGCGCATTGCGTATCCGCGTGCGGGACCTGACGCATGAGTTCGAAGGCGGCGTATTGCGGCTGACCTTCGCCTTGTCCGCGGGGAGTTTCGCCACGACGGTGCTTCGCGAGATCATCGCAGGCGCCGCCACGGGAGAGTGATCATGCTGGAACTCATCGACCATCCACAGCAGATCCGCGAGATCCGCCTGGCGAGGCCCCCCGTCAACGCGCTGAATTCAGAGCTGCTGCGGGCGCTCACCGGCGCGCTCACGGAGGCGCGTGGCGCTGCAGCCATCATCGTGTCGGGACAGCCCGGCGTGTTCTCCGCGGGACTCGATGTCCCCGGACTGCTGCAGCTCGATCGGCCGGCACTCACCGACGTGTTCGAGGTTCTCTGGCGCGCGCAGCAGGCAGTGGCGCTGTCTCCGGCGCCTGTGATTTTCGCGATCACGGGGCATTGCCCCGCAGGCGGCACCGTCCTTGCGATCCATGCCGACTACCGCGTGATGGCGCAGGGCGAATTCAAACTGGGCCTCAATGAAGTTCAGGTCGGCCTGTACCCGGGACCGGTGATCGCCGGCGCCTTCCGGCGGCTGGTGGGTGGTCACGCCGCACAGTTGCTCGCGCGTGGTGCGCTCATCGACCCGGCAACGGCATTGCGAGTGGGCTTGGTGGATGAAGTCTGCGAGCCGGGTCGGTGCCAGTCACGCGCGCTGGAGCTGGCGCGCGAGTTCGCGTCGCTGCCGCGAGAGCCGATGCTGCGTACGCGCGAGCTCGCTCGGCAGGATCTCCGCGAGTTGTTCGGCGCACCCGCCGAGGCGTCGCGGCTGGCAAGGGAGTTTGCCGAAGCCGGTGCGGAAACGTGGTTTTCGCCCGTCACGCAGGAGCGGCTCGGGCTCCTGTTTTCTCGCAGACGTTAGTCGGCGATGCGGTTCGGCGCCGACAGCAGCACGTTGATGGCGCCCGTGCCGCCGTCGACGCGTCGTGCGGAGGTGAATGCCAGCACGGGCGCGGTCTTGCGCAGGACCATGTTCACGGCGGTCTTGAGGACCGGCCCGCGATTGCCCGATCCCTTGCCCTTGCCGTGGATGATGCGCACGCATTTCAACTGATGCGCAAGGGCTTCGGCGAGGAACCTGCGCAGCGCCTCCTTGGCTTCATCGACGCGCAGGCCGTGCAGGTCGCAGATTTCCTCGACACGATATTCGCCGCGCTTCAGTTTTCGCATGACGCGGTCCTGGACGCCCGCGCGGCGGAACGAGATTTCATCGCCCGTGTCCGTGACGTCACCGGCGCCCAATCCCTGCAGGCTTTCCACGAGCACCAGCGCGCGGTCGGCGGCAGTGAATCGCGCGCGCGCCGGCGGCTTGCGAGTCGTGAGCGGCGCCTGCGCACGCGCCGGCCGCGCCAGCGGCTTCACGCCCCGCATGGCTTCGCGAAACAACTCGCTGTCCTCGTCCGGCGTGCCGTCGCCGGCGCGTTTGCCGTTCAAGCTACCTCCGCGTGATGGCATTGAGTATATTGCGCGCCGGTGCGAATCCTCATATCCAACGACGACGGTTATCGCGCGCGCGGCATCCATGCCTTGCGTGAAGCGCTGACAGGACTCGGCGATCTCACCGTCGTGGCGCCGGACCGCAACCGCAGCGGCGCGAGCAATTCCCTGACGCTCGATGTGCCATTGCGCCTCGAGCAGGCCGATGCCGACATCTATTTCGTGCAAGGCGGCACGCCCACGGATTGCGTGCATCTCGCAGTGTCGGGTGTATTCCCGTTCGAGCCCGACATGGTGGTCTCTGGCGTGAACGACGGTTCCAACCTCGGCGACGATGTGCTGTATTCCGGCACCGTTGCCGCGGCCACCGAAGGACGCTTCCTGGGCAAGCCCGCGGTCGCGGTATCGCTGCACACGGACGGGCTTCGCGGTGACGCCGAGCGGCACTTCGCGACCGGCGCTCACTACGGGCGCATCATCGTGGAGCGCCTCATCACCACGCCACTGGTGCTCACCATGGGCCGAGCCACCATCCTCAACGTGAACGTGCCCAACCTGCCGCTCGAGCAGATTCGCGGTATCCGGGTCACGCGGCTCGGCAACCGGCACCGATCGGAACATGTGATCCGCGCGGAAGATCCGCGCGGCCGGCCTGTCTACTGGGTGGGGCCCGCGGGCGCCAGTCAGGACGCGGGCGAGGGCACCGATTTCCACGCCGTGGCGGAAGGCTTCGTATCGGTGACGCCGCTGACGGTGGACCTCACGAACCATGGCGCGCTGGATCGCCTGCGCACCTGGTTCGGTGACTGAGATGAACGAGCGTCGTTTCGCCGGCATCGGCATGACGTCGGCGCGCACGCGCGACCGGCTGATCCAACGCCTGCAGGAGCAGGGCATCCGCGATCTCGCGGTGCTCGATCGCATTCGCAATGTGCCGCGCCACATCTTCGTGGATGAAGCGCTGGCCAATCGCGCGTACGAAGACACGGCGCTGCCGATCGGTCACAAGCAGACGATTTCGCAGCCCTACATCGTCGCGCGCATGACCGAGGCGCTTCTCGAAGGCGGGCGCAAGGTCGGCAAGGTGCTGGAGGTCGGCACGGGCTGCGGCTATCAGACCGCGGTGCTCGCGCCGCTGGTCAAGAAGATCTACTCGATCGAGCGAATCGGCCCGCTTTCGAAGCGCGCCAAGGCCACGCTGAAGGAGCTCGGCATCAAGAACGTGATGCTCAAGCACGGCGATGGGTTCGCGGGCTGGAAATCGCAGAAGCCATTCGATGGCATCCTCGTGGCGGCAGCGCCGCTGTCGGTTCCCGATGCCCTGTTCGCGCAGCTCGCCAACAAGGGGCGGCTCATCGTGCCCGTGGGGCCCGAGGGTGCACAGCAGCTGATCCGCTTCACGCGACGCGATGAACACATCGATCGCGAGGTGCTGGGCGCGGTGGCTTTCGTACCGATGCTGGGCGGGCTGGGCTGATCGCTGCGCCACAGTATTCGAGTAAATTCTCGAATACGCTTCAGATCGTAACTCATTGTTTTTTCTTGTCCTGCTCCTCCCCCTTTGGAAGCGGGTTGTCAGCGCCGTGAGGCAAGGCTTGTCAGTAGGGATTTAACATGATTTCATGTCGCCGCTCGCCGACATACGAACCCGCAAGAGTTTTCGAGGGGTTCCGGGTGAAGGCACAGGGGAGAACGGGGAAGTCGCGGAAACAAGAAGAACAAGCCGAAAAACAAGAAGAAGAAAATTTCGCCAGTAATTCGAGTCTGTCAGCTTCGAAACATTGGCCTCGCTAAACAAACTTTCTCCCCCTGTGCC
>JBKPPO010000059.1:0-18626 GCA_046733635.1 Pseudomonadota bacterium | reverse complement strand
GCTCGGTCAGCGCGGAGATGAAATCCGGCGACCAGCCCTGCATCGGATGCGGCTTGAACGCGGGATGCGAATTGGCCGGGCCACCCACCGTGTTGCGCGACTGCGGCACGCCGCTGCCTAACAATGGCGCGACCTCGGGCTCGGCGGCGATCACTCGCGTGTCCGGGCGCGCACGTTTCAGCGCGGTGGCCACACCCTTGAGCGTGCCGCCCGTGCCGAAGCCCGTGACGAAGTAGTCGAGACGCTGATCGGCGAAGTCGCGGATGATCTCGCGCGCCGTGGTGCGCGCGTGGATCTCGGCGTTCGCGGGGTTCTCGAACTGGCGGCACAGGAACCAGCCATGCGCATCGGCGAGTTCGATGGCCTTGGCCAGCATGCCGCTGCCTTTGGCCGCGGCGGGCGTGAGCACCACCTTGGCGCCGAGGAAGCGCAGCAGCTTGCGACGCTCGACGCTGAAACTCTCGGCCATGGTCACCACGAGCGGATAACCCTTCTGCGCGCAGACCATCGCGAGGCCGATGCCAGTGTTGCCGCTCGTGGCTTCGATGACGGTCTGCCCGGGCTTGAGCGCGCCGCTGCGTTCCGCGTCTTCGATGACGGCGAGCGCGAGCCGGTCCTTCACCGAACCCATCGGATTGAAGGCTTCGACCTTGACGTACACGTTCACGCCCGAGGGCGCGAGCTTGTTGAGCTTGACCAAGGGGGTGTTGCCGATGGTCTCGAGAATGTTCTGAAAGCGGGCCATGGGATCCTCTTCGATTGGTTGCGAAGAGATTGCGGCCCGAGCGTGGGAGCTGGCGTGGGAATGGACGTGGGTTCGGATCTTTTCAGAGCGCCGCGCCAGATTACGTCGCAATGAGCAAGGCGCTCAGGTAAAGCCCGACGCCGAACAGCGTGTGATTGATGACGCTTTGCAGGCGCGCGGTGCGGGGAGCGGGCGTTCGGCTGGCGGCGATGCCCGCGCCCATGGCCGGTTGCATCAGGAGGAAGGGCGCGGCGACGGTGATCACACCGACCAGAAATGCGGGAAGGAACGTCGGAGCGTCGATCCAGGCTCTGCCGAAGCACAGCGGCATCAATGCGGCGAAGGCGGTGCCGGTCGCGTAGTGCGCGGTCCAGCCGATGAGGTGTTCGCCAGGCACCGCCGGTGCACGCGCGATGGAATCATGTACGAAGCGGCCGCTAAACATGAGAGCGATCCAGCGGCCCACCATCGAGTAGTCGGGCAGTCTGGTCCCGAACAACCGCCGCCGCAGCAAGGCCCACGCGTCGATGAAGGCCGTCGCGCCGGCGCCGATCAGAATCACCTTGATGTATGTCTCCATGCCGCTCACAGTGCCACTTCAAGCGCACTTGAGGTCAAGCGATGAGCGACCTGGACATCAATGAGGTGGCGCGGCGGTCGGGAATCCCCGCCTCCGCGCTGCGGTTCTACGAGGAGAAGGGCCTCATCGAATCGGTGGGACGGCGAGGACTGCGCCGGCTGTTCGATCCGGCAGTGCTCGACAGGCTGGCGTTGATCACGCTAGGCAGCACCGCGGGGTTTTCGCTCGAGGAGATCCGGACGCTGTTCGCGCCGGGCCGCGTGTTGCGCATCGATCGCGAGCGGCTGGCGCGGAAGGCGGATGAACTGGATGGCACGATCGCGAAGCTCACCGCGATGCGCGATGGCTTGCGGCACGCCGCCGCGTGCCCGGCGCCGAGTCATCTCGAATGCCCGAAATTCAGACGGTTGATGGGACTGGCGGTGACGAAGGCGCGGGTCGCGCGCGGGCGGAAGCGCAAACGCTGAAGGCAGCTCTGGCCCCATTTCCAGGAAATGGGGTCTGACCCCATTATTTGCCGGCCACCTTGGCGTCGACGTGCTGCGCTTCCAGCCACTTGCGGATACGCCGCGCATCGGCGGTGCGTGTCAGCGTGCCGAACGAGTTCAGGAACACCATGACCACCGGCCGCTCGTCGATCGTCGTCTCCATCACGAGGCACTGCCCCGCATCGTTGGTGAACCCGGTCTTCTGCACGGTGATGTCCCAATCCGGCTTGCCGATCAGCAGATTGGTGTTGCGATAGACGAGCGTGCTCTTCTTCCCCACGCGCACTTCGAGGCTCTCGAGCGTCGAGAACTCGCGGATGCGCGAATCGCGCGACGCGGCGCTCACGAGCTTCGCCAGATCCCGCGCGTTCGACACGTTGTTGTTGGACAGGCCGGACGCATCGGCGAACCGCGTCTTCGTGAGCCCGAGCGCCTTGGCCTTGAGGTTCATCGTCTTCACGAACGCCGCCGTGCCGCCCGGGTACGCGCGGCCCAGCACGTGCGCGGCGCGATTCTCCGACGCCATGAGCGCGAGCTTCAGCAGGTCGCCGCGCGTGATCTTCGCGCCCACGGGCAACCGCGAATGCGCGCCCTTGCCCTTCCACACATCCGCCTTGGTCAGCGTGATCACTTCGTTCAGCGGCTGCTGACCATCCAGCACCACGAGCGCGGTCATGAGCTTGGTGATGGACGCGATCGGCGCCACCTTGGTGGGATCGCGCTGGAACAGGACTTCGCCGTTCTCGCCATCGGCCACGAGCACGATGGCGGAGCGCACTTCCGGCGTCGCGGGCTTCTTGCCCGCAGCGTGCGCCGTGATGCCCCAGGCCAGACACAGCGACGCGACGAGGATGCGTAACTTCATGTTGGCGCGATGGTAGGGCACTCTTGCTCCCATGCTCAAGAATCTTCCGCCGCCACACTCCTGGTCTTCCGCGCTCATCGCCACCGTCGTCGGCTTCGGCGGCACGATCGCACTCGTGGTCCAGGCGCTGCGCGCACTCGGCGCGACCGTCGAGCAGACGGGATCAGCGGTCACCGCGCTGTGTCTCGGCATTGGCGTCGGTGGCGCGGTGTTCTCTCTGCGCATGCGCATCCCCATCGTGCTCGCGTGGTCCACACCCGGCGCCGCGCTGCTCGCGGCGACCACCCCCGGACTCGGTTGGCCCGTGGCGATCGGCGTGTTCCTCACGTCCGCGGTGCTGATGATCGTGCTGGGCCTCGTGCCCGCGTTGAATGATCTGGCCGCAAAGATCCCGGGCTCGGTCGCCTCCGCGATGCTCGGCGGCGTGCTGCTGCCGTTCTGTCTCGAAGCGTTCCGGCTGGGCGCCGTGGATCCGCTGCTCGTGGCGGTGCTCGTGGCCGTGTTCATCCTCGCGCGCCGGAAGGTGCCGCTGTATTCGCTGTTGCTGGTGCTCGGGGTCGCCATCGCGCTCACGCTGATCCGCGGCGACGTGAAGAGCATTCCCGAGGGCGCGCTGTTCGGGCAGTTGTTGCCGACGCCGCCGTCGGGCGATTTGCGCGCCATCATCGGCCTCGCGCTGCCGCTGTTCCTCGTGACGCTGGTGTCGCAGAACCTGCCGGGGCTCATGGTGCTGCGTAATGCGGGCTATGAACCGCGGCCGGGATCGCTGATCGCCGGCACCGGCGTGATGTCGCTGCTGATGGCGCCGTTCGGCGCGATCGCGGTGAACATGGCGGCGATCACCGCTGCGCTCTGCACCAGCGACGACGCGCATCCCGATCGCACGAAGCGCTGGACCGTCGCCATGGTCTATGCCGGGTATTACCTGGTGCTGGCGATCTTCGCGCCGGCGCTGGTCCGGCTGTTCCTCGCGCTGCCCCATGCGGTGATTGCGGTGCTGACCGGCCTCGCACTGATCCCGCCGCTCGTGAGCTCGCTCGACAACATGCTCGCGGCGAAGGACGAGCGCGACGCGGGCATCCTCACGCTGCTCGCGACGGCGTCGGGGCTGACGCTGTTCGGATTGGGGTCGGCGTTCTGGGGGTTGTTGGTCGGGTTCGCGGCGCTGGGGGCGAAGCGGCTGATTGCGGCGAAGGCGCCGTGATCGGCCAGCGACTCCGCAGGCCTGACCCCTTTTGCTAGCAAATGGGGAGTGACCCCATTAAAAGGTGAGGGCCACGGCCAGGGCCGCGTTCAACGGATCGCCGTACGTGTTGTACGTGTTCGTCCCGCCGAGCCGCGTGTAATAGGTCTCGTCGAGCAGGTTGTTGAGGTTCAGCGTCACCGAGAGGTGTTCACCGAACCGGTAGCCCGCGAGCGCGTTCACGATGACGTAGCTCTCCTGCTCGCGGATGGCGGAGTCGCCGTTGCCGGCTCGCGAGCGGCTGGCGGCGTTGGCGCCGAGTCCCAGCGTGAGACCGTTCAGCGCGCCGCCATCGAAGCGGCGCACGCCCCACAGCTTCACCGAGTGGCGCGGTTCCCAGGTGCTGAACGTCAGGCCGGCATTGTTCAGGTCGCGGACGTAGACGGTATCGAGACGGGTATAACCGGCCTGCACTTCGTAGCCGCGAGGCAGCGTTCCCACCGCTTCGGCCTCCCAGCCTTTGCTCTCCACCTCGCCGCCGTTCACGAAGAACGTGGGGTTGGCATCGTCGGCGAACGCTCGCCCGGTATCGCGCAGGTTGAACACCGCAACCGACGCGTTGAGCCGGCGTTCGAAGAACTCGCCCTTGGCGCCCGCTTCGTATTGCCGGCCGACTCGCGGGTCCAGCACGGTGCCATTCACGCGGAGTTGGGACTGCGGAATGAAGACATCCGCGTAGCTGCCGTACAGCGAGATCCGATCCGAGAGCTCGTAGACGAAGCCCGCGTACGGCGTGAACTCGCCGTCCGCCTGGTTGCGGCTCACCACCCAGGGCGTCGGCGTTCCGGGAGCGGTGTTGCGCGAACGCGCTTCGAAATCGCTGAGCCGGCCGCCCAGCACCAGCGTGAGGGGTTCCAGCAGACGCAGGCGCGCTTGTAGATAGACGCCGCTCTGGGCGGTCTCGGACTCGGTCCCCAGGTTGTAAGGCAGGTCGAACTCCGGCACGAGATCGTCACGGCCGAACGGCACGCCATTCACGGGCGGGGCGTTCGCGCCCACGCTCGTATTGCTGAAATCGTCGTTGTTGTATCCGACGAGGAGCTGGTGCTCCCGGCCGAGAAGATCAAAGCGGCCCGACAGGTACAGATCCCAGGTGTCGCGTAGATAGTTCACGTCGCGCTCACGGCGCGAGTAGCTGACCGTGCCGGCGGTGCTCACACCGTTCGCGATGAAAGCGTCCTTGAAGTACAGGCGCTGATCGCGGCGGCTGACTCGCGCGCGCAACGACCAGTTCTCGCCCAACGACTGGGTCACCTGCGCCGAGTAGTCGTTCGTCTCCCAGAGAGTCCGGGCCCAGCCGGGCACGGGATTGAACGAGCGGCGCACGTCCAGCAATTCCCCCGCCGGCAGTTGCGCGGGCAATCCGCTGTACGACGCGCGAGTGTCGTCGTCCTGGCGCAGCGCGGAGAACTCGAACGTCGTGGACGACGTCGCGTCCCAGCCGAGCGTCGCGTACAGCGTCGCGCGTTCGTTCGCGGTGCGGTCGGTGAAATAGTCGCGATCCTGAAGCGAGACCACGCCGCGACCGCGCAAGCTGCCGCCCTCGACGAACGGGCCGGTTACATCCAGCGTGCCGCGATAGTTCTCCCAGGTGCCACCGGACAGATTCGCGCGCAGTCTGAATTCTTCCTGGGCGCGTTTCTGCACGAGGTTCACGACCCCGCCGGGATCGCCCGTGCCGTTGAGAACGCCCGCGGGACCCCGAAGCACCTCGATTCGTTCGTACAGCACCATGTCCGGCTGTTGATATCCGGACAATGCGCCGTACGCGGGAATGCCGTCGTTCATGAGGCCCATGTTGTGGCCGCGCGAACGGTACTGGCTCTGCGAGGAATCATTGGAGATCACGGTGACACCCGGCACCTGCGTGAGGGCCTCGGCGAGCGTGGTGAGGTTCTGATCCTCGATGCGCTGCGACGTCAGCACGGAGACGGAGTTCGGGATGTCGCGCAGCCTCTGCGCTTCCTTGCCACCGACGCTGGCGCCGCTCACGTAGCCCGTGACGGTGACGGTATCGAGCGGTTCGTTGGCCGCCGCCGTGACGGCGATGCACAGCGAGAGGAACCCGCGGAACAAATGGCGACGCATCTTCTTATCCCTGACAAACAGGGGCGCATTTTCGTCGCCGGCCGGGCGCAACTCAACGGTATGCCGTCGAGGCCGGTTGATAGAAGAATTTGATTGCGATCGCGTGACGAACCGCGGCGGGTTTTGCCCCGCCGCGGAGCGTCGTCATCTCACTGGGCGTCGTGGACTTCGCGATCGGTGCGCAGCAGTCCACCGATGCTCAGGACGTTCGCCACCGTGACATCCCAGCGCACGGCCCGGCGCACGCCGGCCACGGCGCAGTAGCCCACCACGCGGATCACCCCGTTGCGGCCACGCTCATTGAGCGCGAGCGCACGGCAATGCTCGTTGGCGGCGCGCGGCAGCGCGTACATGCCGAAGTCCTTGTGATAGATGAAGGCGGTGTCCCAGAGACCCGCGGCGCTGGCGGGCGCGTTCACGCGACGCTCGCTCCACCCGGCGACGAACCGGCCGTTGTTGATGTCCTCGGCTGCGCTGCGCGTGCCGCCCTTGAGCACGCCGATCATGGTGGGACGCGCCGAGACACCGTTCCAGATGAACGCGCGTTCGATGAACGTGCCATCGGTGTTGTGCATGAACGAGGCCGTGCCGACGACGCCATGCACCGAGTTGATGCCGTAGGTGTCGCTCATCTGCCATTCGTAGCCGGTGATCGTGGCGGGCGGCGGCACCTCGCGATACATGAATGCCGGTGAGGCGCTGTGGTCCCAGATCCAGCTCAGGTGCCAGTCCGTGTCCCAGCCCGTGGCGCGTCCGTTCGCGTCCACGTCCTTGACGATCGTGGACATGTATTCCTGCTCGGGGATGGGATACAGCGAGCTGAAAGTGTTCGTGTCGGTCCACAGCGAGGCGACGCTGTAGCCCACCCATTCCACGTCGGGATAGATGCGCTGGCCGACGATGAGGCCAGCGTCGTTGATGGCCGTGGCGTAACCGGCGACTTCCGCCAGCACGGGCGGACCCACGTTGAGCTCGACGAGACCGCCGGCATCGTGGCGGAAACCGTGGCGCCCGAAGGCGTCGCTCCAGCCGCCGACGACGACGTCGTAATTGTTGAGGCCGTAGGCTTCGCTGGGCGCGGCGCCCAGGGTGGCGCCCACGTCGTTCATGGCACCGTTGTGAAGGAACGCGCGGCGCACCGAGGACGCGTCCTGGGCCCAGCCCACGATGTGGCCGGCGTTGTTCACGTCATAGGCCATGGATTGGGCGCCGCCGAGCGTGCCCACATTGCGCGTATTCACGCTCAAAACCCGGTAATCGGCGTGGGCAACGCCCGCCGTGGTGACGCTGGCGATCGCCAGCGCCGACAAAGCCATCCGTCTCATCTGCGACTCCCTGCTCTTGGCTGCGGTCCTGCAGCGCGGGTGATCCTAGGGAGTCGGAATTCGTGATCGGTCCTACACGGGCCGGATCATTTCGCGTTCTGTGAAATAGTCACATTGTTTCGACGGTGCCGCGGTGTGCCTTGCGCAACAGCGCGACTCCGCCGATGACCGTCGCCAGCCACAGTCCGATGAACACGACGCGCTCCAGGAGCCGGGTATCGGGGTTGCGGAACAGGCCTTTGGACGCGCCGAACGCGGCGAGGATCACGCCGATCACGATGGAAGTGCAGATCCACATGAATCCACGGAACGAGGATTCGTTGAGCTTTGGCAACATGACTTCTTGTTCTTTTTGTGGTGGGAACCGGAGCGGGCGGGATTCTCCACCTTGCTCCGGGAAAGCTCAAGAGCGGGAAAATGCGTGGCGGGCGCCAACTGAGACAAAAGTCTGCGTGACGGTCAGGGTGCCCGGACGCAGGCCTCGATGTTGTTGCCGTCGGGATCGAGCACGAAGGCGGCGTAGTAGTTTGGTGCGAAATCGCGCGGGCCCGGCGGGCCGTAGTCGATGCCGCCGGCCGCGATCGCGACGGTGTAGAAATCATCCACCATGTGGCGATCCCGCGCGGCGAAGGCCACGTGGGCCTGGTTGATCCCGGGCCTGGAGCCGGCCACCCAGTACGAAGGTCGAGTCGTGCCGATCCAGAGGTAAGGAATCGTTTGATCGGGACCGCGGCCGAGCAGGAAGGCTTCCTTGCCGATGTCCCGGAGGGCGAGCTCGAGCGGCCGCGCGATGGCTTCGTAGAAGCGGCGGGCCTTCGCGAGATCGGTGACGACGAATCCCGTGTGGTCGAGCATGGGGCTTTCTAAGCCCGCGTGCGCTGCGGCCGCCGCCGCTCGTCGCCAGCGATTGAGGTCAGCCCGCTCCGACGTCTGCAAATGGGGTCAGACCCCAAATCGCCGTTTGGGGTCAGACCCCATTTCCTGGAATTGGGGTCTGACCCCATTTCCCGGTTGCCACATTTTGGGAGGGGCCAACGGGCCGCCGCCTACAATCGCGCGGTGAACTCCCCCACCCGATCCCTGTTCGCGCTCTGGGCACTGTTCTGGCTGCTCATGATCACGGTCTCGTATCAGGACAATGCCGACGACAAAGGCATCGAATGGTGGGAGCCGGGATTGTGGGAGCTCAGCTCCGCGATCCTGGCCACGGCCTGGATGCTGCTGGAGCGCCGCGCCGCCATCGGCTGGAACCACCTGCTCGATCAGCCCGCGCGCTGGTTCGGCAAACACCTGGCCTGGATGCCGGTGCTGATCGTCACGTTCATCGCCGGCATCTACGGGCTGCGCCATGCCGTGTACGCCCTCGCGGGCGTCGAATACGAGCACGAACCGTGGACCACGATCGTGCTCTACGAGAGCGTCAAGCTCCTGCTGTTCGCCGCGCTGTGGATCAGCATCATCTTCGGGCTCGAGAGCTTCGCGCGCTGGCGCGTCGAGCGCGAGCGCCTGCTGGTGTTGCAGAAGACGCTGGCCGAATCGCAACTCGCGCAGCTGCGCGCGCAACTGCAGCCGCACTTCCTGTTCAACGCACTGAATACCATCTCCTCGCTCATGCAGACCGACGTCGAGCGCGCCGATCGCCTGCTCGCGCGCCTCGCCGATCTGCTGCGCGCCAGCCTCGCCGCGAGCGGTCGCCAGACGAACTCGCTGCGCGAAGAGATCAAGCTGCTCGAGCTCTACGCCGCCATCATGCAGGAGCGTTTCGCGGGCCGCGTCTCGCTTCACTGGAACATCGCGCCCGATACGCTCGACGCCGCCGTCCCCGCAATGCTGCTGCAGCCGCTGCTCGAGAACGCGTACAAACACGGCGTCGAGCGCAGCAGTACTCCCGTGCGCATCGACGTCTCCGCCCGACGCGAGGGCGATGAGCTGCAGGTCTCCGTGCGCAACACCGGCGCGATCCACACCGGCCGGCCCCACGGCATCGGGCTCGTCAACAGCCGCGAGCGGCTCGCACTGATCCATGGCGATCGCGCGAAGCTGGATCTCGATGCCGAAGGCGACACCGTGGTCGCACGGCTGTCGATGCCCTTCCAGAGGGTCTCCGAATAATGCGCACGCTCATCGTCGACGACGAAACGCCCGCGCGCGACAAGCTGCGCCGCTGGCTCGGCGAACAACCCGACTTCGAGATCGTCGGTGAATCCGCCGACGGCCTCACCGCCGCGGCCGCCATCGAGCAGCTCGCACCGGACGTGGTCTTCCTCGACATCCAGATGCCCGGCCTCAGCGGCCTCGAGATCGCGGCGCAGCTCGAGCCGGAGCGCGCGCCCATGATCGTCTTCGTCACCGCCTTCGACGAACACGCCGTGCGCGCCTTCGACCTCGATGCCATCGACTATCTTCTCAAGCCCTACGACAAGGACCGGCTGAAGAAGACTCTGCACCGTCTGCGCGAGCGGGGGAACTCGCCTACTGCGGGCGCCCGCGGCGCCGCCGTGCACACCGCCCGCGCGCAGACTGCCAGCCGCGATCGGCTGCTCGTCCCCGAGCGCGACGGTCTTCGCCTGCTCGACGCCCACCTGATCCACTGGCTCGAAGCCGCCGACAACTATGTGCACGTACACACCGCCCAGACGAACTACCTGGTCCGTCGCACGCTCAACGACCTGCTCGCGCAGCTCGGCGAACGCTTCGTGCGCATCCACAAATCCGCTGCCGTGAATCTCGCCGAAGTCTCCTCGCTGTCGCCGCTGTTCAAGGGCGACCACGAAGTGAAGCTGCGCAGTGGCCAGACTCTGCGCCTGAGCCGACGCTTCAAGGACGAGCTGTTCGCCCGCTTCCAGGGCTGAAGTCCCGCTCGCCCCGCCGGGCGTCCCGCTCACCCCAGGCTCGTCGCCCGATCGGTCCGCTACGCAGACACTCCCAAAAAACGGGAGCTGTTTCATGCGTTACGACTTTCTCGACTGGCTGCGCGTCATCGCCATCTTCGTGCTGCTTTTCTTCCACACCGGCATGTTGTTCGTGGGCTGGGGCTGGCACATCACCAATCCGGAAACCATCGGCTGGCTGGAGCTGCCCATGGACCTGGCGCACCGGCTGCGCATGCCGCTGCTGTTCCTGATCGCCGGCGCCGGCATGTGGTTCGCGCTCAAGCGGCGCAACGGCCGCACGATGCTGGGCGAGCGCACCGTGCGCCTGCTCGTTCCCGCGATCATCGGCATGTTCGTGATCGTGCCGCCGCAGATCTTCGTCGAGCGCCTGACCTCCGGCGAGTGGACCGGCGGCTACCTCGAGTTCATGGCCCAGCGCGTGCTGCAGTTCCGTCCCTATCCGGAAGGCGACTTCAGTTGGCACCACCTGTGGTTCATCATCTACCTGTGGGTTTACGTGGTGCTGCTGCTGCCGCTGATGCTCTGGTGGCGGCGCGCCCAGCCCGTGATCCGTCCGGGCCTCTGGCTGTTCGCGCTCGCGCTGCCGCTGGGACTCAACGAGGCGCTGCTCAAGCCGCATTTTCCCGAGACGCACTCGCTCACCGACGACTGGTACATCTTCAATCACTATCTACTGCTCACGCTCTACGGCTTCGCGCTGGCCTCGATGCGCGGCGGCTGGGAGTGGTTGTCCGAACTTCGCCGCGCCTCGCTCGCGATGGCGCTGGCCGTCTCCGTTCTCGGAGTGGGCGCGCTCGAGGCCGGCATCGTCGAGCGGGATACGGCGGGCGACGCGTTCATCGCGAACGTGTTCACCTGGTCGTGGCTCATGACGTTCATCGGCTTCGGTCACCACTACCTGAGCTTCAGCAACCGGCTGCTGGCGTGGGCGCGGGATGCGAGCTATCCGGTCTACATCCTTCATCAGACCGTGATCATCGTGATCGCATACTTCGTGGTCGCGCAGCCTTGGGCGCCGGGCGTCAAATACTGGGTGGTGCTCGCGGGGACGCTCGCGATCAGCGTGGCCGCGTATGAACTCGTCATCCGGCGATTCACGCTCACGCGGTTCATGTTCGGCCTCAAGCCGATCAAGGCCGCCGCCCCCGCGCCCGCCACGCGCCTTCAGGATGCGGGATCGTAGCGACGGCCGATTCTGCCGCCCGGCTTCCGACGCTCTTAAGTCGAGTGGCAGAATTTTCCTACGCCTTAGGGAGATGGGTTCCCACCGTTCGGATCGCCGCCACGGCGCATCGTGGGCGTCATGTCAGGGCGGACTCCAAGAACCACACACCTTATATATGCCTACGCAGCATTGGCCGGGCTGCTGCTAGGCGTTGTCCAGCCCGCGCACGCCGTGACGGTCGTGGCCCAGCAGACCCCCGCCCAGTCCTCGGCTCCGCCGGACGCCGAAGAGGCGACTGTCCCCGAGAAGGAAGACGAGGATCCGTACAAGGATCCCTGGATCGATCGCGCCCACGATGGCATGTTCCGCGCCGTGTGGCGTTCGGCCATGCGCATGGATCAGTGGTTCGGCAGCGACGCCAGCGAAGCGGCCTATCTACAGACCAGTGGATCGATCGCGCCCGCCCTGCTCTGGGATGAGTACGACGGGTTCCAGCCCCGGCTGCGTTTTCAGGTCGACGTGCCGCTGCCGCAGCTCAACGAACGATTCCACGCATTCATCGGGCGCGTGAACCGTGATGAATACGTCACCGAAAGTGAGCCCGGCTCCGGCGCGTTCGCGCAGCAGTACGGTCCGACGGAAGACGACGAAACCTTGTTTGGCATCCGCTATCGCGACCCGACGGACGGAGGTCATTGGGATGCGGACGCCGGGCTGCGCGTGCGCTCACCGCTGGATCCTTTCGTGAAGGGCAGCTACCGGTTCATGAAAGGAAGCTCCGACACCACGCTCTGGAGCTTCCGCGAAACGCTGTTCTGGCAGAACAGCGAGAAGTTCGGCTTCACGAGCCGCGTGGATGTCGAGAAGATCGTGCGTGAGCTCTGGCTGCTGCGATGGACCGGCTCCGCCACCATCTCCGAACGCACCGAAGGCGTTCGCGGCTATAGCTCCTTCACGGCGCTGCGAGGATTCCCCAACCGCCGCGCGGTCGCGGGCGAGCTCTTCATCCAGGGCGAGATGGACGACGACGTGCCCTTGCGCAACTACGGCGTGAAGCTGGCGTATCGCCGCAGCATCCTGCGCAACTGGCTGGTGCTGGAATCGCGCATCAGTCTCACCTTCCCGCGCGAATACCTGTGGCAGGAACGCGAGGCGACGTTCGGCGTGGGCATCGGACTCGAGATGTTCTTCGGCACCGACGAGTTCCTGGCCCGGCCGGTGACGTTCTAGCTAGCCGCCGGAACCGGTCCCCGGCTCCGGGTCCTTGCCGTAATACAGCACGCCGAGCTTGATGCGCTCCCGCCCCTGCGCCTCGCGATGCGCGTTCGTATCACGCAGCGAATACACGCAACCGCAGTACTCCTGCTGGTAGAACTGCTCCCGCTTGCTGATCTCGATCATGCGGTCCGCGCCACCGCCCTTGCGCCAGTTGTAGTCCCAGTACTTGAGACCGGGATACTTCGCGGCCGCGCGAATTCCGGAATCGTTGATCTGCTGCATGTTCTTCCAGCGCGAGATGCCGAGCGAGCTCGTGTACACCGCGAAGCCGTTTTCATGCGCATACAACGCCGTACGTTCGAACCGCATGTCGAAGCACATCGTGCAACGGATGCCCTTCTCCGGTTCGTTCTCCATGCCCTTGGCGCGCGCGAACCAGTTGTCGCGGTCGTAATCGGCATCGATGAACGTGATGCCGAACTTCTGCGCGAACCGGATGTTCTCCTCCTTGCGGAGCTCGTATTCCTTCTTCGGATGGATGTTCGGGTTGTAGAAGAAGATGGTGTAGTCGATGCCCGAGGCCAGCATGGCTTCCATCACCTCACCGGAACACGGCGCGCAACAGGAGTGCAGCAGCACCTTCTTGTGGCCGTCGGGAGGCGTGATGGGTTTGCGTTCGGTCATCGTCATTGAAGTCATTCCTGGTACGTCGCCTCGGTGGCGCGCGCGAGTTCGATGAAAGCCTTGAGATAGTCAGTCGCCATTTCGGACTCCCGCATGCCGAGAAAGATCTGCTTGGCGATGCCGTTCTCTCCGAGTCTGACGGCCGCGATCTCCATGTCGGCAGCGTACTCGTTCACCAGCCATCGTGGCAGCGCCGCGACGCCGCGGCCGCTGGCCACCATCTGCAGCATGATGTCCGTGGTCTCGATGACCTTGTGGCGCTGCGGCGAGATGCCCGCGGGCATCAGGAACTGATTGTAGATGTCGAGCCGTTCGATCGGGACGGGATAGGTGATGAGCACTTCGCCGCTGAGCTGCGCCGGCCGCACGAAAGCTTCGCGCGCCAGTGCATGTCCACGGCTCACCACCAGCACCTGTTCGTAGTCGAACACGGCCTCATACCGCAGGCCCGGCTTGTACAGCGGATCGGGCGTGACGAGCACATCGATCTCGTAGCCGAACAGCGCGCCCATGCCGCCGAACTGGAATTTCTGTTTGACGTCCACGTCGACGTCCGGCCAGGCGGATAGATAGGGCTTCACCACCTTTAGCAGCCATTGGTAACAGGGATGGCACTCCATGCCGATTCGCAGCGTGCCGCGTTCCCCGGCGGCGAACTGGCGCGCGCGTTCTTCCGCGAGCGCAAGTTGCGGAAGCAGGCGGCCCGCGACGGCATGCAGGTATTGCCCCGTCTGCGTGAGACGCATGCTCCGGCCTTCCCGGAGCCAGATCTGCGTGCCCAGGTGCTCTTCGAGCTTGCGGATGGCGTGGCTCAACGCGGATTGGGTGGTGAACAACTCTTCCGCGGCCGCCGTGAGCGAGCCCTTCCGCTCGATGGCCTCGATGATCGCGAAGTGAGCTCGTTCCAGCATCGGGCGCGAAGTATATGAGCGGAATTCATGGTTTTGTGAAAAACCACCATTTTTCTTCATGCCGCACGATTTCTAGCATGCGGGGCCCTCATCCCAGGAGCCGCGCATGACCACTGTCCATAACCTCGGATTTCCCCGCATCGGCGCCCGGCGCGAGCTCAAGTTCGCGCTGGAGAGTTACTGGAAAGGCCAGTCCTCTCGGGAGGATCTGCAGGCGACGGGCGCGGAGCTGCGCCGGCGCCATTGGGCGGCGCAGTCGTCGCTGGACCTCGTGCCGGTGGGCGATTTCTCGTTCTACGACCAGGTGCTCGACATGAGCTTCACGCTGGGCAACCTGCCCGAGCGGGTCCGTGATTTTCACGGTGAGGCGCTCGACAATTATTTCCGCGTGGCGCGTGGGCGTTCGGCCGCATCGGCGGAAGAGCATGCCGGCTGCTGCGGTGGCGTGGCCGCGGGCGAGATGACCAAGTGGTTCGACACCAACTACCACTACATCGTGCCGGAGTTCGATGCGGACACGCAGTTCCGGCTGGATGCTTCGCGGCTGCTCGACCAGGTGCACGAAGCGCGCGCGCAGGGCATCAAGGCCAAGCCGGTGATCATCGGACCTCTCACCTATCTCGCGATCGGCAAGAGCAAGGACGGTACGGACAAACTATCGCTGTTGCCGAGGCTGCTGCCGGCGTACGTGGAGTTGCTCCGCGCGCTGACGCAGCTCGGCCTCGAATGGGTGCAGATCGACGAACCCATCCTCGTCACCGAACTCGATGCGAGCTGGCAGCAGGCGTTCCGCACGGCCTACGAGACGCTGAAGATCGGCCGGATGTTCTCGGGCAAACACAATCACCGCATCAAGATCCTGCTGGCCACCTACTTCGGCCGCCTCGGCGAGAACCTGCCGCTGGTTTGCAGCCTGCCCGTGCATGGTGTGCATCTCGACACCTTCAACGCCGGCCAGGAGATCGACGCGTTGCTCGCGCAGTTGCCCGCGGAGCGCGTGGTCTCGCTGGGCGTGATCAACGGCCGCAACATCTGGAAATCGGATCTCCATGCACTGCTCCACTGGCTGGAGCCGCTGTCGAAGACGCTGGGCAAGCGGTTGTGGATCGCGCCTTCCTGCTCCTTGCTGCACGTGCCCGTTGACCTCGCGAGTGAGCAGCGACTCGAGGAGGACGTGAAGTCCTGGCTGGCGTTCGCGGTGCAGAAGCTAGACGAACTGCGCGTGGTGGCGGCTGCTCTACGCCATGGCCGCGACGCCGTGCAGGGGGAGCTCGAGGAGAATCGCGCCGCGATCCGATCGCGACACGCGTCTGCCCGCGTGCACAATCCGTCGGTGAAGGCCGCCGTGGCACGCATCGATGGCAAGCTCGGGCGACGCCAGAGTGTCTATGCGCAGCGCGCCGCGAAGCAGTCCGCCCAGCTCAAACTACCGCCGTTCCCCACGACCACGATCGGGTCGTTTCCGCAGACCACCGAGATCCGCTCTGCGCGCAGCCGGTACAAGGCTGGCGAAATCGATGCCGCCGCCTATCGCCAGGCCATGCACCGCGAGATCCAGCGAAGCGTCCGCGAGCAGGAAGCGCTCGGGCTCGACGTGTTCGTGCACGGCGAAGCCGAGCGCAATGACATGGTGGAATACTTCGGCGAACAGTTGGAGGGTTATGCCTTCAGCCAGTTCGGCTGGGTGCAGTCCTATGGGTCCCGCTGCGTGAAGCCGCCGATCCTGTTCGGTGACATCAGCCGTCCGCGCGCGATGACCGTGGAGTGGATCCGCTACGCCGCGTCACTCACCGACAAGCCCATGAAAGGCATGCTCACGGGCCCGGTGACCATCCTCAACTGGTCGTTCGTGCGCGATGACCAGCCCCGTTCGGTGTCCTGCAGACAACTCGCGCTCGCGATCCGCGAGGAAGTGCTGGACCTGGAAAAAGCCGGCGTACACGTGATCCAGATCGACGAGGCGGCATTGCGTGAAGGATTGCCGCTGCGCAAATCCGACTGGAAGCAATACCTGGACTGGGCCGTGGAATGCTTCCGCATCACCGCGAACGGCGTCGCGGACGAGACCCAGATCCACACGCACATGTGTTATTCGGAGTTCAACGACATCATCGCCTCGATAGCCGACATGGATGCCGATGTGATCACCATCGAGACCTCCCGCTCCGACATGGAGCTGCTCGATGCGTTCGATCATTTCAACTACCCGAACGAGATCGGCCCGGGCGTGTACGACATCCACTCGCCTAATATTCCGACGCAGGATCACATCGTGCAGCTCATGAAAAAAGCGGCGCGACGGATTCCGGCGGATCGGCTCTGGGTAAATCCGGATTGCGGATTGAAGACCCGTCAATGGAGCGAAGTCCTCCCGGCGCTCACCAACATGGTCGCCGCGGCGAAGGAGCTGCGCGCGACCCGATGACTGCGAAGGCAAAGGGGAAGTTGCTTGTAGGCATGGCCCGCGATCGGCGCGAGTCCAGAACCCTGCGCGCGTCTCGCGCGTCAGAATCAGGACAAGGAGGTCCCCCATGGAGCCAGTTCAGATTCCCACCAACGCGCTCGTCCTGATCAGCGATGGCCGCCGCGCGCGGCTGATGCGCAACCAGGGCACGCCCGTGAATCCCAAGCTTTCGGTGGAGCAGGAACTGCAACACGACAGCCCGCCGAATCGTGAGCAAGGAACGGACAAGCCGGGCCGTCGACATGGTCCGGGCGGCGTCTCGGGCAGCGCCATCGAACAAACCGACTGGCACCAACTCGAGGAAACGCGTTTTGCCGCGGAGATCGCCGACCTGCTCTACAAGATGGGGCACGCGGGCAAGTACCACGATCTCGTCGTGGTGGCGCCGCCGAAGATGCTGGGAGACCTGCGCGCGAAATTCCACCAGACGGTGAGCAAGGCCGTGGTGGCCGAAGTGCCGCGCGACCTCACGCAGTATTCCGCGCCGGAGATCGGGTCGCTGCTGAGCTGAATTCGCTTGCCGCCGCGCCAAGGCGCAATATCGCGCCATGGCTTTGAGCGTCTTCGATCTGTTCAAGATAGGTATCGGGCCTTCGAGCTCGCATACCGTGGGACCCATGCGGGCCGCGCGGCAGTTCGCGCTGCGGCTGCACGAGAAGGGTGTGCTGAACCGCGTCGCGCGGTTGTCGGTCACCCTGTACGGATCGCTCGGCGCCACGGGCAAGGGACACGGCAGCGACAAGGCCGTGTTGTTAGGCCTCGAAGGCCACGAGCCCGATACCGTGGACGTCGAAGCGATCAACGGGATCATCGCGCGCATCCGGGAGAAGAAGGAGCTGCGGTTGCTCGACGAGCGCCCCCTCGTCTTCGACGAGAGGCGCGATCTCGTTTTCAATCACCGGGATTCACTCCCGCTGCATTCGAACGGCATGGAGTTCCGCGCGCTCGACTCCGACCGCAACGAATTGCTCGAGGGCATCTTCTACTCCGTGGGCGGCGGCTTCGTGGTGAGCGACGAGCCCGCGCCGGAGGGGGGCTCGGAGAAACGCATCGTTCCCGATCTCACGGTGCTGCCGCATCCCTTCCGCACCGGCGACGAGTTGTTAGCGCTGTGCGAGCGCGAGAACACGTCCATCGCCGGCATCATGCGCCGCAATGAGCGCGCCTGGCGCAACGACGCCGAGATCGACGGCGGCCTGCTGCGCATCTGGTCCGTCATGCAGGCCTGCGTGAAGCGAGGCTGCGAGACCCCCGGCGTGCTCCCTGGCGGCTACAAGGTGAAGCGCCGTGCCCCGGAGCTGTTTCGACAGCTCACCGCGCCCCAGATGGCGGCGCCCCACGATCCCTTGATCGCACTCGACTGGGTGAACCTCTGGGCGCTGGCCGTGAACGAAGAGAACGCATCCGGCGGCCGTGTCGTCACCGCCCCCACGAACGGCGCCGCCGGCATCGTGCCCGCACTCATGCATTACTACGCGCGGTTCGTGTACGGCGCGAATGACGCGGGCATCGTCGATTTCCTGCTGACGGCCGCCGCGATCGGCTTTCTCTACAAGGAGAACGCATCGATCTCGGGCGCGGAAGTGGGTTGTCAGGGAGAGGTCGGCGTCGCGTGTTCGATGGCGAGCGCCGCACTCACGGCCGTGTTGGGCGGCTCCCCTCGCCAGGTCGAGAACGCCGCGGAAATCGCGATGGAGCATCACCTGGGCCTCACCTGCGACCCCGTCGGCGGCCTGGTCCAGATCCCCTGCATCGAGCGCAATGCCATCGGCGCCGCCAAGGCCATCAACGTGGCGCGCATGGCGCTGCGCGGCGATGGCACGCACTATGTTTCGCTGGACAAGGTCATCAAGACCATGCGCGAGACCGGCGCCGACATGAAGACCAAGTACAAGGAGACGGCCCGAGGCGGCCTGGCCGTCAACCTGTCTCTTATACACATCTCCGAGCCCACGA
>JBKPPO010000058.1:0-22644 GCA_046733635.1 Pseudomonadota bacterium | reverse complement strand
CAGCGTGAGCGCGCCGTGATCGATCTTCTGGGATCTCGTCACGAGGTTCAGCACCGGCGATACCTTCTCCACCGTCTGCTTGAGGCTCTCGAGCTGCGCATCCGTGGCGGGGGACTCGATGAACACGGTGTATCCCAGGTTGCGCGGATACCGGACTTCGGTGCCCGTGGTCTTCGAAGGCGCGGAATCCGGACGGCTCGTGAACACCACTTCGAGCGAGTCGAGCGGAATGCCCGCGAGCGTCGCCTGCGTGAGGTAGTCGCCGGCGACCGCGCTGCCGAGCGCGCTGACGACGCTGGGCCAGGAGCCCGCGGCGAGGTTGTATTCGCCGGATTCGCGACTGCCGTCGCTCCAGAGCTGGAAGTTGCGGATACGCAGGCGGCGAATGCCGGTGCGGCTCTCCGCGGTGACCTTGGCCGCGAGCTTCACGGGCTTGTCGAGTTCCGGATCGTTCTGGAGCTTCGCGAGCACGGTGCGCTGACGCGTCTGGAAATCCCGCAGTGAAGCGCCTTCGACGGGAGGCGCCGGCAACTGCGCCCAATCCTGAGCGGCATGAGTGGCCTGGGCGTGAACAGTGGACGGAGCGACGAAGGAGATGGCGAGCGCCACCAAACTACCGGCGGCGACTGCGGAAACGCGTGTTTTGATCATGGAAGTCATCATGGGAGGGTGGCGCGGGAAACTAGCCTCCCGCCCCCACCCTCACAAATGACTCCGCGGCATACCGATATGCCGCCGGGAGATACCGTCCGCAGGGAACGGCGCCCGGATTACTGCGCGGTGAAACCGTTGCCGGTCGCCGCCCAGTAGATGCCGCCGTAGATGTGGTGCAGGAAGTTCGTGTCCTTGAACGTGGCGGGCAGATGACCGAGGCCGGTGTAGAACGCACGGCCGCCGTCATATTCCTGGAACCAGGAGATGGGATGGAAGTTGCCCATGCCCTTGCCTTCCTTCGGACCCCACTTCGCCTCGGGCTTGAACGTCTTCTCGTCCACCGTGAGCAGGTAATTGAGCTTGGAACGCGGGGCGTCGTACTCGTACCACTCCTCGGTGAACAGGAACCGCTTGGCGAAGCGGTCCATGCCGGGGAAGTTCGGATTCTCCACCTTCATCGTGGCGGTCTGCACTGCCGGGTGGATGTGGAACATGTGGCCGACCATCTTCGTGTACCAGGGCCAGTCGTATTCGGTGTCGGCCGCGGCGTGGATGCCCACGTAGCCATTGCCGGCCTTGATGAAGCGCTCGAAGGCCGCCTGTTGATCAGGATTCAACACGTCGCCCGTGGTGCTCAGGAAGATCACCACCTTGAACTTCTGCAGTCCCTTGTCGTTGAACACGAGGTCGGCGTTTTCGGTCCAGACCACGTTGAAGTCGTGGAGCTGGCCGAGGGCCTTGATCGCGTCGACACCCGCGTGGGTGGAGTCATGGTGCCAGCCGGCCGTCTTGGTGAAGAGCAGCACGCTGAACTGTTCGGCGCGCGCGGCGGCCGAGGCAAGCGAACCCAGGAGGGCGAGCAACAGGAGTTTGTGAAGTTTCATCGTAGCCTTTGTCACGGAATTGGCCTCGGGAACGTCCCGGGGCGCCGGCCGCCGGGCAAGCCGGGCGGCGCCCGAGTATAGGCGCGTGGAACCGCCGGTAGTGCCGTCCTTTGGTCGTGCCCGTATGGTCCACTCGTCGCCGGTCAGCCCTCGTCGCCGATGAGATTGAGCTCGCGGATCACCCAGGATTGCCAGCCGTCCTTCTCGGTGATCGCGATGCGCACATGGCGCGCCTCGACCGGCGCGGCGAGGTTGAGCCGCGCGAAGGGCTCACCCACGACCTTCGGCGCCACCATCGTCCAGGTCTTGCCGTCGTCGGACACCTCGACGCTGTACACGGGCGCCCAGCCGGTGTCCTTGCCGCTGCGGCTCTTCTGGCCGCGCGAATCCACCTCGATGCCCGATATGCGCCCGCGCGCAGGTAGTTCGATCGTGAGCCACTCGACGGGGAAAGGCTTCGCGCCTTGCGTCACGTATCCGGTGGCCGGATCGCCATCGAGCACGGCGGTGAGCGGCGATCCTTCACGCGCTCCGATATTCGCAGCCAGCTTCCATTCGGCGCGGCGCTTGAATCGCTCATGAGGCACCCCGAGCGCCGGGATCTGCGCGGTGAGCTCCGGCAGCGTCCAGTAGTTGGACCGTGCGGCGTCGGCGGCGCGGCGCGCACCCACCGCGGCGGGTTCCACGGCCGGTGCGCGATTGCCGAAGCTGTTGCGCACGTAGGTGAGTACGTTGGCGAGCTCGGTGTCGGAATAGGAATTCATCGGCACCATCGGGGCGCCGTAGTCGACGCCGTCCACCTCACCCTGCAGGCCGTGGAGCATGATGGCTATCGCCGCGCGTTCGTCACCGAGCACGCGAGGCGAGCCGGCCAGCGAGGGCGCCAACGTGCGCCCCTCGGCGCCGGGCGCGGGCGCGCCGCGACCATCGGTGCCGTGGCAGGCGAAACACAGCGAGCCGTACAGCGTGCTGCCCGCGCGATACGACTTGAGCCCGTTCACACCGAGCAGCCGGATGAGCTCCGGGTCTTCGTTGTTGGCGGCGTCCCACAGTTGCTCGTTGATCGCGTACACGCCGGCGGACTTCGTCGTCTCGGCGGTCGCCTGAATGATCTTCTGCGCGTCGGGTAACCCCGCGCGACGCACGGACAGCATGGACTGGATCGTCACGCGCGGATCGGCGTCCTTCAGGGCACGCTGCATGGCGGTGGTCAGCATGGCGCTGCCCTTGGACCTGGCGGCGACGTGCAACTCCGCGAGGCGAAGGCCGGCCATGCGCACCTGCGGCTCGGCGTCCTGGAGTGCGCGCTGGATCAGCTTGTCGTCGAGAGCGCCCAGCCCTTCGAGCGTCCACATCGCATGCAGGCGGGGGCGCGGGTCCGGGGCCACGGCGCCGGCAAGCTTCGCGAGCGCCGGCACGACACTCTTGTCGCCACGCAGGACGAGCAGCTTCTGCGCGGTGTCGCGCCACCAGCCGTTCGGATGCGACAGGTGCGCGACCCACTGCGCCGGCGACTCATCGAGCATGCGCGGCGTTGGGCCACGCTCAAAACCCTCGTGGCGCAGACGGTAGATGCGGCCCTTGCCGATCTCGTACTGGAAATCGTGGGCCTCGATCTGCTCGCGCAGATAGCTGCCCTTCCGCGTCCAGTTGCCCTGCTGGATGATGCCGCGGTACATGTCGACGATATAAAGAGTGCCGTCCGGCGCGGTCACCATGTTCACGGGGCGGAACAGCGGATCGGTGGCGCGGATGAACTCACCCTGCTCCTTCTCGTAGGCGTTGGCGAGTTTCGTGACGCCATCGTCCACCGTGACCAGCGTGCGCCGGATGAGACGGCCCACGGGCTCGGCGAACAACAGGTTCCCACGCAGATCCGCCGGCAGGCGATCGCCGCGGAAGATGTCCTGGCCACACGTGGCGGTGAAGTGGTTGAGCGTGTTGTCCGCGCGGAGCTGGCCGGTGCCGCCCTGCGTATCGGGCACCCGCGCGATCGGCCAAACTACCTTGTACTGGCCGATGTGTTCGTCGGGCGCCGAGAACTGCCCGTAGAGGATGTGCTGCTGGAAATGCACGGGGCCGGTTTCGTTGCCGGCATTGACGAACCAGACCTTGCCCCAGTCATCCTGCGTGAGTCCCCACTGGCCGCCGTTGACGGGTATCGGCTCCTTGATCGCCTGGCCGTCGGCGCCGACGCGCAGGCGGTAGTCGTAGTAGGTGGAGTACAGGCCGTTGTCCATGGCCCAGACGAGGCCATTCGGCTGGTGCTCCATGTTGCCGCCGCGCGGCCCGCCTTCGTACCACAAGGATTTTTCGTCGGAGACGCCGTCGCCGTCCGAGTCGCGGTAGATGTGCAGGTTGTCGGTGTTGGTCTCGCCGATGATGACGCGATCGTCGAGCGGCAGCAGGATGCGCGGCAGCAGTAGTTTGTCGGCGAACACGGTGTGCTTGTCGTAGACGCCGTCGCCATCGGTGTCCTCATGGCGCGAGACACGGCTGACGGGTTCCTGCTCACCCGTGGCGTCTGCGTCGAGCATATAGGTGCGCATCTCGGCCACGTACATGCGGCCGTTGCCGTCGAAGGCGACCATGACGGGCTCGGCGATGTGCGGCTCCGTGAGCACCGGCTCGAGGCTGTAACCCGGCGGGAGCTGCATGGTGCCGATGGAGGCTTGCGGCGAAAGTGCCCTGGATGGCGGCGGGCCGGCGGGTTCAGCGGCGGCCGTTGCAGGCGCCGGCGAGACCTTCGGCAACTCCGCAGGAGTCGAGCAGGCCGCGAGCAGCGCGGCTATCGAGAGCGAGAGGAAGCTTCGTTCACGGGGACGAAATCCGGTGCTGCTGGGTGTTGTCATGCCGCGAAGTTTATCGCGGACACCGGGAAGCTTGGGCGGACCGCACTCATACGAAAGTCGCGAGGTCCCTCAGCTCGAAGTGAGAGCTCGTCCGTCGACCCGGCCGATCAGTTGCCGCATCAGCTCGCCGTCGCGGCCCTGCCGCTGCACCTGGAACAGGAAGGGGCGCTCCGCGAAGGCATCATCCACGCCGCCGAAGACTTCGAGCATCACCATCGATGCGTAGATGAACTGCGAATCGACCATCCGCACGCGCGTGATGACGGCCTGCTTGACGGCATCGGTGGGATGATTCGTCACATGATCGAGCGCTTTCGACACGGCGTCCGCATCGGGACTGCTCGCGATCGTTGCGCAGAGTTCGGCGATCACCGCGTCGGAATCGCCCAATGCCTCCTTGACCCGCAAACGGGTCTGCGGATCGTCGTCATCCGCACGTTGCGCGATCGCCTCCGTCAGTCCCAACTCCGCCGCCGCTTCGAGATCGCGCCAATCCGCGCCGCGATTGTGGTTGCCGAGTCGCGTCGCGATCATCTCGCGTATGGCGCCGCGCTCGAGCTCGCTCATCGCGGCCAGCGCCGCGAGGTCATAACCCGTCCCGTCGCGCCAGGCGTCCATCGTCATCTCGAGACTCGCGACGAATCTCTTCCAGTGCGGGCTTTCGGGCTCTCCGATGAGCTCGCGGAGTTCGACGAGGGAACGCGAGAGGATCGCCTCCGGTTCGCTGCCGAAATCACGCGCAAGTCCCGGACGATGCGGCTGCGGTGCATAGAGTTTCAGCAGACCCTCGGCCGCCTTTGCGCGTACCGCGGCCTTCGAGTTCGCGAGATGCGCGAACAACAGCGCGCGCGTGGCGGGCGACGGCGCCTCGATGGCCGCTTGCAGCGTGGGCATGTCCATCAGCGTGGCGGCGGATCGGTGGGCAACGGCGCGATGCCGGCCCATTTGTTGAGATAGAAGCTCGCGACACGTACCACGTCGATTCGTATCGCCTCGAGGTGACTCAGGCGGCGCGCCGGCTCGATGATCGCCTGGAGTTGCGGGGTGAAGTCCGCGAGCCCGGGTTCCTGGAGTGCGCGCGTCGCCACCATCCACGCGGAGAAGCGCGTCGAGATGGCGGCCATGCGATCGTTGAAACCCTCGCTGTCCGGCGATTCCTGCTCGAGGTCGCGCAACGCCGTCGCGATCCGGGAGCCCACTTCGGCGACGGGCCGAGCAAGTTCCGCCGGCGGCGGTCGGATGTGCTCGAAGGCGCGCAAGGCATCCCGGCTCGGCTCGTGTTCGCCGGCCAGCATCTCCGCCGACATGTCGGCGAGGTAGTTTGGCCGCGCGCGGATCGCCGCGATCGCGGCTTCGATGCGCGGCTGCGGCACGCCGTAGCGCGTGAACACCAGCCATTGCGCGAGCGGAGCATCGGGTGCGAGCGCGCGCATCGCCGCTTCCTGTTGCGCGTCCGCTTCGGCTTCCTGCTGCTCGCGGGTCAACGGGGGCGGCAGCGGCGCCACTACCACCACGCGGTAGCGGATCGCATGAGGAGCGCCCGCCTCCGCCGGTATCCAGGGCGTCCACTCGAGGTCCCTGCGCTCCGGCTTCGAACCGAAACCGATGGGAAAATCCGCGTGCCGTCCATCCGGGGATTCGAGGTGGAAGATCTTCCGCTTCGCGCTCGTGTACAGATCGAGCGTGACGGGAACGACGAGATGCCCTTCGGTTTCGCGAGCCGCTTCGAATCCGAAGTTGCCCGACCCGCGCGAGTCGCGAGAATCGACACGCACGATCGACAGATAGGGAGTCGCGGCCTTCAGTGAGTCCACTGTCGTACCCGCGGGAAATCGGACCTCCGCTTCGATCTGGAGACGGCGGCCATCGATCCGGGGCGGGTGGTCGGCGCTGAGCCAGACGAGCCCCGTGATCACCAGCGTGATGGCGCCGACCGATCCCACCGTGGCGCCGAGCGCGCTCCAGAAATCAGGCGCCGCGAGCAGCCATCCTCGCGCGATGGCGATGCCGGCGATCAGCGCGACGACGGCCGCGAGCAGCGCCATCATCACGACCCAGTAACCCGCTGCGCCTTCGCGCGAAGACACACGCAGCCAGGTCGCCCAGGAATCCGCAGCCGTGCCTACGATGATCGCGGCGAGCGGCGCCGCGCAGAGCCCCACGAATATCGATGCAAGCCATTTCATCTTGTTGTTCTTGTTCTCGGCCCGGCCAGATCCGGCGCGGCCGCAACTGTACAGCCCCGGGGGCCGGCAGCATACTCGGCGCCGTTCGGCACCAACAACAACAGGTCAACGCATGCGAACGATTCTCCTGGCAATGGTTCTCGCCGGCACGGCGATGACGGCTTCCGCGGCGGAGCCCTCGAAGGCGCTCGAAGACGCTTTCACTGCGGCGCTGGCCAGCAAGCGCGGCGTCACGCTTTATGTGAACGGGCAGACCGTCGGCGGCGCGGTCACGAAGATCGAGCCGGGCAAGTTCGTCGAGCTGCGCAGTCAGGAGTTCGGCAGGATCGTGATCCGGTGGGAGAGCATCGACGGCATCGCGATGCCGTGAGCAGCGCAGCCCGCGACCGGTAACGCATCACGGCTTCGCGAATTTCGTTGCTTCGCGCAGGCGCACGCCGGGCGCATGCGCCTGCGCGAAGGCTTGCATCGTGCCCCGCACGCAGGGCCATGCCGATGCGGCCACGTTTCGCATCGATGACCGCACTTCCACTCGATAATCTTCTCGAAAGACTTCAGATCCCCGCGAGGATGTCGTTGAACGTCTTGCTGGGGCGCAGAGCGGCGGCTGCCTTGGCGTCGTCGGGCTGGTAGTACCCACCGACGTCCGTGGGCTTGCCCTGCACCGCCAGCAGCTCGGAGACGATCTGCTGTTCGGCCGCGGTCAGCTTCTGCGCAACCGGTTTGAAGATCTCGGCGAGTCCGGCGTCATCGGTTTGAGCGGCCAGCGCCTGGGCCCAATAAAGCGCCAGGTAAAAATGCGAGCCGCGGTTGTCGATCGTGCCGAGCTTGCGGCCCGGCGATTTGTCGGTTTCGAGAAAGCGACCGTTGGCCTGGTCCAGCGTGTCGGCGAGCACCTTGGCGCGTGCATGCCGGCTCACGATGCTCAAGTGCTCGAAGCTGGCAGCCAGCGCGAAGAACTCGCCGAGGCTGTCCCAGCGCAGGTAGTTCTCCTGGAGGAACTGCTCCACATGTTTGGGTGCGGAGCCGCCGGCGCCGGTCTCGAAGAGTCCACCGCCATTCATGAGCGGCACGATCGAAAGCATCTTGGCGCTGGTGCCGACTTCGAGGATGGGGAACAGGTCGGTGAGATAGTCGCGCAGCACGTTGCCCGTGACGCTGATGGTGTCTTCGCCCGCCTTGAGGCGCAGGAGCGTCGCTTCGCAGGCAGCGGCAGGCGCCATGATCCGCAGATCGAGCCCGGTGGTGTCGTGGTCTTTGAGGTACTTCTCGACCTTGGCGATGATCTGCGCGTCGTGAGCGCGGTTCTTGTCCAGCCAGAAGATGGCGGGCGTGCTCGAGAGGCGGGCGCGATTCACCGCCAGCTTCACCCAGTCCTGCACCGGCGCATCCTTGGTCTGGCAGGCGCGCCAGATGTCGCCTTCGGCCACTGCGTGTTCGAGTAACACCCGGCCGGTCTCGTCGACGATGCGGAAGGTGCCGGCAGCGGCAGCCACGAAGGTCTTGTTGTGCGAGCCGTATTCCTCGGCGGCCTGGGCCATGAGTCCGACGTTCGGCACGGTACCCATCGTCTTCGGATCGAAGGCGCCATGCTTCTTGCAGAAGTCGATCGTGGCGGAATAGATGCCCGCATAAGAGCTGTCCGGAATCACGCACAGCGCGTCCTGCAGCTTGCCCGCGGTGTCGTACATCTTGCCGCCCGCGCGAATCATGGCCGGCATGGACGCGTCGATGATGACGTCCGAAGGCACGTGCAGATTGGTGATGCCCTGATCGGAGTTGACCATGGCCACCACAGGGCCTGCGGCAAAGGCCGCCTGGATGTCGGCCTCGATGGCGGACTTCTGGTCCGCAGGTAGTTTGGCGATCTTTTCGAGCAGGTCGCCGAAGCCGTTGTTGAGGTCCACGCCCAACGCCGTGAAGGTGGCGTCGTGCCGCGCAAAGAGGTCCTTGAAATAGACGCGGACGGCGTGACCGAAGAGGATGGGGTCCGAGACCTTCATCATCGTCGCCTTGAGATGCAACGAGAAGAGCACGCCCTCCTTCCTGGCGCGCGCGATCTGCTGCTCATAGAAGGCCAACAGGGCGGCCTTGCGCATGACGGTGGCGTCCAGGATCTCGCCGGCCTTGAGGGGCAGCTTCGGGAGCAGGACCTTGGCCTCAGCGGCGCCGGCCGGGAGGAACTCGATCCGCGCGGTGGTGGCGGCGGCGAGAGTGATGCTCTTCTCGTTGGAGAAGAAGTCGTCCTTACCCATGGTGGCGACAGCGGTCTTCGAGGTGGACTCCCACTTGCCCATGGAATGCGGGTGTGCGCGCGCGTAGTCCTTCACGGCCTTCGGTGCGCGGCGATCGGAGTTGCCCTCGCGCAGCACCGGGTTCACGGCCGAACCCTTGACCTTGTCGTAGCGCGCCTTGGTTTCCTTCTCCGCCTCGTTGCCGGGCGCTTCGGGATAGTCGGGCACGGCGTACCCGTGGGCCTGCAACTCGGCGATGGCCTCCTTGAGCTGCGGCACCGACGCCGAGATGTTGGGCAGCTTGATGATGTTGGCTTCGGGCTTGAGCGTCAGGGCTCCGAGCTCGGCGAGGTGGTCGGACTGCTTCTGCTGCGCCGGCAGACGGTCGGCGAAGGCGGCAAGAATGCGCGCGGCTACCGAGATGTCGCGTGTCTCCACCTCGACGCCTGCGTGCTTCGTGAAGGCCTTCACGATGGGCAGCAGCGAATAAGTGGCGAGGGCCGGGGCTTCGTCGGTCTTGGTGTAGATGATGATGGGGTTCACGAAGATTTACTGCGTAGGTTTGTCAGTTGGAAGTCTGGCTAGGAAACGGGATGCAGCGGCAAACGGGGCGCATTCTACCTTGCGGCGGCGCCCTCACTCCCACTCGATGGTCGCGGGCGGCTTTCCCGAGATGTCGTACACCACGCGCGAAATGCCCTTCACCTCGTTGACGATGCGGCGCGAGCAGATGTCGAGGAAGTCATACGGCAGCCGCGCCCAATGCGCGGTCATGAAGTCGATGGTCTCGACGGCGCGCAGACTCACGACATAGTCATACCGCCGGCCATCACCCATCACGCCCACCGAGCGCACGGGCAGGAACACGGCGAACGCCTGGCTGGTCTTGTCGTACAGATCATGCCGGCGCAGCTCTTCGATGAAGATGTGATCCGCCTGGCGCAGCAGGTCCGCATAGTCCTTGCGCACCTCGCCCAGGATGCGCACACCGAGACCCGGACCCGGGAACGGATGGCGATACACCATCTCGCGCGGCAGTCCGAGCTCCACGCCGAGCTTGCGCACCTCGTCCTTGAACAGTTCGCGCAGCGGCTCGACGAGCTTCAGGCGCATGTTCGGCGGCAGCCCACCGACGTTGTGATGCGATTTGATCACGTGCGCCTTGCCGGTCTTGGAGCCCGCGGACTCGATGACGTCCGGGTAGATAGTTCCCTGAGCGAGGAAGTCCACGCCTTCGAGCTTGTGCGACTCCTCGTCGAACACCTTCACGAACTCGGCGCCGATGATCTTGCGCTTGCGCTCGGGATCGTTCTCGCCGCGCAGCGCATCGAGGAAACGTTGTTCGGCGTCGACGCGGATGACTTTGACGCCGAGGTTGCGGGCAAAGATCTCCATGACGGCGTCGCCTTCGTTGAGGCGCAACAGGCCATGGTCCACGAACACGCAGACGAGCTGATCGCCGATGGCCTTGTGCAGCAGCGCGGCGACGACGGAGGAATCCACGCCGCCCGACAGGCCGAGCAGCACCTTGCCCTTGCCCACCTGCGCGCGCACGCGCGCGATCGCGTCTTCGATGATGTTGCCCACGCTCCACAGCGGCTCACAGCCCGCGATCTCGCGCACGAAACGCTCGAGCAGCGTCTTGCCCTGCAGCGTGTGCGTGACTTCGGGATGGAACTGCACGGCGTAGAACTTGCGGGATTCATCGGCCATCGCGGCCAGCGGCGCGTTGCCGGAGCTGGCGACGGCGGTGAAACCCGGCGGCAACGTGTCCACCTTGTCGCCGTGGCTCATCCACACGTCGAGCACGCCGCGGCCCTGCCCGTCCTTGCGGTCGAACACGCCGTCGAAGAGTTTGTTGGCCGTGACCTGCGTGACTTCGGCGTAGCCGAACTCGCGCTTGTTGGAGTTCACGACACGGCCGCCGAGCTGCGCGGCCATGGTCTGCATGCCGTAGCAGATGCCGAGCACGGGAACGCCGAGCTCGAACACGCTCTGCGGCGAGCGCGGCGGTTCCTTGTCCGTGACGGACTCGGGCCCGCCGGAGAGGATGATGCCGGTGGGCTTCCACTTGCGGACGTCGTCGCTCGAGATGTCCCAGGGATGGATCTCGCAGAAGACGCCGAGCTCGCGCACGCGGCGCGCGATGAGCTGGGTGTACTGCGCGCCGAAATCGAGGATCAGGACGCGCGAGGAGTGGATGTCGGTTTGCGGGTTCGTCGCGGGGGCCACAGCGCTGCTCATTTTTGCCTCAAAATTTTTTGGGCGCCGCGAGCGCCCCCGACATCCTGGCGATGCTCTCAGGAAACGCGGTAGTTCGGCGCTTCCTTGGTGATCTGCACGTCGTGCACGTGGCTCTCGCGCATGCCCGCGCCGGTGACACGCACGAACTTCGGCCGCGAGCGCATCTCGGAGATGCTCTTGCTGCCCGTGTATCCCATCGCGGCGCGCAGGCCGCCGGCGAGCTGATGCAGGATCGACACCAGGCTGCCCTTGTAAGGCACGCGTCCTTCGACGCCTTCCGGCACCAGCTTCTCGAGTTCCGACGCCGTGTCCTGGAAGTAGCGATCCGCTGAGCCGTGGCGCTCGCTCATGGCGCCCAGCGAGCCCATGCCGCGGTACGCCTTGTAAGAAGCGCCTTGATACAGCTCGACATCGCCCGGAGATTCTTCGGTCCCCGCGAACAGGCCGCCGATCATCACCGCGTCCGCGCCCGCCACGATGGCCTTGGCGACATCACCACTGAAGCGGATGCCGCCATCGGCGATCACGGGCACCTGGTTCTCGACCGCGCCCGCCACATTCGACACCGCGGAAATCTGCGGCACACCCACACCCGCCACGATGCGCGTCGTGCAGATGGAACCCGGGCCGATGCCCACCTTGATGCCATCCACGCCGGCCTTCACGAGATCGCGCGCGGCCTCGGCCGTCGCGACGTTGCCGCCGATGACCTGCAGGTCGCCGTACTTCGCCTTGATCTGCCTGATCGTGTCGAGTACTCCCTTCGAATGGCCGTGCGCAGTATCCACCACGACGACATCCACACCCGCTTCGCGCAGCGCCGCGACGCGTTCGAGCGTATCCGCGGCGGTACCGACGGCGGCTCCGACGCGGAGGCGACCGGAAGGATCCTTGCACGCGCGCGGGAATTCCTTCGCCTTCTGGAAATCCTTCACGGTGATCATGCCGCGCAGTTCCTGGTCGCCGTTGACGACCAGCACCTTCTCGATGCGGTGCTTGTGCAGCAGCAGGAGAACTTCTTCCTTCGGCGCATTTTCTCGAACGGTGACGAGCCGCTCTCTCGGCGTCATGACCGAAGACACGGGCGCGTCGAGCTTCTCCTCGAAGCGCAGGTCGCGGTGCGTGACGATGCCCATGACCTTCGAACCCGAGACCACCGGCACACCGGAAATGCCCTTGGATCTAGTTAGTTCGATGACCTGGCGGATCGTCATGTCGGGCGCGACCGTGATCGGATCGCGGATCACGCCGCTCTCGAACTTCTTCACGCGGGCGACTTCGGCAGCCTGCCCCGCGACGGTCATCGACTTGTGGATGATGCCGATGCCACCTTCCTGGGCCATGGTGATGGCCAGGCGGGCCTCGGTGACGGTATCCATTGCGGCGGATACCAGCGGGAGATTGAGCTTGATGCCCTTGGTGAGTCGCGTGCCGAGATCGACTTCGCGCGGGAGGATTTCCGAGTAAGCCGGGACTAAAAGAACGTCGTCGAAGGTCAACGCTTCTTCAAGGATTCGCATGGGAGTGTCAGGGGGTAGCCGACGATGCGGGATTGTACGCATCCCCTCCCCGGCCGACAATCCAGTTCATGGAGTTTTCCTTCGACCCTCCGCCACCAATCCCCGCGACTGCGCGCGAACGCGACGTCTACACCGTGTCACGCCTCAATAAAGAGGTGCGGCTGCTGCTGGAATCCGGCCTGCCCGTGTTGTGGCTCGAAGGGGAATTGTCGAATTTCGCGGCGCCCGCCTCCGGACACTGGTATTTCTCGCTCAAGGACGCCCAGGCGCAGGTCCGTTGCGCGATGTGGCGGCAGCGCAATTCCCTGCTGAGATTCCGGCCCAAGGATGGTCTGCGAGTCCTGGCGCGCGCGCGCGTGGGGCTGTACGAGCCGCGCGGCGAATACCAGCTCATCGTCGAGCATCTCGAAGAAGCCGGCGAAGGCGCGCTCAAGCGCGAATTCGAGAAGCTCAAGGCCAGGCTGGCGGCGGAAGGTTTGTTTGCCGCCGATCGCAAGCGGCCGCTGCCGGCCGTGCCGCGACGGATAGGCGTGGTCACCTCGCCTACGGGCGCGGCCATTCACGACATATTGAGAGTGCTGAAGGCGCGGTTCCCCGCCGCGGCCGTGCTCGTTTATCCCACCGCCGTGCAGGGCGCGGCCGCGGTCCCCGAAATCGTGCGCGCCATCGAATGCGCGTCGCGACGCGCTGAATGCGATGTACTGCTCGTGGCGCGTGGCGGCGGATCGCTCGAAGACCTCTGGTGCTTCAACGACGAGCGCGTGGCCCGCGCGATCGCTGCCTGCCGCATTCCGACGATTTCCGGCGTGGGCCATGAAGTGGACGTGACCATCGCCGACTTCGTCGCCGACGTCCGCGCGCCCACGCCTTCGGCCGCGGCGCTGGCCGCGGTGCCCGACAAGTCCGCGTGGCTGGAGGCGCTGACGCAGCTCGAAGCGCGATTCGCGGGCGCGATGGGCCGGGCATTCCGTGCGAAGGCGCTGGAGCTCGCGGCACTGAGCCGCCGGCTGCAGATCTCCCACCCGGGCGCGAAGCTCGCCCAGCACACACAGCGTCTCGACGATCTCGACCTGCGATTGCGCTCCGCGCTACGCGGCAATCTGCTGGCCCGCCAGCAGAAGCTCGAGACGCTGAGCACGCGGCTGTGGCGCGAGAATCCGCGTCATCGGCTCGAAGCGCTGTGCGCCCGCGCCGCCGCACTTCGCCAGCGGCTGGACTCGGTGATGTCGGGTAGTTTGAACGCGCTGGATCAGCGGCTCGCGCTCGCCGCCCGCACGTTGAACGCCGTGAGCCCGCTCGCCACGCTGGCGCGTGGCTTCGCCGTGGTCCATCGCGCCGACGGCGGATTGTTGCGCGATGCCGCCGATGTGTCGCCCGGCGCCGAAATCGAAGCGCGACTCGCCAAAGGCCGGCTGCGCGCCATCGTCAAACAAACACTGAAGGACGCTGATGAATAGCCGCTCGATGTTCGCCTGCCTGCTCGCCTGCCTCGTACTTGCGGGCAATGCCGCTGCGGCCACGTTCGTCGCGCCGCGTGTCGCAGCGGTGCCCGGCGGTGTCGTGACGTTCAAGATCCCGGGCGGGATCGACGAGCGCCCCGTGGTCACCTACAAGGACGCGCCCGTCATGGTGGTGCGCGAGAACGCGGGCTGGTTGGCCATCGTCGGGATTTCGCTGGACACGGAGCCGGGAGACTACTCGGTGAACGTGCAGCAGCCGGGCGCGGATGCGCGCGAGCTCTCGTTCAAGGTCCACCCCAAGCAATACCGCACACAGCAGCTCAAGGTCGCGCCCGCGATGGTGAATCCCTCACCCGAAAACGAAGAGCGCATCGCACGCGAACAGAAAAAGGTGCGCGCGGCGCTCGACGCCTTCACGCCCGATGCGCCGGCGACGTTGCGGCTGGCTCAACCCGTGCCCGGCCCCCGTTCCAGTTCGTTCGGGCTGCGACGCGTATTCAATGGCGAATCGCGCCGGCCGCATAGCGGCATGGACATCGCGGCGCCGACGGGCACACCCATCAAGGCGCCGCTCGCGGGCACCGTGGTGGACGTGGGTGACTACTACTTCAATGGCGGCAACGTGATGATCGATCACGGCCAAGGTCTCGTGACGATGTACTGCCACCTCTCGAAGACCCGCGTCGAAGTCGGGCAGCAGGTGAAGCTGGGCGAGGTGATCGGGGACGTAGGCGCGACGGGCCGCGTCACGGGGCCGCATCTGCACTGGGGTGTGGCGCTGAACGGAACGATGGTGGATCCGGCGCTGTTCCTGGCGCCTCCCGCACCGCCGAAGAAAAAGCCGGCGAACTGAGCAGCGCGCGCCGCTGTCGGACTGCGCCCCGGATGCGCCGCGCGCGCGATCGCGGCGGAACCTCCGCGCGAGTAGTTCGTCCCTTCAGGGCCGGGTCTGCACCGAACCTCTGGAGATCGCCATGAAATATCCGCTCGCCCTGCTGTGTGCCGCAGCATTGACGTCCACCGCCGCATTCGCCGAAGAAGATTCGCGCTCGGGTGGAAAAGAGACCAGTACCTTCGACAAACTGGACAAGGATGCCGATGGCCAGTTGAGCCAGGAGGAATTGTCCGGCACCGCGTTGTCCGACAACTTCGACCGCCTCGACGGCAATTCCGACGGCTACGTGAGCAAGCGCGAATTCCAGCGCAACACGTCGTCCAGGCCGAAGTCGAGCTACTGAGGTCGAGGGGCGAGGCCGGCGATCGCCGGCCCCGCCCCTTTTCACTCACCAGTTGAGATTGAGCGTGTAGCGCCCGTTGGTGGCGCCCGTGCCGCCGCTCCAGCGCACCACGCGGATATAACGCACGAGCGCGCCGGATCCGGTGTTGGTGACACTCACGACGTCCGCCGCGCCCGTGCCGTTCTCGCTGCCGCCCAACAACGTACCGTTGCTGTTGTAGACGTACAGGTCGTAGTCCGACGATGCATTCGGCTGCAGCGTGGACACGAGCGTACGGCCCGCGGGCAGACTCACGCGGTAGTAGTCGTTGTCCGAATTGCTGCCGATGGTGCCGTTGACCGTGGTGTTGTCCGTGGACACGATCTGGGCCCCGGCGCGCGAGTTGTTAGGCTCGGCCTCCGCGATCGTGCCCGGCGGATCCACGGGCGGCACCGTTCCCAGCGCCGCATCCACTGCGGCGTTGGCATTGACGATGCCCGAGCCGCACTGCGAACACGTGGCCGGAAAAGCCCGCGCGGTGCTCTGCAGGATGCTCGTGACCTGGTCTGGCGTCAGCGAGGATTTGGCCTGGAACAGCAGCGCCACCACGCCGGTGACGTGCGGCGTCGCCATCGACGTGCCGTTGTAGAACGCGTAGTTGTCCGCGCCGGGATTCGTGGAGCCCGCATTGAGCGTGGACAACACGCTGTTCGCGCCGCCACTGCCGCCGGGCGCCGCGACTTCCACGGTTGCGCCGAAGTTCGAGTACGAGGCCTTGCCGCCATTGCGGCCCGTGGCTGCGACCGTCACCACACCCGTGCAGTTCGCCGGCGTGAAGTTTCCTGCGTTGGCATTGCTGTTGCCCGCCGCGACCACCACCGCCGCGCCGCGCGAACGCGCGCCGTTGATGGCGTTCTGCGTGGTCGTGCCGCAACTTCCGCTGCCACCCAGCGAGATGTTCAGCACCTTGGCGGGGTTGGCATTCGCGGGCACGCCGGAGACGCTGCCGCCCGAGGTCCAGATGATCGCGTCGGCGATGTCGGAGGTGTAACCGCCGCACTTGCCCAACACACGCGCGGGAACGACCTTGGCGCCGTAGGCCACACCCGCAACACCGCTCGAGTTGTTGGTCACCGCGGCGATGGTCCCCGCCACGTGTGTGCCGTGCCAGCTGCTGGCTTCGAAGACGGCGGGATCGCCAGGACCGCATTCGCCCGGATTGATCCAGTCGCCAGGATCACTGGCGTCGCTGTCGCGGCCGTTGCCGTCGTTCGAGACGAAGGTGTCCGAGATGAAGTCGTAGCCCGGCAGGATGTTGGCGTTGAGATCGGCGTGCGGGCGGTAACCCGTGTCGATGACGGCCGTGACCACGCCCGCACCCGTGGCCTTGTCCCACGCGGAGGTGAGATTGATGCCGCCCGTGGCCTCGAAGTAGTGCCATTGCTCGTTGTATCGCGTGTCGTTGGGCGTGAAGGTCTTGCGAAGGATCAGATCGGGCTCCGCGTATTCGACGTTGGGATCGCTGGCCGCGATGTCGGCCGCGAGCCGTTCGGCTTCGCGCACGGACAACGCACGATTCACCTTGAGCACCTGCGAGCCCAGCGCCGTGGTGCGCACGCGTTCCAGGGCCACACCCACGCGCGAGGCGGCCGCGTCGGTGCCGCGGACCTGCGCGGTCTGCGCAGCCGCGGAGACCGCGGATCCGCCGCGATACTTGACGATGATTCGATCGGTGAAGCCGGCATCGGCGGCGCCGGCCGCGGCCGGAATGCAAATCGCGAGGGCGATCGCGATCATTTTCGATGAGCGATTCATAAATCTCCCGTTACGGTTGAGTAGCTAGGGGAGAGCCCACAGAGGCGAGTTGATGGGGACAGTCCGCTTTGGGCCGTTCCCCGTTTCCGGGCAAAAGGGGACGTGCCTCGCCCGACAAAATCGAACGCGGCGAGGCGCGTCCCCTTTTGCTGGGAAACGGGGAATGTCCCCACTGCGCGAAGAAGATGTGCATCCTGCACTGCTCCCTGTCCGGCGAGCGGTCCTGCGGCCGCTTCGCTCAACTTCTTTCCATCTGCAGGATCTTCCAGGGTCGGTGTGCCATCCATGGCAAGACCTGCGCGTGAGGCCGAAGCTATTCCCGTCTTCGGGACAATTCAAGCGTCGCGCAGATCACGAATGAGAATGTAGGCAAACTGCGACTGACAGTTCGTCATGCTTGTGCGCGGATCACGGCGGGAGTATTCGCGCGCGCGAAAGACGTTCGCGAGGATGAAAGCGCTATCTTCGACGGATTCTCGCCACGAGAAAAACGCCGCCGAGGCGGCGGCGTTCATGAACGTGATGCTATTTTTTCTTCGCCGGCCGCTTCGCGCGATCTTTCGCGATACGTCTGTCCCTGCGCTCCTTCTGCGAAGTCTTGAGACCGCGCTTTTCCTTAGGCTTGTCCTTGAGGAAGGGATTCACATCGCTGCGGAATTCCACGGCGACCGGCGTGGCGAACAGATCGAAACGTTCGCGAAACACGTTCGCGAGATAGCGCTTGTAGGATTCGGGCACGTGCGCAGCCTGGCTGCCGTGCACCACGATGCGCGGCGGATTGCGGCCACCCTGGTGCGCGTAGCGGAGCCGGATGCGGCGGCCACGCACGATGGGCGGCTGGTGCTGCACCATCGCAGCCTCCATCACCTTCGTGAGCTGCGGTGTGGGCATCTTGCGCATCGCGGCTTCGTAGGCGCGGATCATCGAGTGCGTGAGATCGCCGACGCCGGTGCCGTGTCGCGCGCTCACGAAGTGCACGGGCGCGAACGGGATGAAATCGATCTTCAGCGTGAGCAGTCGTTTGATCTCTTCGCGCTGATCGTTCGGGATGTTGTCCCACTTGTTCACCGCGAGGATCAGCGCGCGCCCCCGGTTCAGCGCCAGCCCGAGCACGCTCGCGTCCTGCTCGCCGATGGAATCGTGCGCGTCGACCATCATGATGACGACGTGCGCCTCGGCGATGGCCTGCAGCGTCTTCGATACGGAGAGCTGCTCGATCTCGTCGTCGATCTTGGCGCGGCGGCGTACGCCCGCCGTGTCGATCAGCGTGAACAGGCGGCCATCGCGTTCGAAGGGCACGAGGATGCTGTCGCGCGTGGTGCCGGCGACGTCGCTCGTGATCACGCGCTCCTCGCCTATCAACCGGTTGATCAGCGTGGACTTGCCCACGTTGGGCCGGCCGATCACCGCGATGCGGATGCGGCCGTCTTCGGGCTCCTCGTCCTGCGGCGGCGGCGCCTCGAAGCCCTCGAGCACGATGTCCATGAGCGCTTCGCAGCCGTAACCGTGTGTCGCGGCGATGGCATGCGGCTCACCGAGCCCCAGCGAATGGAAATCCGAAGCCGCGATCGCGGCCTCCATGCCCTCGGCCTTGTTGACCGCGAGGAACACGGGTTTGCCCGACTTGCGCAGCTCGCGCGCGAAGAACATGTCCTGCGGCGTGAGGCCGGCCCTCGCGTCGGCGATGAACAGCAGACGGTCGGCTTCCCGGATGGCGTGTTCGGTCTGGATGCGCATGAGCGCGTCCATGCCGCTGGGATTCTCCACGAGGCCGCCCGTGTCGATGCACACGTACTGCACCGGGCCCAGCTTGCCGTAACCGTACTGGCGGTCGCGCGTCACGCCGGGCACGTCCGCCACGATGGCGTCGCGCGTCTGCGTGAGCGTGTTGAACAGGGTGGACTTGCCGACGTTCGGCCGCCCGACGATGGCGATGACCGGCAGCATGGCCGTAATCCTCGAGCTAACTAACTAACGGATGCAGGATATCAGCCGCCCGGCGGCGGTGAGGCCGGCGAAGTCGCCGACCGGTCCACCGGGGCGTCCGACTTCGCGGCGCGCGCCGCGATCGGCAGGCCATGCAGCGCGGAGATGTCGCCCTTGTCGGTGATCACGTAGACGATGCCGTCGACCGACAGCGGCGCGTTGGTGACGCGATCGCCGCCCGTCTTGGTGCGCGCGACGATGTTGCCCGTGGCGCGATCCAGCCAGTGCACGTAGCCCTCGAGATCGGCGACGACGACGTAATCCCCCACGGCCGCCGGAGCGGAGAGACTGCGGCGCGCCAGCGTGGGATTGCGCCACACCTCGGTGCCCGTGCGGCGCGTCAGCGCCACCACGTCGCCCTGCGACGTGGACACGTACATCTGGTCGTCATCGACGTCGACGCCGCGGTAGCTCGAGATCTCCTGCGTCCACCAGATCTGCCCCGACTCGAGCGACAACATGGCGGCGCGGCCCTGGAAGCCGGCCACGAAGACTTCGTCCCCGACGATCTTCACGGAGCCGTCGATGTCGTTGAGGCGCTCGAGCTCCGTGCGGCCGTGCGCCGGCGACACCGGCGAGTCCCAGACCGTGGCGCCATCGGCGACGCTCACGGCGAGCACCCGGCCATTGTCGAAACCGGACAGCGCGAGATCGCGAGCCACGACCGGCGCGGCGGTGCCTCGCAGCGTGAGTCGCGGGATCTGCTGCTCGGCCGCCGACCAGAGTTCCTTGCCATCGGCCTGGGAGAGGCCATGCAGGCGTCCGTCGACGGTGCGCACGATGACTTCGTTCTGTGCGATGGCCGGCGCCGCCAGCACTTCGCCCTTCACGTTCGCGCGCCACTTCTCGGCGCCGTTCTCGATCGCGAACACCACCACCTGGCCATCGGCGGAGCCCACGGCCACGAGGCCATTGCCCGCGCCCGTGCCGCCCGACAACGTCAGCTTGGTCTCGGCGCGCCAGACTTGTTTGCCGGTCTTGAGATCGAAGGCCGCGACATCGCCGTCCCGTCCCGCCGCGAAGATGCGGTTGTCCACCTGCGAGAGACCCAGGCCCAGGCGCAGCTTCTTGCCACCGCCGCCCACGCTGGCGCCCCAGAGCTTCTGGACGCGCACGGTCGGGCTCTTGATGTCGGTGAGCTCGGCCGGCTTTTCCAGCTTCTTCTCCTTGGAGTCGCAGGCCACGATCGCGAGAGCGGCGGCCACCAGCAAAAGGCTGCGGTATTTCATCAGGATGCCTCGGTCGATTCCGGCGGCGTGCCGCCCAGGTCGCGGATCTTGAGATCCAGCAGGTCGTTGTCGATCTGGCCTTCGTTCTCGTCCTGGCGCGCGGCGAGATATTCCTTGAGCGCGCCAGCACGATCACCCTTGGCCAGCAGCACGTCTCCGCGCACGTCGGCGAGGCGCGAGCCGAATTCACCGGCGTCCTCGATCTTGAGCAGCGCGAGCGCCTCGTCGTGTTTGGCCTGCGCCGACAACACGCGAGCCAGTCGCAGGCGCGCGATCATCTTGAGTTCATCGTCGTGGGCCGTGTCCATCACGGACTTGAGACCGGCGGCGGCCTTGTCGAGTTCATTGGCCTCGACATGAATGCGTGCGGCGATGAGCTCGCCCAATGCGGGATACGGCGTCCAGGCGTAGTCGGCCTTGAGTTCCTCGAGCAGCGCGAGGCCTCGAGTCGAATCGTTGCGGCCGAAGGCCTGGACCAGGTCCTCGTAACGAACGGCCGCGGTCTGCGCCTGCACCTCGCGGCGCTCCTGGTACCAGTTCCAGCCCGCCAGGCCACCGAGGCCAATGGCAATGCCGGCCACCACATAAATCCACAATTCCCGGACCTTGCTCTTCACCAGGTCCAGTTGCTCCTGTTCGTTCAAATCGCTCACGTCGATCTCCTCAAAAACTCCGTGACCCGCGCGCTCACTTCGGCCAGCGGATGTTCACTCTGCGTCGTCTCCGCGCCGCGCAGCGGCTTCAGAGCCACCACGCCACGCGCCAATTCGTCCTCGCCGATCACCAGGGCCACGCGGGCTCCCGACTCGTCGGCGCGACGGAACTGTGTCTTGAACTTGGCCGAGCCGCAATGGACGAGCACGCCCCGGCCGGGCAAATCGTCCCGAAGCCGCTCGGCGAGGGCCATGGCGGCGCGTTGCGCCGCGTCGCCTTGCGCCATGACGAAGACATCGGGAGGTTGCGCCGCGGGCGTCGCACCCGCCAGCCGGACCAGCTCCACCACGCGCTCCACGCCCATCGCGAAGCCGATGGCGGGGGTTGGATCCCCACCCAATTGGGCGATCAGGCCGTCATAGCGGCCACCCGAACAAATCGCGTCCTGGCTGCCCAGCGCATCGGTGATCCACTCGAACACCGTCCGCGAGTAGTAATCGAGCCCGCGCACCAGCCGCGGGTTCACGGTGTACGGGATTCCGAGCGCATCGAGACCCGCGCGCAGCTCCGCGAAGTGCGCATGCGATTCCGGGTCCAGGTGCTCGGTGAGCACCGGCGCGTCCTTGACGATTTCCTGGGTCGGCGGATGTTTGCTGTCCAGGATGCGCAGCGGATTGCCTTCGAGGCGGCGTTTGCCGTCCTCGTCGAGCTTGTCGAGGTGCCCCCGGAAATACTCCTGCAGCAGCGCCCGATACGCCTTGCGCGATTCCGGCGTGCCCAGCGAATTGATCTGCAGCTTCACGCGCGTGAGGCCGAGCTGCTTCCACAGACGCGCGCTCAGCGCGATGACTTCGATGTCGACGTCGGGGCCCGCGAAGCCGATGGCCTCGAGGTCGATCTGGTTGAACTGGCGGAAGCGGCCCTTCTGCGGCTTCTCGTGGCGGAACATCGGGCCCTGGCTCCAGAGCTTGAGGCGCGCGCCGCGCAGCAGGCCGTTGGAGATGGTCGCGCGAACGATGCCGGCCGTGGCCTCGGGCCGCAGCGTCAAACTATCGCCGCCCTGGTCCGTGAAGGTGTACATCTCCTTCTCGACCACGTCGGTGTATTCACCGATGGCGCGTTTGAAGAGGTCCGTGTGCTCGACGACGGGCACGCGGATCTCCTCGTAGCCATACGCGTCCATGACGCTGCGCGCCTGGCGCTCCACGTGCTGCCACAGGCCGATGTCGGCGCTGAGAACGTCTTTCATGCCGGTGACCGGCGGGATGTTTCGGCTCATCTTCTACTAGTTAGTTATGGAATCAACGGGCCCGCGAGAGCGAGCCAGAGCGGTTCACGACGAAACGCGCGCCTTCCCCATCGGCCGCGCCAGCGGGAATCTCGCGGCGCTGACCGTCGACTTCGACGGCGACGCCCGCGGCGTTTCCCAGATACACGCGCAGAGGTCCCCGCCCGGTGACGTTCTGCACGCTGCCGGCGCCCGCCACATCGGCGTAGAGGCGTTCGCCGCGCGAATCATGCACTTCGACCCAGCTCTCGCCGCTCAGTTCGAGCCGGAGCTGGATCTCGCGCGCCGGCGCGGCGACGGCCGGCGGCGTCGTTTCCACGGGCGCAGCCGCGGGCGTCGCTTCCGCGGGTGGCGCGGACGGCGGCGCGGTCGTCACGCTGGCGAGCGACGCCGGCGTGGCGGTCACTGCGGGCGAACTCAC
>JBKPPO010000057.1:0-45480 GCA_046733635.1 Pseudomonadota bacterium | reverse complement strand
TGTGTGATGGCGTGGGAGAGCGGGGAGCTCATGGCATCACCTGCGATGCGAGCTCATCCGGGATCTTCATCGGCAGACGCACCCAGAAGCGCGATCCCTTGCCGACCTCGCTCTCGACGCCCACGCGGCCGCCCAGCAGCGTGGCGAACTTGGCCGCGAGCGAGAGCCCGAGACCCGAACCGCGCAGCCGCCGCTGCAGCGGCACGTTGAGCTGCACGAAATCCTTGAACAGCGTATCCAGGTGTTCCTGCGCAATGCCGATGCCGGTGTCGGTGACCGCGAATTCCACCTCGCTGCCGTCCACGAGGCGCGCGGACACGCGCACTTCGCCGGTCTGGGTGAACTTGAGCGCGTTCGAGATGAAGTTGCGCAGGATCTGCGACAGCTTCTTGTCGTCGGTGAAGAGCTTGATCTCGGTCTCGGGCTCGTCGAACACCAGGGAAACCGCACCGGCCTGGACGATGGGCTTGAACATGCCGCGCAGCGCGGAGAAGAGATCGACCATCTCGAACCACTCGGGCGAGATCGTGATGCGGCCCGCTTCCACCTTCGCGAGATCGAGCAGGTCGTTGACCATCTCCGTCAGTTCTCGCGTGGAGCCGCGGATGAACTCCACCTGCTTCTGCTGCTCATCGGTGAGCGGGCCGTCGAGCCGCGAGAGCAGGATGCCGGTGATGCTGGTCATCGACGTCAACGGCGTGCGGAACTCATGGCTCATGTACGAGAGGAACCTGCTCTTGAGCTCGTTCGCGTCGCGCAACTGCGCCGCCTTGTCATCGAGCTCGGCATACAGGGCGACCACGCCCTTGTTGGTTTCTTCCAGCTCCTCGCGCAATGCCGCGATCTCCGCGTCGCGCGCGGCGATCTGGCCCATGAGATCCGGCGCGCTCACAGCGCGACCACCACGACCGTGGAATCGTCGTTGGCCCGGCCATGGTCCCGGTAGAGCACGCCTGCAATGACCGCCGGATGGCAGATCATGAGATCCGCGCGATTCTTGAGATCCCAGCGAGCGGAGACGCCGTCCGAATGCATGATGAGAAGCGTGCCGGGCTCGCCGCGATACTGGAATTGCTGATTGCGGCGCTGGCCCATGCCGAGCGTGCCGTTCTGCGAGACCAGGCCCTGCGATCGTCCATGCGAGACGAGCGTTCCGCCGATGTTGCCGACGCCCGCGTACGAGATGTCGCCTTCCTTGATGAGCGCGCAGGCCGCGGCGCCGCCCCGCGTGCGCGACATCACCGCGTTGGCGCGGGCCATGAAGTCCTGCGGCGCGGCGAAGGGGGAGGCGGCAAACAACTGGGTGGCCGCGCGCGCGGCTTCCGCCGCGAAGGCGCCATGGCCCAGCCCGTCCACGACCAGCAATGCGAGGGAATTCTCCGCGGTCGCCATGTGCCAGGCGTCGCCGCACTCGAGCTCCCCTTCGAGCGGTAGATTGACCGCCCCATGGCGTAGTCCGCCCGACTCGCCGAAGCGCGCCATCACCACCGTGCCCTCGCCGGGATGGGAGTAGATGTCGAAATCGTTCGCCAGCCGGCGGATCGCGCCCAGGCCTTCACCGCGGGTACCTGCCGTGGAGTAACCGTCGCGGAGGCAGACCTGCACGTCCGGCATGCCAGGACCCTTGTCGATGGACAGCAGTTCCACGATGGCGCCGTCGCCCGTTCCCAGTGTCTGAAGCAGAAGCTCGCCGCCGCCCGCGTGCAGCAGCAGGTTGTTGGCCAGCTCGGTTGCAACGATCGCCACCTTGCCCGCGACTTCGGCGCTGAACTCGTAGTTCGCCAGCGACTGCGCTGCGCGGCGCGCCTCGCCGACCTTGCTCGGGTCGTCGATCACGAAGCGCTGCTGAGCAGCGTTTGGCAGGGAGTTCAACGCTACTTCCATCTCGTGATCGTGACGCGCGTGCCGCCACCCACCTTCGTCTCGATGTCGAAGTCGTTCACGAGCCGCTTTGCGCCCGTGAGCCCCATGCCCATGCCATTGCCCGAGGTCCAACCGTCGGTCATCGCGAGTTCGAGATTCGGGATGCCGGGACCTTCGTCCGCGAACAGCAGCTTGAGACCATTGCGCTCCGGCGTACGGACCTTTTCCCAGACCATGACACCGCCACGGCCGTAGGTGTAGGCATTGCGTGCGAGTTCGCTGGCCGCCGTCACCATCTTCGTCTGGTCCACGAGCGAGAACGCCAGCTCCTGCGTGAGTTTCCTCACGATCTGGCGCGCCATCACGATGTCCTGTTCGGACTTGAGGGGCGCTTCGCCGCTAGTCACCGACATGGGCGCCGTCCGCAGCTATCTTCTCGCGCAGCAGCGCCATTCCGCGTTCGACGTTCAGCGCCGTGGCGACACCTGGCAGCGACAGGCCCAGCTCCACGAGCGTGATCGCCACCGCGGGCTGCATGCCCACGAGGATCGTCTCCGCGCCGAGGATCTTGCTCATGCCCGAGATGTCGGAAACCATGCGGCCGATGAAGGAATCGACCATCTCGAGCGTGGAGATGTCGATGAGCACACCTCTGCTCGCGTGTTTCTGGATGGCCGACGTGAGGTCATCCTGCAGTTTCAGCGCGAGCTGATCGTGCATGTCGATCTGGATGGTGACGAGCAGGAACTCGCCCATCCGCAGGATTGGGATGCGTTCCATTTAAGTCAGCTTGCTGCCCGTGCGCTTGAGGGCGAGCGCCAGCGCATCCGCCAGGTTCGCCTTGGTGGTCACGCCCTGCAGGTCCACGCCCAGGTGGACGATGGTCTGCGCGATCTGCGGACGCACGCCCGAGATGATGCATTCCGCGCCCATGAGGCGCAGCGCCGTCACCGTCTTCAGGAGGTGCTGAGCCACCAGCGTGTCCACCGTGGGCACACCCGTGATGTCGAGGATGGCGATCTGCGCGCCGGTGTCGACGACCTTTTGCAGCAGGTTCTCCATGACCACCTGCGTGCGCGCCGAGTCCAGCGTGCCGATCATCGGCAGCGCCAGGATGCCTTCCCAGAGTTTCACCACCGGCGTGGACAGCTCGAGCATCTCGCGCTGCTGACGGTTGATGACCTCTTCGCGCGACTTCTGGAAGGTCTTGATGGTGTGCATGCCCAGCGCGTCGAGCAGCGTCGTGGCCTGCCAGGTCTCATCGGCGAGGCGGTCTGCATCCTTGCCCGCTTCGGCGCGAAGCTGCGCGAACAACGGGCGCTTGAACGAGAAGATGAACGTGGCGGTTTCGTCCGCGGTGAAACCTTGCAGCGCGCGCGAACGCGAGACGCCTTCGAGGAATTCGCGCACGGGTTTGAATTCCGCGCCGCCGATGTCGCTGCCGCGTGTGTGCTCGGCCGCAGTGGTGATCAGCCGCAGGAACTCGGCGGTCTGCTGTTCCAGTTCATTCGCCGAGATCCGGCCTTTGCCCGATGGCAGCGCCGAGGCGAGATCCTTCGCCCAGGCGGCCTGGATTTCCTTGCCGTTTTTCTTGAGTACGTTCGCGATCAGACCGTCGGCCATTGCGCCCACCTTGAAAATCTACGTGGAGAGAGAGGGAGGCGCGACTCTAGCAACCGCGCTGCCGCACGATTGTAGGCGTGCGCCTACTAAAGGGAAGGACGGTGCCCACAGGCAATCGCCCGGTTATGAGGCGGAATCTAACTACTTCGGTCGTTCCTCGGTCTGATCTGCTGGCTCGGCACCGGAGGGAACAGGGCAGCCGGGGCCCCGCTCGCGGGCCGGTCCCGCACGCAGAACGCGCCACGACCGGGGCGACGCACCACTTAAGTCCTTGATGGAGAACGGCTTATCTTTCTTCGCGGTCGCAAAATTTCTTGTGGTAGGATTCGCGCCCTCAATTTTGAGCCGCGCGCCCGTAGCTCAGCTGGATAGAGTACCTGGCTACGAACCAGGTGGTCGGGAGTTCGAATCTCTCCGGGCGCGCCATATTGAAATGAAAAGGCCCCGTTCGCCGTCCGGCGAACGGGGCCTTTTCATTTCAATTCGCCCGCCGCGGTCATGTTCCGAAGTATTCGTGACCAGCATCCGGTGTGGTGGGCGAGTTCGACAACGCGGTCACCCCCTTCTCTCCAGGGGCCCACTTCGATCCGCGTTGAACCAACGCGCGTGGCGCGTTGGGCCCTGAGCCGGCTGGTGCCCACGGGTCCGTGCATCGCCATCGATCCGGCGAAGGGCGAGCCCGTGTAGCGGGCGAGTAATCTCTCCCTCCGCCCTCCGCGACCACCTAACAACCTTTTTACCAATAAGACCTCCAGTCTCTTCGAATTCAACCCCTAACACCCGTCGTCCGACGGCGACGTCAGCATTTCTGACCTGCGGATTCCCCTGACTTCCGGTGTCCGGGTTCCCACGGACGCAGTGAACTCCCGGTTGTTAGTCAATCCCCAGGGAACCCCATGAATCAGGATTCGAAACTCGCGTGCCATCTCGCCGCCGGTGCGCTGCTCGCACTGCTGACCGGTTGCGGTGGAGGCAGCGACGACACTCCGCCGCCGTCTGGCGGCAACCCGCCCGCTCCCGTACCGGCGCCGCCGCCACCCGCGCCAGCTCCGGCACCCGCTCCGGCACCCGCTCCGGCTCCCGCACCGGCACCAGCGCCCGCGCCGGCTCCGGCTCCGGCACCCGCACCCTCCGTGCCACCGCTGTCCTCGACCATCACGAACATCGACGACAACGACATACAAATCGGCACGCTGCATTGGTCCGACGGCAATACGGCCGCGGGCGGTACCGGCCAGGTCGTCGAAGGCTTGAGCTGCGGACAGATGATCGAGACCTACCACGTGCACACGCACGTCTCGATCTTCCTCAATGGCGTCGCGCTGGCCGTGCCGTCGAACATCGGCATCGTCTCGCAGGCCGGCGGAGGCCGCTGCTTCTACAACATCCACACTCACGATCACACCGGGAAGATCCACGTGGAAGCGCCTGCGCCGGGCACCTTCACGCTGGGCCAACTCTTCGCGATCTGGGGCCAGCCGCTCGAGACCACGAACGTTGCAGGTCTCACGGGACTGCCCATCGAAGTGTTCTCGGTGGAGAACGCGACGGTGTCGCGCGTCACCACCGACTGGAAGCTGATCGAGCTCACCTCTCACAAGCTCATCACCATCCAGGTGGGCTCGCCCATCGCGGAAATCCCGAACTTCAGTTGGAGCGCCAACTGACGCGGATCGACTCGCGGCCCGGGGCGGCAGATGCACGCTCCGGGCCGCCCTTCCTACAACGGCGCGCTTTGTCGCTGTCTCACGTCACCCCGCGATGTGTGCAACTTCACGCACCCGCATTGCATGAATTTCCATCGCGAGCGCAGATACCGGGAATCACCGAAGGGTGACGCCCGATAAACGTGATTCACCGCCGTGAACGGGCCATTGAGCGTCGTGATCGGCCGACGTGTAACTAACTGTCGCAATCAACGCACAGCAACTGACGCGTCAGAAAGCGCAGCTCCCGTTACGTGTGCGGCGCGGCTTCGCCGAAAGTTCCCACAGTACGTTTCAACTGGGATGACGACATGCACAAGCGACTTTTGGGTTGGGTAGGCGCCGCCATGCTGGTTGCTCTTTCGGGCACGGCTCATGCGCAGACCGCGGGCGTGGTGACGCTGCGCGCGAATCAGACCTCCGGCACGGGTAGCGTGACGCCGGTTCTCACCTGGTCGACCAACCCGGTGGCAACGAGTTGCACGGCGAGTGGGGGCTGGTCGGGCACCAAGGCCGCTTCGGGCACGCAGACGCTGTCCGCGATCAATGCGAACACGACGTACACCCTCACCTGTACGTGGGGCACCGGATCGGCGCGCATCAGCTGGACCGCGCCGACCCGCAACACGGATGGCACGAATCTGACGAATCTTGCGCGCTTCCGCGTGCTTCACGGCACCAGCGCCTCGTCGCTGAACCACAGCGTGACCGTCTCCGACATCACCGCACGTAGCACCACCATCACTGGTCTCTCGCCCGGCACCTGGTACTTCGCCGTGCGCGCCGTGAATTCGGCCGGCGCCGAGTCGGACAACAGCAATGTCGCTTCCCGCACCGTCGCGGGCGCGAGCGCCGCGCAGTCGGTCAGCATCACCGTGACCAGCCCGACGCCCGTGCCGCCGCCCCCGGGCAGCGGTCTGCGCACGACGGCCACCCAGGTCTATGACGTGGTTCAGTCCGGCAGCAGCTGGAATCCGCGCGCGGTGGTCGGCACGATCCCGCTGGGACGTACCTGCTCGACCACGCTGACCGCCACGGGCGGCTACTACCAGGTGGCCCGCACCGACGGCAACATGAACGGCGTGACGCTCAACGGCACCCGTCCCTGGTCGAAGGCGCTGGTCGCGCGTTGCGCGTCTAACTAGCGGATCAGTGGCGCGGAAGGACACGACCCCGCTCGTACCCACGGAGTCGTTCCTCCCGGAACGCCGGTCCATTCCAAGCCTGCGAAGGGCAGCCGCGAATTGTCGCGGCTGCCCTTTGTTTTTGCAGGCCACGCAAACCGTCTTCGGCGAGGGCACCGGAGGTGCGCGCATCGTGCTGCTGGGGGAGCAGCCGGGTGATCAGGAAGACAGGACCGGTCATCCATTCGTGGGACCGGCCGGCAAGTTGTTGGACCGCGCGCTCGGCGAAGCGGGACTCGAGCGCAGGTCGGTCTATGTCACCAACGTCGTCAAACACTTCAATTTCGAGCCGCGCGGGAAGATTCGTCTGCACAAGCGGCCGCCCGCCATGGCCATCAGGGCATGCCGGCCCTGGCTCGACGCGGAGCTCGAGGTACGAAGCCCGAGGTCCTGGTGCTGATGGGCGCGACCGCGGCGCAGGCGATCCTGGGCGCTTCGTTCCGCGTGGCGCGGGATCGCGGGAGGGTGCTGAAGCACGAGATCGCGCCCAAGGTCATCGCCACGCTGCACCCGTCTGCGATCCTGCGCGCGCCGGATGCCGAGGCGCGTGAGGAGGTGTTCCGGATGCTGGTGGCGGATTTGAAGCTGGCGCGGAAGTGGGCTGGGTGATGCCGCATATGGCTGCTGCGCGGGCCAATGGGGAATGTCCCCCACAGGGTCGGTTGGGGGACACAGCAGATTTGCTGCGAAAAAGGGGACGGAGCTGAAGCAGCTCCATCCCCTTTTCCCCGCTACGCGGGCAAATCAGCAATGTCGGGTCGGTGTGGGGACACTCCCCATTTGCTCATCAAACGGGGACGCACCTGAGGCAGGTGCTTCCCCGTTTGACCGCTGCGCGGGCAAATGGGGAATGTTCCCCACAGGGTCGGTTGGGGGACACAGCAGATTTGCTACGAAAAAGGGGACGGAGCTGAAGCAGCTCCATCCCCTTTTTCCCGCTACGCGGGCAAATCAGCAATGTCCCCTATCTATTCAATCGTAAACCACTGCACCTCGACTCTGCGGTTCTGCGCCGCGTCGCCCGAGCCGGTGGGCTCTTCCCAGCCGCGTCCGACGGCTTCGACGCGCGCCTTGTCGATCTCGGGGAACTTGTGGAGCAACGCTTCGCTCACGGCGAGCGCGCGCTGACGCGAGAGCTCCATCGCCTTGAGCGCCATGCTCTGCACGAGCTGCTCGCCGCCGGAGTCGCGGAATTCCTTCACGCGCGCATCGTCCACGTGACCGCGCAACACCACGGTCGAGCCCGGGCTCACCTGCAGGAAACGCTTGATGGTCTGCAGGTATTCCTGGTTCTGGGGCGCATTGCGATCCAGGTTGGAGGAGTTCGGTTCGAAGAAGAAGCGGATGTCTTTCGACAGCAGCGGGTCGCCCTCGAGCGCGGACTGCGCGGCGGTGCGGATGGGCGCGATCGCGATCTTCTGCTCGGAGAACGGCGATCGCTTGGCGACCAGTTCCAGCGCATCCAGGTCCGTGAACCGCGCCGGATCCGCGGGGTTCTTGATGAGGCTGCCGTAGGCGAGGATCGACGACTGGAAGATGCCGCCGAAGGATCCGGCCGAGTCGATGGTGCCCGCGAAGAACGCGCGATTCTCTGGCGCGTTCGCGAGATGCACACGCGAGAGCTCATCCCTGGCGTCGGCCTCGCTCCACTTGAACGCCTTGGCCACGACCGCCAGGTGCTCCGCCTGGTTGTCGCGCAGGCGACGGTTGCCTTCGAGGATGCCGTGTACGAGCCCTTGAACCATCTTGGGATTCGCCTTCGCGAAACCCTTGTTCACCGCCAGCACGTCGGCGATCACGAGCAGATTGCGGTTCGACGCCAGCACCTTGGCGGCGCCGTTCGATGCTTCGACGACTTCGTCCGTCTTCGGCGTCCAGCCCACGCAGCCGTTCAGGCGATTGCCGCCGGTGGCGAGCTCATGTTGATAGGCGTCGCAGGCCGCGAACGCGTCCTCGTAGAACACCAGGCCGAGCGAGTCGGGCTTCGGCTTCGCATCGAGGTCGCGCAGCACGACGATCGGCAGGCCGGCTTCGTGCGCGAGATAACGAATGAAGAACTCGCTCTCGTTGAACTGCGAGGCCGCGAGGATCTTGCCCGCGAGCGCGTTCACCTGCGCGATACCCTTGTCCACCACGAGCATGTCCGCGCCGCGCGAGTAACCGATCTGCACGGGCACGACCGCTTCGAACTGGCGTCCCAGCACCGCGAGCGCATCGGCGGTCGTGGCGGTCGCCGCGAGCCGGCCATTGTTGAGCGGCGACCAGGTCTCGTCCTCGCTCATCGTGATGTGCACCTTGAATCCGTGGTCCTTGAAGAACACCGAGTTCTCATTGGGCTCGAGACCACCATTCGCGACGATCAGTCCGCCATAGCCGGCGTATTCGCTGATGTCGATGCGGACGATGTTGTCCTTCGGCACATAAGTGTTGGCCGCCTCGAGTGTCGGCGTGCCGATCACGGGCTCGATGGGCGAGGGCGCGTCGCCCTCGGGCGCGGCCACGTTCGACGCGGCGGGGCGCGATTCGCCGGAGGTCTGTGGCTGCGCGCCGGCGTCGTCACCGGACTTGCGTCCCAGCCACAGCCAGGCACCCAGCCCGACGATGCCGACGAGCAGCAGCAACGTGATGATGTTGCCGGCGGCAGAGCCGCGTGAATGACGTAGGGATGCGGACATGGGCGTTTACTCCTTGCGGGGACCAGGAACCGGGAAGACGTTATTCGGAAACGCGCGCGCGGGACTTCGGCCGCTTCGCGGCCAGCAGTTCGGCGGGCGGCGGCTCATCGATCTCGAGGCCGGCGAACAGCTCACGCTGATCCTTGAGCCAGCGGTTGGCTTCGTTGAGCGAGGCGGAGAGCGCGTCGATCGAATGGCCCATGCTGTTCTCGTCGGTAGCGAGCAGCGCCTGCTCGCGCACCAGCGAGACCTGCTGGCGCAGCCGCGTGAGTTCCGCGTCCACCAGTTCCTGGCGGCGCTCGGCGTCGGCATGGGCATTGCGGCGCGACTGGATCACCGCGAGCTGCTGTTCGAGGCTGCGACGCAGGTCGTCGTCCGCGTCAGCCTCGGCCATGCGGGCGCGCGCGCGGCGCTCCTGTTCATCGAGATTGCGGCGTTCGCGTTCGCCGCTCGCCACCACTTCGGCGAACGAGGCGCGCGCGGTGAGCATCTTGAGATGCAGCCACGCGAGCTGGCGGACGTCGTCGATCTGCGGTGCATGTGTCGATGACCGCTGCAGCAGGCCGACGATCTCGGCGGACTCGCGCTCGATGTCGTACTGGCGGGACTGCGCGGCCGTATCCAGATGCGCGAGCAGGTCTTCGTAACGCGACGTGCTTTCGGAGAACCCGGCTTCGGCGTCGACGGCGTTGCGGAAGCGCTGATTGCGCGAGAGGGTCCAGAGGTACAGGCCCTCGAGTCCCAGGCCGATGAGCCACAGCCCGGGATTCACGAGCGCACCGAGCAAGCCGAACGCGGCGACGCCGAACCAGTTGGGAGGCACCGGCATGCCGAGCGGACGCGCGTTGAACGCCGCCGCCAGGTACGACGGCTTCTTCACGTCGCGTTCCTCACTTCGCAAGCGCACGGAACGCCGGGGGAACGAAGGAGAGGTCGGTGGCTTCGCGGATCGCGATGCGCATCTGGAAATCGAGCACGTCCGCGGGCACGGGGTTCTGATAACCCACGAGGCTGGCTTCGAGCGCCGCGCCGCCCGGCACGTTCGCCGTCTTCGAATGTCGGTACGCCTTCACCACCAGCGCCTCGGCTGCGCCGGGCGTGAGCAGCGTGGGCATCTGCGGATCGAGTCGCGTGAGATCGTCGGGCGTGAGCGCGAGCCCGTACCGCTTCGCGAGCAGCGCGATGAGCTGTGCGCTCTCGGTGGTCGTGCTCGTCGGCAACAGCGGGACCTTCACGTCGACGCGGCCGGGGCGCTTGAGGTCCACTTCGATGAGGTCGGGGCGCGACGAGGCGAGCAGCCACAACACGCGCCCGCGATTGCCGCTGTCCGACATCTCCTGCGCGATCATCGAGTAGATGCGGCCGGAGAGGCCGCTGTCGCCCGAGCCGGAATCGCGTTTGCCCAGTGTCTGGTCGGCTTCGTCGATGAACACCATGCAACGGCCGAGCGCGCGGATGAGCCGGAAGATCTTCTCCAGGTTGCCTTCGCTCGAGCCCACCCATCGGTCGCGGAAGTTCTTGAGCTTGACCACCGGCACGCCGGCTTCGCCCGCGAGGCATTCGACCAGGAAGGTCTTGCCCGTGCCCACCGGGCCGCAGAGTAGATAGCCCATCGGCAGGGCCTTGAGATCTCCGGCGCGCCACAAGGCGATGTCCTGGCGCAGCCAGGTCTTGAGCGCCTCCTGTCCGTGATAGTCGTCGAGCGTGCGCCTGGGTTCGACGAACTCGACGAGCCCCGCGGAGTCACGCTCCACGAGTTCCTTCTTGAGCTTCGCCATGTCGGCGTCGCCGAGCGGCTTGTTCTCGTGATGCCGGATGCGTGTGAGGTTCTCCATGCTGGAGACGGTCACGCCGGCGAGCGCGCCCGCGATCTCACCGAGCTTCGCATCGGGCGCAAAGGCCTTCGGCGATTGCTTCTGCAACGTTCCGAGCGCGAGTTCCAGCGCGGTGGCATCGGGCAACGGCACGCGCACGCGCGTGGCATGCGTGGAGTTGGCGACCAGCGGCTCGACGTCGTTGATGTTGTCCGCGATCAGCAGGCTGGTGAACGGCAGCTCCGCGAACGGGGAGTCGTCGGACCAGGCGCGGATCATGCTCGTGATGCTGCCGTGTTCGAATCCGTCGCCCTCGGCCGGCAGGAAGTGATCCACGTCGCGCAGGATCACGGCCACCTGCGGCGGTTTGTCCTTGTTGCCGAGCGCGCGGAGGTTTCCGAGGTATTTGAGATAGCTGCCGATCCACTTGATCGCGGGCTGCGGCTCGCGCACCTGGCGCGCCAGCGCCGCGCCCTGCCACTTCTCCACGATCTCGCCGCCGCGCTCGATGGTGAGCCCGTTGCCGAGGTCGTAGGAGAGCACCACGCCGAAGTTCTTCAGCAGCGTGTTCTCGAGATAATTGGCCAGGCTCACCAGTCCGCCATCCACCGCCAGGCGGTCGTGGACGTTCCCGAACAGGATGAACTGGTTCGATGCCCGGCTCTCGTAGGCGAGTACGAGTTCGTTGGCCCAGGCCGGCGTGGACACGGAGGGGGCGTCCAGCTAACTACTGTCCCGTCTTCTCGGGCGTGGCCATGCTGCGCTCGGCCGCGGCCGGCGCCGCGGCGCCCTTGATGGCGATGCCCTCGCGCGCGGCGAAGTCGGCGAGCGCCTGGTCGGCGAGCGCGTTCATCTCCGCTTCCTTGATCTCCACCTGCGACATGTCCACGGCGTCCCGCGCCACGCGCGCGCGGCCCGCGGCCTTGTCGCGTTCCTCGGTGACCATGCTCTCGAGCCGGTTCAGCGTGTCGCCCGCGCCGCCGATCGTGGTGATCATGCCCGCCGACATCTCGTGGATCTCCGCCATGGCCTGCTTCATGCGCATGTCGTTGATCGCGCCCTTGAGGCTTTCGATCTTGGCGCGAGCGGTCTGCACGGCGACATCGCGGGCCTTCACGAGATCCTTGTAGGTCTTCTCCGCCTGCTCGAGCTGAGTGCGGTTTTCGGTGAGCTGGTTCTCGACCGTCTGCAGACGGAGCGCGTACTGCCCGGCCGCGGAGTTGTTGCCGGCGCGAACGTGCGCAGTGGTCTTGGCGCGCAGGTCCTTCTGCTCGGCTTCGAGCTTGCGCACCTGGCTCATGAGGCGTTCGCACAGGCCGGCGTGGGAGGCCAGGCCCTGGTTGAACTGGCCGATCTGCTTGCGCAGGTTTTCCTGCTCGAGCTCCAGCAGGGCTTCGGGGTTGCGGCGCTCGATGCCCGAGACGAACAAGGAAAGGAAACCTTTGAAGAGGTTAGCGATTCGGCCAAACATGCGGGAGCCCTCCTGAGACCGTGAAGAATAAAGGCCACAGGCCCCATTGCAAGCATTTGCATGGGTAAGATTCGCGGCATCGTCTCCGGGGTGTCATATGACCAAAACGCTCAAGCTCTCGCTGCTGGCCGCCAGCGCGCTGTTTTCCATCGCCGCCGCCGCGGCGGATGCGCCCAAGGCCAAGACCGGCCCTATCGACGTCAAGGCGCGCGAGATCTTCGCCAAGGTGATCTCCATCCCGACGTCGCTGGGCAATCGCAAGGTGCCGGAACTCGCCGAATACCTGGCCGGCGAATTCCGCGCCGCCGGCTTTCCGGCCGAAGACGTGACCATCGTGCCGTTCAAACTACCGGCCGACGAGACCGCGGCGCTGGTGGTGCGCTACCGCGGTGACGGTACGGGCGGCAAACCCATCCTGCTGCTCGCGCACATGGACGTGGTCACGGCCCGGCGGGTCGATTGGGAACGCGACCCATTCACGCTCGTCGAAGAAAACGGCTTCTTCTACGGCCGTGGCACGCTCGACAACAAACAGGGCATCACGCAGCTCACCGCGCTGTTCCTGCGGCTCAAGGCCGAGAAGTACGTCCCCAAACGCGACCTCATCATCTATTTCAGCGGCGACGAGGAGACTTCGCAGGCCACGTCGGTCGCGATCTCACGCAACCATCGCCATCTCATCGACGCCGAATATGCGCTCAACACCGACAGCGGTGGCGGTTCGGTGGACGACCAGACCGGCAAGCCGACGATCTTCACCGTGCAGACGGCCGAGAAGACCTACGCGGACTTCACGCTGACCACTCGCAATCCAGGTGGACACAGCTCGGCGCCGCGCGCCGACAATGCCATCTACGACCTCGCCACCGCGCTCGTGAAGGTGCGTGCGTACAGCTTCCCGGTGATGTGGAACGACACCACGCTCGCGAGCTTCCGCGAAGGCGGCAAGACCACGCCCGGCGAGATCGGCGAAGCCATGAAGAAGTTCGCCGCGAACCCGCGCGATGAGGCGGCGGCGCAGGTGCTCGCAAACAATCCCGGCACGCTCGGCCAGACGCGCACCACCTGCGTGGCCACGATGCTCGAAGGCGGGCATGCCGAGAACGCTCTGCCCCAGAGCGCCAGCGCGAACGTGAATTGCCGCATCTTCCCGGGTGTGAAGCCCGACGACGTACGCGCGAAGCTCGCCGAGATCGTGGGCGAGAACGTCGAAGTCACGACCAAGTGGGATCCCATGTCGAGCGATCCGTCGCCGCTGCGCAAGGATGTGCTGGATGCGGTGAAGCGCGTGGTGAACAAGTTCTATCCCGGCCTTCCCGTGGTGCCTTACCAGGGATCGGGCGCCACCGATGGTCTCGTGTTCCGTTCCATCGGCATCCCCACCTACGCCGTGGATCCCACGTTCATCCGCGACAAGGACTCCTTCGCGCATGGACTCAACGAGCGTATCCCGGTGGCGTCGTTCTACCAGGGCCTCGAGATGTGGTACCTGCTCGTGAAGGACCTCGCGGGCACGGGCAAGAAAACACGCTGATGTCCGAAGCGCTGGGCACCGTCGCGCTGGCGCTGGAGCACGCCGCGCGATTGTTGACCCGTGATGCGCGCCTCGCGGCGGAGCAGGCGCGCGCGATCCTCGAGGTGAAGCCCGACCTTCCCGAGGCGCTGGCGTTGCTCGGCCTCGCGCTGGGCCGGTCGGGTCAGGGGGAGGCTTCTCTCGAAGCGCTGAAGCGCGCGGTGGCGCTCAAGCCCGAACTACCGGATGCCTGGCGCGCATTGGGCGATCACTACACCGCGCTCGAGATGCGCGAGGCCGCCGATCACGCCTTCGCGCAGCACATCCGCTACGCGACGCTGGATCCCAAGCTCATGCACGCGGCCCTGGCGCTCGCCGAGAACCGCATCCCCGACGCGGAGGCCGCGTTGCGCGAGCACCTCAAGCGATATCCCACGGACGTGGCGGCGATCCGAATGTTCGCCGAAGTGGCCGCGCGCGTCGGGCGCGTGGCCGATGCGGAGAATCTGCTCGCGCGCTGCCTCGAGCTCGCGCCCGGATTCACGGCCGCGAGGCAGAACTACGCAATGGTGCTGCATCGGCAGAACAAGCCTGCACTGGCGCTCGACGAAGTGAACACGCTGCTGGAAGACGAGCCCGGTAATCCAGGACTGCGCAATCTCAAGGCGGCGATCCTGGGCCGCACGGGAGATTTCGAGGAATCGATCGCGTTGTATCGCGCCGTGCTCGCCGACTACCCGCGGCAGCCCAAGGTGTGGATGAGCCTGGGTCATGCGCTCAAGACCGCGAACCACACCGCCGAGAGCATCGCGGCCTATCTGCGCTGCATCGAGCTGGCGCCGCAGTTCGGCGAGGTCTGGTGGAGTCTCGCCAACCTCAAGACCTTCCGCTTCACTCCGGAGCAGATCGCCACCCTGCGTGCGCAGCTCGACCTACCGGAGCTGGGTAGCGAGGACCGCTGGCACTTCCATTTCTCGCTCGGCAAGGCGCTGGAGGACGAGGGCGACTACGAGGTGTCGTTCCGGCACTACGCCGAAGGCAATCGGCTGCGGCGGCTCGGCATCCGTTACGACGCCGATGAAAACGCCGCGCACGTCACCCGCTCGAAACGCCTGTTCACGCGCGAATTCTTCGCCGCGCGCGCGGGCGGCGGGTGTCCCGCGCCCGATCCCATCTTCGTCGTCGGGCTGCCCCGCTCGGGGTCCACGCTCATCGAGCAGATCCTGGCCTCGCATTCGCAGGTGGAGGGAACGCAGGAGCTGCCGGACATCACGATGATTGCGCGCGCGGTGGACAATCGAACTACCCGCGCCGCCGGGTCGGCCTATCCACGCGCTCTCGAGAAGTTCACGCCGGACGAACTGCGTGAGCTCGGCGAGCGGTACATCCAGCAGACGCGTATCCAGCGCAAGACGGACCGGCCGTTCTTCATCGACAAGATGCCGAACAACTTCGCGCACACGGGGCTCATCCACCTGATCCTGCCGAATGCGCGCATCGTCGACGCTCGCCGGCATCCGCTCGGCTGCTGCTTTTCGGGCTTCAAGCAGCACTTTGCGCGTGGGCAGAATTTCACGTACTCGCTCGAGGAGATCGGGCGGTACTACCGCGACTACGTCGAGCTCATGGCGCATTTCGACGATGTCCTCCCCGGGCGCGTGCATCGCGTCTTCTATGAAGACATGGTCGAGCACACCGAGAGGGAAGTGCGCGCGTTACTGGCCTACTGCGGCCTGCCTTACGAAGAGGCCGTGATGCGTTTCCACGAAAATCAGCGGGCCGTGCGCACCGCCAGCTCGGAACAGGTGAGAAAGCCCATCTTTCGCGAGGGCGTAGACCATTTCCGCCATTACCAGCCCTGGCTCGCGCCCCTCGAGAAGGCGCTCGGAGACGTCCTTCCGTCGTATCCCGCCATCCCGCAGTTTTGAATTGATGGCGGAAGGCATACACTCGACCGCACTTGGAGGGGGATGACTTCAAGTCGTCCCCTCCGGCAGAACAAGAACTCGGGGAGCCACATGACTCGCAGCAAGATGCGGAAGATTCAGCGTGAGCAAGGGAAGAAGAACGCGGTACTGACGCAGGGCATCCCCCTCGGCGCCGCCATGCTGGCGGGCGCGAGCGTCGCCCAGGCCCAGCAGCCGGAGCAGGGCGAAGAGCGCGGCATCGACACGGTGCTCGTCACCGCGATGAAGACCGAGCAGAGCCTGCAGGACGTGCCGCTCAGCATCCAGGCCATCGGCGAGGACCAGCTCACCAATCTCAAGGTGGTCGACTTCGGCGACTACGTGAAATTCCTGCCGAACGTCTCCTATCAGAGTTTCGGTCCCGGCCTCGCGCGGCCGTACATGCGTGGTGTGGCGAGTGGTGAGAACGCCAACCACTCGGGCCCGTTGCCGAGCGTCGGCATGTATCTCGACGAGCAGCCGATCACCACGATCCAGGGCGCGCTCGACGTCCAGGTCTACGACATCGAACGCGTCGAAGTGCTCGCCGGTCCGCAAGGCACCTTGTACGGCGCCAGCTCGCAGGCCGGCACCATCCGCATCATCACCAACAAACCGGCGCTGGGTGAGTTCGATGCGGGCGTGGAGCTCACGGCCAGCACCATGGAGGGCGACATCGGCCACATGCAGCAGGGCTTCGTGAACATTCCGCTGGGTGAGCGCGCCGCGGTGCGCCTCGTGGGCTGGAACAAACACGAGCCGGGCTACATCGACAACGTGCGCTCCACGCGTGTGTTCCCCACGTCCGGCATCGCCGTCGACAACTCGGATCGCATCGAGGACAACTACAACGACTATGACAAGTCCGGCGCGCGAGCCGCGCTGCGCGTCGATCTCAACGACAACTGGACGGTCACGCCCACCGTCATGGGCCAGAAGACCGAGGCCAATGGCGCGTTCGGTTACGACCGCCTCGAGGGCGATCTCCGGGTCGCGCATGCGCTGCCCGAAGGCGCGCGCGACAGCTGGACGCAGGCGGCGCTCACCGTGCAGGGCAAGATCGGGAGTTGGGACGTCACCTATGCCGGCTCACAACTCTGGCGCGGCGTGGACACGAATCAGGATTACGCCGACTACGCGTTCTTCTACGACACCTGCTGCGGCTACGGCGCGTACATGTACGACGACGATGGCACGCTCATCGATCCCTCGCAGTTCATCGTCGGCACGGATCGCTACGGCAAACGCAGCCACGAACTGCGTTTCTCGTCGCCAACGGATGCGCGCGTGCGCGCCGTGCTCGGCGTGTTCACGCAGCGGCAGTCGCACTCCATCCGCCAGCAATACAAGGTGGCCGGACTCACCTCGGCGTTCATCGTGCCGGGCAATCCCGACGTGTTGTGGCTCACGGACCAGGAGCGTACGGATCGCGACGACGCGGTGTTCGGCGAAGTCACGTTCGACATCGGCGACAAGCTCACGGCCACCGCGGGCATCCGGTTCTTCGAAGCCGACAATTCGCTCAAGGGATTCTTCGGCTTCGGTGCGGGCTTCAGCAGCGGCACCGGAGAGGCGGCCTGTTTCGACCAGACGGATTTCCGCCAGGCGCCCTGCATCAACCTCGACAAGAACACCAAGGAAGACGGCGACACCAAGCGTCTCAATCTGTCCTGGCATGCCACCGATGACGTGATGCTGTACGCCACCTGGTCGGAAGGCTTCCGTCCCGGCGGCATCAATCGCCGCGGCACGCTCGAGCCTTACCAGGCGGACTTCCTCACCAACTACGAAGTGGGCTTCAAGACGAGTTGGGCCGGCAATCGGGTGCGCTTCAACGGCGCGATATTCCAGGACGACTGGGACGACTTCCAGTATTCGTTCCTCGGTCAGAACGGCCTCACCGAGATCAAGAACGCGGGACAGGCGCGCATCAAGGGCATCGAGGCGGACCTGGTCTGGAAGGTGAGTGACGGCTTCACGCTGTCGACGGCGGCTTCATGGCTCGATGCGGCCACCACCGTGGATTATTGCGGCACCACCTACCAGAGCGGACCCAATCAAGGAGATCCGGTCACGGATTGCGATGACCCGGCCGCGCCCGCAGGCACTTTCCTGCAGGCGCCGTCCGGACAGGAACTGCCGGTGCAGCCGAAGTTCAAGGCGAACACCGTGGCGCGCTACGACTTCCCGCTGTCGGGCTTCGACGCGCATGTGCAGGGCGCATTGGTGTACCAGGGCTCGGCCTGGTCGGATCTGCGCACGGCCGAGCGTGAGCTGCTGGGGCGCCAGCCTTCGTACTCGATCGCCGACTTCACGTTCGGCATCCGCAACGAGAGCTGGGGTCTCGAAGTGTTCCTGAAGAACGCCTTCGACGAACGCGCGGAGATCGCGCGCTTCGCGCAGTGCTCGACGTTCCAGCCGGGATCGCAGAACACGGTGGCGTTGTGCGGGTTGCAGCCGTACACGGTCACCAATCTGCCGCGCACGTTCGGAGTGGTGTTCTCGAAGAACTTCTAGAGCACCGCCGCGACGGCGTCGGCCACGGAATCGCTGCCGGTGTGCCGACCACGCTGCTTCACGATGTCGAACGCAGCGATGCGATAGGCCTCGGCCATGGTCGGGAAGTTGAAGACGTTGTCCACGTAGGCGTCCACGTCGAGCTCGGCCGCGAGGCCGAGCTGGCCGATGTGCACGAGCTCGGTGGCGCTGTCGCCCGCGATCTGCACACCCACGACGCGTCGTCCGCCGGGATCGGCCACCAGTTTCAACAGCCCACGCTGGCAGCCATTGATCTGGCCGCGCGCGATTTCTTCGAAGCGCGCGCGGCCCACGATGCAGCCACCGAAGTGACGGCGCGCTTCGTTCTCGTCGAGGCCCACGGTGCCGATCTCCGGGATGGTGTAGACGCCCGAGGGCAGGCGAGAGACGGGATCCGAAGGCACCAGCAGCCCGAGCGCGTGGCAGGCCGCGCGACGGCCCTGTTCCATGGACACTGAAGCGAGTGCAGGCGGGCCGATGACGTCGCCGGCGGCGAACACGCCCCTGGCCGTGGTTTCGAGGTGATCGTCGACCTGGATGTGGCCCCGGTTCGTGAGCGAGATGCCGGCGGCGACGAGATTCAGGCCGTCGACGTTGGCGACGCGGCCCAGCGCGACCAGCACCTTGTCCGCGAGCATGACGCGGCCGTCCTTGAACTCGGTCCGGACCTGCGAGACGCCATCCCAGCGGGTGGACAACGCTTCGGCCCGGGGCACGTAGGTGCCGCCGGCGCGGCGCAGTTCGTCGACATAGAAGGTGGTCAGCTCGGAGTCGAGGAAACCCAGCGGCCGGTCGTATTGATCCGCCTGCGTGACCTGGCAGCCGAGCGCGGCGAACATGCTGGCGTATTCACTGGCGATCACGCCGCCGCCGAGCACCAGCAGCGAGCGGGGTAGATAGGCCAGCGAGAGGATGGAGTCGCTGTCGAGCACGTGTTCGTGATCGACCGCGAGCGCGGGCGGCGTGCGGGGCCGCGATCCCGTGGCGATGACGACGATGGGCGCCTTCACCTGCGTCTTCGAGCCGTCGATGCGGCGAAGGTTCAGCACGTGAGGCTGGCTGCCCGCCGGTCCGCCGAAGCTCGCGCGGCCGCGCAGCAGCGTGATGGCGTTGCGCTCGAGCTGCGCCGCCATGTAGGTGTCGTGCGCGGCGATGGTTTCGCTGACGCCGTCGAGCAGCGACTTCATGGGCAGCGTGGAGAGGTCGTCGCGGCGGATGCGCTGGCGCAGCGCGTGTTCACGCAGCGACTTGCTCGGGATGGTGCCGGTGTGCACGCAGGCGCCGCCCACCTGGCGGTCGCGTTCGATCACGGCGACTCGCCGGCCGGCTTTCGCCGCCTGGATCGCGGCCTTCTGTCCCGCGGGCCCCGAGCCGATGACCAGCACCTCGAAGGAGGTTTGGTCCGTCACGCGAAACTCTCGGCGGTGGCGTAGATCGCCGCGCGCTGCGCCATGATGGAGAAGAGTTCGTCGGGGTAGATGGACAACTCGTCCATCCATTGCGAGACGGGTCCGAGCATGGAATCCGGCAGTTCGCCGCCCGCGCCCGGCGTGCGCAGTTCATCGGAGATCTGGCGCGCGAGCGCCACTTCCATGACCTCGGTGCGGTATTCGTTGGCCTCGCGAGGATCGCGCCAGTGGGCGATCGCGGCGCTCACGGCCGGCGGCAGATTCCAGGTCGCGGCCAGCAGCGAGCCCACTCGCGCTTCGTGTTTTTGCGCGAAGGGCAGCACCTGAGCGACGTCGGGAGTCAGCCGGTGCTTGAGCGCCGCCGAGCCCGAGCGTGCCAGTGCGATCGCCAGGCCCACGCGATGGAGCAGTCCGCACAGATAGGCGGACTCGACGTTGCGGCGCTTGAGGCGCGCCACTTCCTGGGCGAACAGCGCGGTGATGACCGACTCGCGCCACAGCTCGTTCATCTCGTCGCGGAAGTAGGTTGACGTGAACACCTGGCTCTGCACGGCGGCGGCGAAGGTGATGTTGCGGATCTCGCGCATGCCCAGCCACGCGATGGCCTGCGGCAACGTGACCACCGGCGTGCGGCGCGCATACAGCGCGGAGTTCGCCACGCGCATGACCTGGCTCGCGAGCGCGACGTCGCGCTGGATCAGCTTCGCGAGCTCCGCGGAGTTCGTGGCGACCTTGTCATCGTCGTCGAGCTCGGCGCGCGTGAGTCGCGTGACCTCGTTGGCGACGTGCGGCGGCGGCGGCAGTTCCAGCGAATCGTCGGTGAGCGCCGCGTGCAGGACGCGCTCGAGTTCTTGTTCTTGCGTGTTTCGGACTTGGGTGTGCATGACACATGTGTAAGGAATGACCCGGTTCCGTTAACGGCCGGGTCATCCCTCACTTGACCCGGTGCGGCAATCCGCCGCCGCCGGGTCGACATGAGTCACAGATTGGGGTCAGACCCCATTTCCTGGAAATGGGGTCTGACCCCAAATCCAGATCACGCGGGGGCGCCGGACATGTGCACGAGCTCCCAGGTATGGCCGTCGAGATCCTCGTAGCCATGCGAGTACATGAAGCCGTGGTCCTGCGCCTCGCGCGGGATCTTCGCGCCGCCGGCGCGCGCCTTGGCGACGAGATCATCGACCTGCTGCTTGCTGTCGCAGGACATGCAGGTCAGCACTTCCGTGGACTGGCTCGTATCCGTGACCGACTTCGACGTGAACGTCTTGAAGTACTTGTCCACGAGCAGCATCGCGAACAGGTTGTCGCCGAGGATCATGCAGGTCGCGTTCTCGTCGGTGAACTGCGGGTTGAAGCTGTAGCCCAGCTTCGTGAAAAAATCCACGGAGCGCTTGAGATCCTTGACGGGCAGGTTCACGAAAATCTGGGAGTGCATGAAAGAGTCCTCGGTGTGAAGGGTCGGTATGGGGATCAGGGGCCGGCGGCCGCAGCGAGCGTCTCGGTGCTCACCTGCAGCTCGCGCGTCGGGCGTACTTCGATGCTGCCGTATTGCGCGGGCGGGATTCTGGAAGCGATCTGGATGGCTTCGTTGAGGTCGCGCGCCTCGATCAGGTAGAAGCCCGCGAGCTGCTCCTTGGTCTCGGCGAAGGGGCCATCGGTGACCGTGGGCCGGCCGTTGCGCACGCGCACGGTGGTGGCGGTATGTACGGGATGCAGCGGCGTGCCATCGATGAGGTGGCCGCTGCGGCGAAGGTCGCTGGCGCAGGCAAAGCAGGCCTCGTCCGGCGCGGAGTTCCAGTGCTCGGGCGAGAGGTAAACGAGGCAGAGATATTTCACGGCAGTCTCCTTGGTTGAACGCGATTCATCGTGTTCATTGAATAGCCGAACGGCTAGAGGACTTTTCGACATCGGGCCGGCGCCAGCGGGCACCGTTCCCTCAAACAGCGGGCAGGGCGGCCAGACGCCGCTCGAGAAACCGCTTCGCGGGCCCCTGGGCCGTCAGTTCGAGCGCGCGTTCGTAGGAGATCCGGGCCTCCGCATGCCGGCCAAGGCGGCGGCAGAAATCCGCGCGCGCCGCATGCGCGAGCTGGTACTTCTCCAACCCGCCTTCGGCCAGCAAACGGTCCAGGTCCGCGAGCCCGGCCTCGGGTCCGTCGCGCATGGCCAAGGCCACACTGCGATTGAGCGCGATGATGGGCGAGGGTGTGATTCGCAGCAGCAGTTCGTAGAGTCCGACGATCTCGCCCCAGTCCGTATCCTCGGCCCGCGGCGCTTCCGCATGCACGGCCGCGATCGCGGCCTGCACACAGTAAGGTCCGATCTCGGGCCCGGCGAAGGCCGTACGAACCAGCGTCGAGCCCTCCGCGATGAGTTCGCGATTCCAGCGGCCACGATCCTGCTCGTCGAGCAGCACGAGCTCGCCGTCGGGTGTCGCGCGGGTCTCGCGGCGCGATTCGTGCAGCAACATGAGCGCCAGCAATCCACGGACTTCCGCGGCCGGCAGCAACTGCAGGATCAGGCGGCCGAGACGGATCGCTTCCGCCGAGAGATCCGCGCGAGTCGCCGACTCGCCGCTGCTCGCGGAATAACCTTCGTTGAACACCAGGTAGACCACGCGAAGCACGCTGTCGAGCCGGTCGGATAGTTCGTCGCGTCCGGGCACCTGGTACGGGATGTTCGCGTCGCGGATCTTGGCTTTCGCGCGCACGATACGTTGCGCGATCGTCGGCGCCGGCGTGAGAAAGGCGGCGGCTATCTCCTCGGTAGCGAGGCCGCACACCTCGCGCAGCGTCAGGGCCACTTGCGCATCGGGCGCGAGCGCCGGGTGACAGCAGGTGAACACGAGGCGCAGCCGGTCATCCTCGAGCAGTTCGGCCTCGTCGAGCGGCGCGGCGTTGTCGCTGAGCGTCTCCGCGACGTCCGGGCGATCCTCGAGATGATCGAAACGTTTCTCGCGGCGCTGCTTGTCGATGGACTTGAACCGGCCCGCCGACACCAGCCAGGCCACGGGATTCTGCGGCAATCCTTCCGCGGGCCATTTCTCCATGGCTGCGCGGAAGGCGTCGCTCAGCGCTTCCTCCGCGCGATCGAAATCGCCGAGCAGGCGGATCAGCGTGGCGAAGATGCGGCGCGAATCCTTGCGGTAGATCGCGTCGATCTCGTGACGGACGCGGGTGATCTCGGGAGCGGGCATGCGCGCAAGAGTAAGTCGGCGCGCCGATGATTCCTAGGCGATGGACCCGTCAGCTTGTGCAGAAGTGTCGCGGCCCATCACGACGAGTTCGCCGAGCGTCAAGGCCAGCGACGACAAGCCGAAGCCTGCCCACCAGAACCAGGTCAGCGGATGCAGTTCGCCCGGCGCGACGTCGAAGTAATCCTTCAGCATCACCTCCGCCGTGACGGGAACGGCCACGGCCAGTACGCACGCGAGCGCGACGATCGCCCCGATCAACGGCCGCTGGCGCAGGCGCCACCAGGGCAACAACGGCTCACCGCGCCTCACGCGCCACCCCGCGCGCACGGCAGGCAGCACGATCGTCAGAACCACGAACACGGGCACGATCAACATGATCACGAAGTCCGCACCCGTGCGCGTGGGACGTTGGGTGAACCAGCGTGACCACAGGAGCAGCACCAGCAACGGCCAGATCACGGCGGTGATGCCGTACATCACGCGTGTGATGACCTCGTAAGTTTCGAGCGCCTTGCGCAGGAAGGCATCCATGTTCAGTGGAATGTTGTTAGAGCAGCGCAGGCGCGTGCGGTGTGTCGCTTCGGCATTTCCTCCTCCTTCGACGATGTCTTACTATAACTAAGACAACTTTAATAATTCGCGCTGTTCTCCTTATATATACGAGCCACCGGGGGGTCACTCGTGAACAAGAATCTGGGCGTCATCGTCACCGCAAGTCTCGCGGGGCTGTTGTTCGGCTTCGATACCGTGGTCATTTCGGGCGTGACGGACTCCGTCAGCAAGGTGTTCCAGATCGCGCCGGGGAGTTTCTGGTACGGCTTCGCGGTGGCCAGTGCGCTGCTGGGTACGTTGACAGGCGCGCTCGTGGCGGGCGCGCCGGGGGACCGATACGGCTCCCGTGACACGCTGAAGATAGTCGGCTTCATGTACGTGGCATCGGCGCTGGGCTGTGCGTTCTGCTGGAATCTCGAGTCCTTCTATGTGTTCCGGTTCATCGGCGGACTCGCCATCGGCGCCTCATCGGTGCTCGCGCCTGTCTACATCTCCGAGATCGCGCCCGCGGACCGGAGAGGTGCGCTGACCGGGCTGTTCCAGTTCAACATCGTGCTCGGCATCCTGATCGCGTTCGCGAGTAATGCCATCGTGCAGGGCCTGTCGGGCGACTCGGACCTCTGGCGTCTCAAGCTCGGTATCGCGGCGGCGCCGGCGATCGTGTTTGCCGTGCTGATGTACACCATCCCGCAGAGCCCTCGCTGGCTCGCGATGCGCGGACGGCAGGAAGAAGCGCGCGCCAGCCTGGAGCGAGTCGGGGTGGTGAACCCGGGCGCGATGCTCGAGGAGTTCGAGCGGGCGGCTGCGGACGCGCGGCGCAACTCGAACTACCGGCTGTTCTCCGCCGCGAATCGCAAGCCGATCGTGCTCGCGATCCTGCTCGCGATGTTCAACCAGCTCTCGGGCATCAACGCCATCCTCTACTACCTCAACGACATCTTCGCGGCGGCGGGATTCACGGGCTGGTCGAACGACCTGCAGGCTGTGGCCATCGGTGCCGCGAATCTCATCGCGACGGTGATCGCGCTGCGAGTGATCGACAGGGTGGGGCGCAAGAAGCTGCTGCTCACGGGCGCCATCGGGACCGCGTTCGCGCTCGCGGGGGTGGCGGTGATCTTCGCGACGGGACGGGGCATGTCCTGGCTGCTGCCCATGCTCATCACCTTCATTGCGTTCTTCGCGTTTTCGCAGGGCGCGGTGATCTGGGTGTACCTGGCTGAGATTTTTCCTACACCGGTGCGCGCCCGCGGGCAGGCGCTGGGCAGCGCGACGCACTGGGCAATGAACGCAGCCATAGCGCAGGCCTTCCCGATGATCGCGGTGTACACGCAATCGCTGCCGTTCGTGTTCTTCTCGGTCTGCATGGTGTTGCAGTTCTTCGTCGTGCTGGCGATATTCCCCGAAACTCGCGGCGTCGAGCTCGAGTCCATGGACAAGGCGCTGGAGCGCAAGGCAGGAACATGAGCATGAAGGCCGGGAAGGGAATCGATCGCCGTTCGTTGATCGCGGCGTCTCTGGGCGCGGGGCTGGCGTTGCCAGCGCTGCCCGCCGCGGCGCAGAGCTTCTGCGAGAAGAAGCCGGGGACGCCGCCTGCGCTGGAGCCGGAACGTCTGCTCACGGACTGGGCGTGGCTCGCGCGCTACCGCGATGAGAACGCGCAGATCCTCTCGAGCAAGACCAAGGTGCACGCGGTGTTCCTCGGCGATTCCATCACCGAAGGCTGGCGGGAGAGCCAGCCGGACTTCTTCGCCAAGGGCAACGTGTGCCGCGGCATCAGCGCGCAGACCACGCCGCAGATGCTCGTGCGCATGCATGCGGACGTGGTGGCGCTGTACCCGAAGGTGGTGCACATCATGGCCGGCACCAACGACATCGCGTTCAACACGGGGCCAATGATGGCGGATGACACCAAGCGCAACATCCAGGCGATGTGCGACATCGCGCGCGCCAACCGGATCCGGGTGGTGCTGGGTTCGATTCCGCCGGCCGCGTTCTTTCCGTGGCGGCAGGGACTGGAGACGGCCGGCAACATCACTGCGCTGAATGGCTGGATCCATGGCTACGCCAAGGCCATCGGCGCCACGTATGCGGACTATCACTCGGCGATGTCGAACGGGAAGGGCGGCATGAAGCCGGGATTGTCGACCGATGAGGTCCATCCGACGGCCGAGGGCTACGCCGTGATGCGCCCCATCGCCGAGGCTGCCATCAAATAATGGGGTCAGACCCCAAATGCTAGGAAATGGGGTCTGACCCCATTTGCTGGAAAAGGGGCCGGAGCCGACCCGGAATCGTCCGGCTTGTAATCGCCGGGGTGGGGCGCACACTGGGTTCATGGCTACCGGATGGGCGCGCGAAGGCGCGGAACAGGATCAGATCGACGCCACCGTGAAGGACGGCATCGCGCGCGCGAAGAGCCGCCTGCCGAGCGGTGAATCGCTGCAGTCGTGCGCCGAGTGTGGCGCGCGCATACCCGAGGCGCGTCGCGAGGCGATTCCGGGTGTGCGGCTATGTATCGCGTGCCAGGAGGCCGAGGACAAGTCGGTGACCAGCAACGCGGGGTACAACCGGCGCGGTAGCAAGGACAGTCAGCTGCGGTGATTGGGAATTGGGGCCACTCCCCATTTCCAGAAAATGGGGTCAAGCCTGCTCGACCCCTTGCAACCCACCCCGCAAACAAAAAGGGCGCTTCGATCGAAGCGCCCTTTTCTTATCGTCAGAGCCGAGGCCTGACCCCTTTTGCTAGCAAATGGGGAGTGACCCCATCAGTTGCAGGAGTGGGTCTTGTCGGCCACGGTGCCCAGCTTCACCTGCGAGAACGCCAGGTCCAGCTTGCCGGCGGAGTAGATAGTCAGGATCTCGTTGACCTTGCTCACGTCCACGCCCGCTTTCTGGAAACACTTGAGCGAGATGCCGACGGTGGTCCACTTGCCGGCGTCGATGCCCGCGAGCGTATCGCCGAACGGCAGCGTGCCGCCGCAGCCCGACCCGCAGTTCATGCCCACGACCACGTCCTTGGGCGCGGCCGCGTCGCGACGCAGACGAACCAGCAACATGACGTCGCCATTCGCTTCACGCGAGACATCCACCGAGCCTTCGCTGGTGAGCGCGATCGTGGCCGGGCCGTCACCCGCGAACACGAAACGACGCGCGCCTTCCTGCACCTGGTCATCGATGGCCGTGACCTTCACGCGGCCGCTGATCGCCTCGACGGGTGTCGTGGTGATGCGCGTGGAATCCGGACCATTCGAAACGCGCAACGACCAGGGCTGCACGGGCAGGCCCTTGTCGAAGTACGAACCCGTCGACATGAGCTCCGCGGGAATGCCCGGATCCTCGGGCAGCGGCTCGAGCTCTTTCTTCTCGCCCGCGTACGTCAGGCCGAAGCCGAACGGGAACAGCGGGTCATAGGGCTCGCGATTCACGTTGAGCGGCGCACCCGTGGCGTCGCGCGGCCACGAGAACGAGAGTTTGCCGGTGAAGTCGTAGTTGACCGAGCCGTCCTTCTTGCGGAACAACACATCCGAGATGCCGCCGCCTTCGGTGCCGGGCAACCACGCCGCCACGTACGCGTTCGCGAGGTTCAGCTCGCGGTTCTGCCACAGCGGGCGGCCCGAGAAGAGGACGGCGACCACGGGGATCTTCTCCTCCTGCAGTTTTTTCATGATCTCGAGATGCTGGGTCATCGAACCCGGCAGCGTCAGGACCTTGAGGTCGCCCTGGAATTCCGCGTACGGGTTCTCGCCGAACACCACGATCGCGTAGTCAGGCTTCTTCTTGTACTTGCCATCGGTGGACAGCTCCGCGCTGCCGCCGCCGGCCTTCACCGCGGCCTGCACGCCACCCCACACCGAAGTGCCGCCAGGGAAGTCCGCGTTCTTGAGGCCCGTGCCCTGCCAGGTGATCGTCCAGCCGCCGGACTGCTTCATGATGCTGTCGGCCGCGTCACCCGCGACCAGCACATGTTTGTTGGCGGCCAGCGGCAGCAGGCTGCCGTTGTTCTTGAGCAGCACCAGCGACTGGCGCACGGCATCCCGCGCGATCGCACGCTGCTCGGGCGAAGCCAACTGCTTGAAGTCGCCGCCGAGGTGACGCTTCGACGGCGGCACGCCATCGAACACGCCGGCGCGGAACTTCACGCGCAGGATGCGCGTGACGGCGTCATCGAGACGCTCCATGGAGATGGTGCCGTCTTTCACCTGGTTGAGCGTGTTGTGGTACAGCCCCTTCCAGCTGTCCGGCGCCATGAACATGTCCATGCCGGCGTTGAACGCCGCGGCGCAATTGTCGTTGGTGCAACCCGCCACCTGGCCGTGGCCGTTCCAGTCGCCGACCGTGAAGCCGTCGAAGTTCATGCGCTTCTTGAGCACGTCGGTCATGAGGCCCTTGTGGCCCGAGAGCTTCACGCCCTGCCAGCTCGAGAAGGAAATCATGATGGTCTGCACGCCCGCCTCGATGGCTGGCACGTAACCCGCGTTGTGGATGTCGCGCAGTTCCGTCTCCGACGCCTTCGAGTCTCCCTGATCGCGGCCCTGCTCCGTACCGCCGTCGGCCAGGAAGTGCTTGGTCGAGGAGATGACGTACTTGCCCTTCAGGAAATCGGGCGAGGCCGGATCACCCTGCAGGCCCTTCACGAACACGCCGGCGAACGACGCCACCAGTTTCGGATCTTCCGAATAACCTTCATAGGCTCGGCCCCAGCGATCGTCCTGCGGCACCGTGACCGTCGGCGCGAACGTCCAGTCGGTGCCCGTGGTGCGCACCTGCTCGGCGGTGACGCGCGCGATGTCGGCTAACAACTTCGGGTTGTTGGTGGCGCCCAGACCCACGTTGTGAGGGAACAGCACGGCGCCGACGATGTTGCTGTGGCCGTGCATGGCATCCGTGCCCCAGATCATCGGGATGCCCACGCCGCCGTTGCTCGTGTCGATGGAGGCGTAATAGAACTCGTCCGCGAGCTCGAGCCACTTCTTCGGCGGCGCCCACTCGTCGCCCCCCGGCGCCGAGCCGCCACCGTTGAGCACGGAGCCCAGGTGGTATTGCTTCATGTCCGCGGGCGTGATGCTCGCGATGTCGCCCTGGATGATCTGGCCTACCTTCTCTTCGACGGTCATCTTCTTCAGCAGAGCCGCGATCTTTTCTTCCAGCGCGGCGTCCTTCTCGAACGGCCACTTCGGCGACGGCCAGATCTCGGGATGCACGGCAGCCGGGTCGGAGGTTTCGGCCGCGGCGGGCGGCGCTTCCTTGGAGGCGTCCTTGCAGCCGAGCATCAACAGCAAGGGCGCGAGCGCCAGGGCCGCGCCGGGTTTGCGGACAAAAGACATGGAAGGGGACATCGAAAACTCCTGTTTTTGGGCGCGGACAGCCTATGCTCTCTGCCGCGGAAATTCGAGACTGGCACGCCTTTAATTGACAGCTTTCGGTGGCGGCAGCTAGCCTCGCCGCGCCATCGGGCAGGGGGTCAGGAAAACAAAGTGGAACCGGATCGAAGAATCAGGCGGATCGCCGTGGTCGGAGGCGGCACCGCCGGGTGGACTGCCGCCGCGATGCTCAATCGCAAGCTAGGCGGTCACTGCTCCATCCATGTCGTCGACACGCCAGAGTCGTTGTCTCCAGGACATGCCGAAGTCACCGTTCCCACCGTTCTGGAGCTCGTGCGCTTCCTCGGTCTCGACCAGAACGACTTCATCGACAAGACGCAGTCGACCTACTCGCTGGCCACGCGATACATCGACTGGCCCGCCGCGGGCAAAGGCTTCTGGCATGGCCGCGGCGCCTTCGGCGGCCTCATCGAACGCCGGCCCTTCTATCACTTCTGGCACAAGGCGCGTGCGCTCGGGCTCAAGCTCAACGTCGACGCCTTCAGTCACGAAGTCGCGTTCGCGCAGTCCAACCGGTTCATCTTCCCGGGCAATTCACTGGGAGTCGCGCAGCACCTGCGCTACGCGCTGCACACGGATTCCGCGCTGCTCGCGCGTTATCTGCGCGCGGTCGCCGAACGTGGCGGCGTCATCCGCCTGGAGCGCAAGGTAGTTAGTGCGACTCGCCGCGAGGACGGCGGTCTCGACGAGCTGCAGTTCGAGGATGGCGGCAGCCTGCGTGCCGACCTGTTCGTCGACTGCACGGGCTCTCGCTCGCAGTTGCTCGGCGAGATCCTGGGCGTCCGCTTCCTCGACTGGAGCCCATGGCTGCGCTGTGACCGGGTGTTGAGCCTGGCGGCGCCGCTCGCGGACGTGCGCGCGCCTTGTGTGCAGAACACGGCGCTCGCATCCGGCTGGCGCTGGCGCATGCCGCTGCAGCAGGCCTTCAGCCACGGCCAGGTGTATGCGAGCGCGCATCAATCGGACGATGCGGCGCGGTCCGAACTGCTGGCCGCCGTGGGCGCCGAGCCCCTCGTGGAGCCCCGCCTGCGCGAGATCCGCGCGGGCCGGCACGAAGTGGCCTGGCGTCACAACGTCGTCGCCGCCGGCGACGCCTTCGGAGCGCTCGATCCGCTCGCCGGCAGCGAACATCACGTGATCAGCAACGTTCTGTTCAATCTCCTCGATCACTTCCCCGACCGGCAGTTCGACTCCGCGAACATCGCGAGCTTCAATGCCGGTATCGGCGACGAGTTCGATCGCATCCGCGATTTCACGATCGCGCACTACGCACTCTCCGGCAGGGACGACTCGGCGTTCTGGCGCGATCGCGCCGCGTTGCCCGACGAACTCGCGCACCGCATCCAGATGTATCGGGCGACGGGACGCGTGGTCCTGCAACGGCCCGAACTGTTCAGCGACCTCGACTGGTTCTGGCTGTTCGAAGGCATGGGCGTGATCCCGGCCGACTACGATCCTCTCGTGGACAGCGTGGACTTCGAGCAGGTCAAGCGCGTGATGGTCGCCATCAACCAGAAGGTGAGTTCGGATACGGCCTCCGCTCCTTCGCATGACAGCTTTTTCGCCGCCGCGAACGCGCGGCTGGCGGGCATGCGCAAGGGCGCCGCGGCTGCGGCATCGGCTCCGGCTGCCACGCCAGCGCCTGCGGCTGCCGCATCGCCGACGCCGGCCAACGGATGAACGCCGCCACCAAACTACTGGCGGGCGTCGAACTCGGCGGCACCAAGTGTGTCTGCATCCTGGGCACGGGGCCCGACGACGTTCGCGCAGTGGAGCGGCTGCCCACCGGCGATGATCCGGAACACGCGCTGAGCCAGATCGAGTCGGTGCTCGATCGCTGGCGCCACCAGCATGGCGCTCCGCGTTCGCTGGGTATCGCTTCGTTCGGCCCCGTCGACCTGCGCGCCGGTTCGCCCCGTTTCGGCTACATCACCTCCACGAGCAAACTACCCTGGCGCAACACCGACGTGGCGCAGCGGCTGGGGCGCAGGCTCGGCATACCCGTGGGTTTCGACACGGACGTGAACGGCGCGGCCCTGGCCGAAGGCCGCTGGGGTGCCGCCGCAGGGCTCACGGATTTCGCCTATGTCACGGTGGGCACGGGCATCGGCGTCGGCAGCATCGTGCGAGGCCGTTCGGTGTTCGGAATGAATCACACCGAGCTCGGGCACATCCGCGTTGCGCGCAAGCCGGGCGATACCTTCAAGGGCGTTTGCCCCTTTCACGGCGATTGCATCGAAGGGCTGGCGTCGGGTCCGGCCATCGAAGCGCGCGCGGGCAAACCGGCCTCGCAGCTCGCGCCCGACGACCCCGCCTGGGATTTCGTGGTGCACGGCCTCGCACAGCTCCTGCACACCATCGTCCTGACTACCGCTCCGCAGCGGATATTCCTCGGCGGAGGCGTGATGGGACAGGCGCATCTGTTCGAGCGCATCCAGCAGGAACTCCAGCGCAGCCTCAATCGATATGTCGAGGCGCCGGAGCTGGAGCAGGGCATCGCGCAGTACGTCGTGCCGCCGGGGCTCGGCGCGATGGCGGGTCCGCTCGGCGCTTTGGCGCTCGCGGCGGATGCCGAATTCCAGGGCGGTGCGAAGCTGCACACCGTGGCTTCCGCGGCCTCGCGATGAACGGCCGCGGCAAGTCATCCGGTTCCAACGAGATGCGGCTCTCGGGCACGAACCTCGAGCGCGCCGGCGACCACAACCAGCGTGTGACGCTGCATGCGATCCGCGTGAACGGACCGATCACGCGCGCCGAACTCGCCGCGATCACCGGGCTCACCGCGCCGGCGATCGCCAACATCACCAAGCGCCTGCTCACGGAGAACCTGATCCAGGAGGCGGGCCGCCGGCGCGGCGGGCGAGGGCAGCCCGCGACCAAGCTGGTCATCAATCCGGATAGCTGGTTCTCCGTCGGGCTCAACGTGGACCGCGACCACATCACCATGGTGGTGCTGGATTTCGAGGGCCGCGTGCGCGCGCGCGCCTCGCGCGAGGTGATGTTCGCGCTGCCCCGCGACGTGGAGCAGTTCTTCCGCAAGGGCGTGGACAAACTACTCGCGAAGGTCGGCGTGACCCGCGAGCAATTGGCGGGAGTCGGTGTCGCGCTGCCCGACGACATGCCGCGCGCCGCGACGCTGCCACAGCAGCCGGCCAACTACGGGATCTGGGCGTCGACGGACATCGCGTCGCTCATCACCGGAACATTGCGCGTGCCCGTGTTCGTGGAGAACGACGCCGCTGCCGCCACCATGGGCGAGATGCAATTCGGGCTCGGCAAGAAGCACCAGACCTTCTTCTACATCCTGATCACGGCCGCGCTCGGCGGCAGCATGGTCATCGAGGGCAATCATTTTCGCGGCGCCACCGGGCGCAGCGGTGAACTCGGCATGTTGCGCGGCCGGGACGTGAGCGGCCACGAACGGCAGATCCAGAACATCGTCTCGCTGTCGGCGCTCTACAGCCGCCTCGCGGCGCAGGGCATCACGGTGGGGTCGCCCGATGAGCTCGGCGGACTGCGGGACAGCGGGCAGGCCATCGTCAACGCCTGGGTGGAGGCGGCGGTGGACACGCTCATCGAGCCGGTGCTGTCCATCAACTGCCTGGTGAACCCGGAAGTCATCCTGATCGGCGGCCGTCTGCCCGCGGCGCTGGTGGATAGTCTCGCGACCAGCCTGAACCAGCGCCTCGGCGCGCATGCCGGCACGGTGCCGGCGATCGCGCCCGTGGCGCGCGCCGCGCTTTCCGACGACGCGCCCGCGGTGGGCGCGGCCATCCTGCCCTTCAGCCATCGCCTGCTGCCGACGCGCACGGCGCTCATGAAAGTGGCGGCGCTCTGACACCTGTTTCCCGGCTTCCAGAACTTACGAGAGGAATGCGATGAACTCTGACTACAAGGGTATGCGGTCTGGCTTCGCCACGGTCACCACGCTGTTCTTCATGTGGGGCTTCATCACGGTGTCGATAGACCCGCTGATCGCCGCGCTCAAGGCCATCTTCGAGCTCACCTACGCGCAGGCGATGCTCACCCAGTTCGCATTCTTCATGGCGTACTTCGTGGTGTCGCTGCCGGCGGCCGCGTTGATCGCGCGACTCGGCAACAGCAAGTCCATCATGTTCGCGCTGGGCGTCATGGTGCTGGGTTGCCTCATCGTTCCCGCGGCTACCTACTTCGACACCTACTCGCTGGTGCTCGTGGCGCTGTTCGTCATCGCGAGCGGCATCACCATCCTGCAGGTGGTCGCGAACCCGCTGGCCGCGGCCCTGGGACCGCCGGAGCGTTCGCACTTCCGCCTGACGTTCTCGCAGACGTTCAACTCGTTCGGAACCTGGCTCGCGCCCCAGCTGGTGTCGGGCGTCATCCTCGCGGGCGGCATCTTCGCGGTCACCCATGGCGCCGAGATCACGCCCGAGCTGCGGTCCGAGTCCTTCCGCAAGATCGACCTGGTCTTCCTGGTCATCGCGGGCGCGCTGGTGATGCTCGCGCTGTTCATCTTCGCGTTCCGCCGTTTGCTCGACGTGACCAAGCCGGTGGATGCGGGCCAGCAACCCTCGGTGGCGACCGCGCTCAAGTCGCCCTGGGCCATCTACGGCTCCTGCGCCATCTTCCTCTACGTCGGCGCCGAGGTGTCGATCGGCAGCGCGATGACCAACTTCCTGGCCGAACCCGACATGTTGAACATCCCGCTCGAGGAGGCGGGAAAGATGGTGAGCTACTACTGGGGCGGCGCGATGGTGGGCCGGCTCATCGGCAGCGGATTGCTGTTCCTCGTGAAGCAGCGCGCGCCGTGGTTGCTCGCGGCGTTCGCGCTCGGCGCAGCGGTGTTGTGCGTGGCGGTGTCGCAGCTCCACGGCAGCACGGGCGCGTACCTCGCGCTGTCCATCGGCCTGTTCAACTCGATCATGTTCCCCGTGATCTTCACGCTGACGCTGGAGCGCTCCACCGCCTCGCCGGCGGCGACCTCCGGACTCCTGTGCCTCGCCATCGTCGGCGGCGCGATCCTGCCGTATGCATTCGGTCACATCGCGGATTCGGCGGGCCTGCATGCGGCATACTTCCTGCCGGCACTGGCCTACGGCCTGATCGTGGTGTTCGCCGTCGCATCGTCGAAGGCGAAGACCTACGAGCACGGCACGTCGGCCGCGGCATCCGGCCACTGAACAGGGAATTCATGAACGACAAGGCGCGCATCGACGAGCTCCACGGTTGGTATTCGAACTGGCTGGTCGATGCCGCCTATCCACTGTGGTCCACGAAAGGCGTGGATCCGGCGGGCGGGTTCTACGAGCGGCTGGGTCAGGATGCCAGGCCGCTGGCCGATCGCCGCCGCTCGCGTGTCACGCCGCGCCAAGCCTATTGCTTCGCGATGGGCCCGTGCCTCGGCTGGCGCGGGGATGCGGCAGGGCTCGTCGAACACGGCCTGCAGTTCTGGCACGCGAAGTTCCGCAGGCCTGATGGGTTGTTCCGCACGCTGATCAACGCCGATGGGTCGGTGGCGGATGACCGCGTGATCACCTACGACATGGCCTTCGGACTGCTGGCGTACAACCTGGGCGCCACCCTCGGCCACTGGCGCGCCGAGCGCGAGCGGCAGGCGCAGGAATTGCTGCACCTGATCGTCCGGCACACGAAGCGCGGCAGCGGTTGTTTCGAAAACGGCATCCCAAACAGCTTGCCGCTCGAGTCGAACCCGCACATGCATCTCTTCGAAGCCATGCTCGCGGGCTGCGAGGTGTCGTCCGAGCCGAGTCTCTGGCGATCGCTGGCGGATGAGATCGGCGAGTTCGCGCTCGCGCATTTCTTCGACGGCAACGGCGCACTGCATGAGTTCTTCGATGCGGACTGGAAGTTCGCGCCGGGGGTGCCGGGCCGCATCGTCGAGCCGGGACATCAGTTCGAGTGGGCTTGGTTGCTGTTGCGTTGGGCCGGGGACAAACGCCCGAACGCGCGTGCCGCGGCGCTCAAGATGATCGACTGGGCCGAAACCCATGGCGTGAAGAATGGCGTGGCGCTGCAGCAGCTCCTGGACGATGGCTCCCCGCACGATCCGAGCGCGAGACTCTGGCCGCAGACCGAGCGCCTCAAGGCAGGTGCGCTGGCGGCGCGAGTCACCGGCGATCCCCGCTATCTCGCCATGGCCGTTTCGGCCGCGGACACGCTCAAGCGGTATCTCGCGACGCCGATCCCGGGCCTGTGGTTCGACCGCATCAGTCCGGCGGGGGAGATGGTCAACGAGCCGGCGCCGGCCAGCACCTTCTACCACCTCGTGGTGGCAGTCGCAGAGATCAGCGCGCTCGCGCGCGCCGGGTAACCGGGGAGCTCAGGGAATCAACGGCAGCCAGATGTGGAACTGGCTGCCCTTGTTGAGTCCTTCGCTGCGCGCTTCGATTCGCCCGCCGTGGAGTTCGATGAGCTGGCGCGCGATGCTGAGTCCGATGCCAAGCCCGCCTGCGGACTTCTGCAGCGAGTGATCCACCTGCATGAAGATGTCGAACACCTTGGGCAGCAGAGGCTTCTCGATGCCGATGCCGGTGTCGCTCACGCACACGTGCGCCTGGTCGTCGGCGGTGCGCGTCACGTCGAGCTCGATCCTGCCGCCGCGCTCGGTGTATTTGGACGCATTGTTGAGCAGGTTCGAGAACACCTGCGAAAGCCTCGTGAGATCCGCGTACACGAACAGTTCCCCGTTCGGCACCCGCATCCGGAGTTCATGGCCCGCGGCCTCGATGAGCGGCCGGCTGGCTTCGAGCGCGCTCTGCACCGCGAGTGCGATGTCCACGCGTTCGCGCCGCAGCTCGATACGGCCGCGGCTCACCCGCGAGAGATCCAGCAGGTCATCGATGAGCCGCACCATCTGGCGCAACTGCCTGTCCATCATCGTGCGCGCGCGCTCTGCCGCTTCACCCTGACCGCCGGTCATCTTGAGGATCTGCAGGCCGTTCAGGATGGGCGCCAGCGGATTGCGCAATTCATGCGCCAGCGTGGCCAGGAACTCGTTCTTCCGGCGATTGGCTTCCTGGAGCTCCTCGGCCGTGTCGCGCAGTTTGCGCTCCGCTTCCTGCAGGCGGAGCAACGAACGCGCCGTCGCCAGCAATTCTTCCTGCTCGAACGGATGCGCCAGATACCCATCGGCGCCGCTGTTGAGGCTCTGTACCTTGGCTTCGGGAGCGATGAACACGGCGGAGGTGTGCAGCACCTTGATCCACTGCGTTTCGGGATCCTGCTTCATCTGCCGGCAGACCTCGAGACCGCTCAGGTCCGGTAGTTTGATGTCGAGCACCACCATCAGGGGCCGGAGCTTGCGGATCTTCTCGAGCGCGTCGCCGCCCGAGATCGCTTCGATCACCGAATACCCGGAACGCTCGAGCATGCGCGTGATCATGTAACGCGCGCCGTCGTGGTCGTTGACGTTGAGGATCAGCGGCAGGTCGCGCGCCGGCGCATCCAGCAGGGCGTTCATGCGTGCACACCTCCGGACTGACTGGCCATGCCCGCCTTGCGCAACGCGTCGCGGATGCGGTTGATCGCCAGTTCCCGCGACAGCTTCTCCTTCGACAGGATCACCTCGGTCTGCCGGGCGAGCCGGTCGCGTTCCTGCGCGTCGAGCAGGTGCGAGGTGATGATGATCACCGGGATGTTGCGCGTGAGCGGATCGGCCTTGAGTTCGTCGAGCACGTCGAATGCCGTGGTTTCCTTGAGCAGGAAGTCGAGCAGGATGACGTGCGGCCGGTATTCGTGCGCCGCGGCCACGCCCTCGGAACCGGTGGCGGCTTCGATGAGCTTGTACGGACCCGCGTCGAGATACTTCGCGATGAGGTAACGCGCGCGCTCGTCATCATCGATGACCAGCACGCGCGTGAGATCGCCGCCCACCTTGAGCGAGCGCAACTTGCGCAGCAACTGATCCTGGTCCACGGGCTTGAGCCAGAATTCGTCGGCGCCGAGCGCGCGAGCCTTCTGCTCCTTGTTGGTCACGGTGACGACGAGCACGGGCACGTCTTGCGTCTCCGGATCGTTCTTGAGCCGCGCGAGGAAATTCCAGGAGCTTTCGCCGTCCAGCATGATGTCGAGCACGATCGCCGCGGGCTTGAACGTTCGCAGCAGTTCTTCCGCTTCGCTCACCGTGCGCGCCGGAATGGCCTGGAAGCCGGCCATGGCGAGGTACTTCTCGTAGATGAAGATGGTCTTGCGATCGTCCTCGACCACGAGGATGGGCGAGCGGCCCGGATCGAGCGGCTGCGCCTTGATGTCCGACAGCTCGCTGACTTCCGGATGCACGCGCGGGATCCGCAACGTGAACGTGGCGCCTTTGCCGACGTCGCTGTCCACCGTGAGCGTGCCGCCGAGTAGTTCGGCGAGCCGGCGCGAGAGCGTGAGCCCGAGACCCGCGCCCTTGACCTTGGATTGCAGCGGATTCTCGACCTGGCCGAACTCCTCGAAGATCGTCTCGTGGTCCTTGGGCGCGATTCCCACGCCCGTATCGCGCACCGAGAACTCGGCGACTTCACCCTCGAGCCGGAACGATACGTCCACGCTGCCACGTTCGGTGAACTTGAGCGCGTTCGACACGAGGTTGCGCATGATCTGCGAAAGCTTGGTCGCGTCGGTCTCGAGCGCGAGCGACGCGTCCGGTTCCGCGAAACGAAGATCCACCTCCGCCGGCGTCTTGACGAGCGGGCGCAGTGTGCCGCGCAGTCCACTCAGGAATTCGGAGACGCTGAATTTCTCCGGTCGCAGTACGAGCTTGCCGGCTTCGGCGCTGGAGAGATCGAGCAGGTCATCGACGATCAGCTTGAGTTCCTCGGCGGAGGTGCGGATGAACTGCACCTGCTTGCGCTGCTCGGAAGACAACGGGCCGTCGGCGCCGTCGATCAGCAAGCGCGAGAGGCCGAGGATGGTGTGTAGCGGGGTGCGGAATTCATGGCTCACATTGGCCACGACGCGGCCGCGGACCTCGGCCGTCCTTTGCAAGGCTTCGGCCTTCTCGGCGAGTTCGGAGTGCAGGCTCTCGATGCCGCGATTTGAATCCACGAGCTCGGCGAGCGTCTTCTCCAGCGCGGCCTTCTGCCGTGCGATCTGTCGGTTCAGGCTCACGATCTCCTGCAGCGCGTCCTGCATCTGGCGCACGACGTCGCTGTTCTGCTGCGGGAGCACGCTGCCGAGCACCTGCAGGCCGCCGTTCCCATCGGGACGCGAGCTCAGCGATATCGTCATCGCGCGGCCATCGACCACCAATGGCAACTCGACGTGACGGGTGGGCTCGCGCAAGGCGCGCACCAGGAAATTCCTGAGCTTGTCCTCCGTCCCCGGGATGCCGCGCGACAGCAGCGATTCGCCGCGGCGTAGCTGGATCAGCCGCTCGGCGCGAGCATCGAAGCTCGTGATCCGGCCATCGCCATCACAACACAGCGAGAATTCGCGGCTGGGCTCGTCCCACGCGAGGCTCGGGTTCACGCGGCCTCCGGAAACAGCGTCGCCAGGCGCTCGACGAAGCGCACGGGATCGCCATTGATGAAGTGCGAGTTGGGGTCCGCGGGGGAACTGCTCGAGTGTTCACATGCCAGGCCGCCCACGGCGATCCGCAGCTCCGCGTGTCGTGCGCGCACGGTCTTCAGGACCTCGCGCAAGGACCGCATGTTGAAGACCATGGTCACCGAGAGCGCCACCAGGTCCGGCTTTTCGCGCTCGATCTCCGTCAGCAGATCGTCGATGGGTACATCGGCGCCGAGGAAGCGCACGTCGTAACCCGCCATGTCGAGGGTGTCGGCCAGCAGGCGGGCCGGGAATTCATGGAGCTCACCCGGCACGCAGGCCACGAGCACCTTGCGCCCCAGGCGCGCGCTGAACTGCGCGTGCTGGAACAGATGCGCCATCACGAGTTGCGAGATCGCGGTGGCCATGTGCTCCTGCGCGATGCTGATCCGGTCCTCCTGCCAGAGCCTTCCGATCTCTCGCTGTGCCGCCTGCACGATGCGCGCCTGCACGTCGGCCACCGGCACGCCGGCGCGAAGAGTGTCTTCGATGAAGGTCAGCGCCGCGCGCCGGTCTCCGGCCAGTTGATTTTGCAGATATTGATCGCGCAGATCGTCTAGATTGCGCGCTGCGGAATGGTTAGGCGGCATTCAGTGGACTACAAAGAGAATCGATTCGGCACGGCGCGTGATGTGAACCCGGACGCAGGCACCCATGCCGTGAGCACACATCCGGAGGAACGGGCAGCGGCCGAAGCCGCAACGCGTCAATCATGGCGGGAATTCCCTTATTACGCACGCCGTTATGGGGAACGCGGTTGGCGTTTCAGTCTCAGTGATAGTGGCTGGCTCGCCACGTTGTCGGAGGCGTCCGACAGCGAGGCCGTGGCGCAGACGGAATGGCTCGCCCGGCTGTTGGCCGCGCGAGGAATGCCGCGATACCTGCTCGAGCGTCACCTGCTCCAGCTTCACGCGGAACTGGGCAAGCGCTTGGGCGACGCATCCCGCTACAACATTCTGCTCCAGTGCGCGGCCTCGTTGACCAGCGGCCGCGTCTCGCAGATATCCGGCGACGAATTCCGCCGCCTGTCGCGCGAGTTCGAAGTCCGCACGCATCCGCTCGAAGACCGCGTTGGAAACATGGGCGTGGTGCTCGTCGCGGCAGTGGCCGACGATGCGGCGGGTGTGCCCGGCGTCGCGGACAGCGTCTATGCGTGGGCTTCGGCTGTCGAACGCTTCAGCACATCCTGGGTCGACGCCGTGAATGCGACTCTCAACGAAGCGCGTGAAGTTGCCTCAGCCAAACTCCCGGCTCGCGGCTGAGAACGCGGCGCGCGCGGCTTCGAGTGCCGCGGCGCGATCGAATCGCGGATCGTCCTGCGACTGAAGCTGCGAGAGGAATTCCGGCCAGCGGCGTTTGGGGATCGCGCCTCCTGCGAGAAACGTGGCGCCCAGCGTCGCGGTGATGCCGAGGGGCGCGAGCTCACGCAGCACGTACGCAGCGCCGAGTGTGGAGCCTTCGAGCACATAAGCGATGCCGAACACACGCTCGCGCGTGGCCTTACCCGACAGTGATTCGCTGACTTCGACGCTGGCCGTCACGGGGAGCTGCACATCGGTCTCCGAACTCAGCACGCGCAGATCGTCGAGCAGGAGCTGGGTGCGGCGCCGTTGCGGCCAGTCGGGGATCCACGTCTGCGCGCCCATGGCATCGAGCGCGAACTCCGCGCCGGATTGAAATCGCAGCGATCGCTGCAGGAAATCCCGGTATCCCTCGAGCGTGCGCAGGTAGCCGCGTGCGGCCACCTGCGCATCCAGCGAGGCGTGCGATTCCGAGGTGCCTGCGCGAAGGAACTCGCGCAGCGAGGTCCCGCTCAGTTCGATGGGCGAGGGCCCGTCGATTCGCGGCACACCATGCGATAGGGGATCTCCAGGCTCTTGGGCGGCTGATCGTCACCCATCGAACGGAACAGCATGTCCGCGGCCTGGTGCGCCATCTCGTAAGTGGGCTGATGCACGGTGGTGAGACGCGGCCAGATCACCTGCGCCACGTAGCTGTCGTCGAAACCCGCAACGGACAGGCGATGCGGGATCGACAGACCCATTTCGTGCGCGGCCATGATCGTGCCCGCAGCCATGTCGTCGTTGCTCGCAAACACGGCCGTGGGTCGGGTGGCGCGCGAGAGCAGCCGGCGCGCGGCGGCCAGCCCCGAGTCGAACGTGAACTCGCCGCGATCCACGAGCTGCGGATCCACGTCGAGGCCATGCGAGCGCAGCGCCAGCGTGTAGCCGAGATACCGCTGCTCGGTCACGGGATGTCCCGCGGGGCCGTTGATGAAGCCGATTCGTTCATGGCCCAGCGCGATGAGGTATTCCGTCATCTCGCGCGCGGCGGCCACGTCGTTCATGTACACGCAGGCATGCGCGTCCAGGTCGACCGTGGGCGCGATACGTACGAAACGGATGCGGTGCTTCTGCAGCTCGGCGAGCACTTCGGTGGAATCCGAGAGCGGCGGCGCGAGCACCACGCCGTCGAGATGCGACTCGAGCACGAGGCCCGCGAGATCGCGCACGCTCGACAGATCGTTGCCTTCGCAGGGATGCACGAGCAGCCGATAGCCGCGCGTGTGGCAGCGCTCGAGCGCGCCTTTCTGCAGGTCGACGACGTAGTTCGCGCTCGGGTTCTGATAGATGAGCCCGATGAGATTCGAGCTGCGGCCCGCGAGACTGCGCGCGGACAGGCTCGGGTGATAGTTGAGCTCCTCGACGAGCTTCAATACCCGGGCGCGTGTCTCGCTCCGGACATTGGGTTCGCTGTTGAGCACACGCGAGACGGTCTTGATCGACACGCCCGCAGCCTTCGAAACGTCGTGAATCGTGATTCGGCTCATGGCAAGGCCCCCCTTGATCGACGCCGGATTGTCTTGATGACAGACAACGTTGTCAAACCAGTAAAAAGGCTGCAAAAGCCACGCCAGCGCAACGAGACCCGGTTCGTTGACAGCGATGTCAGCGGTAGCGCAATCTTCGCGGCTTTCCGGAGCATGTTGGTGACAATAAACACGGCGCCATCCGGCGCAGACCTGGATTACGACCGCTCCGCCGTGTTGGGGCTGGTGGCCGACGTAGGCGGCACTCATGTCCGGTTCGGCATCGCCGTCCGCGGCACCGATCAACAACCCCTCAATGTCCATTGCGTCCGTCGATACGCGGTGCGCGCGCACGAATCGATCTCGCATGCCGCGCAGCACTATCGGACGGCCACCCCGGGCGTCCCGCAGGCGCTGAACAGGGCCGCCGTCGCGGTGGCAGGGCGCGTCGAGCAGGATCGTGTTCAGCTCACGAACAGCGGCTGGTCCTTCTCGGCGCGAGCACTCAGCGAAGCGCAGCGGTTCCAGCAGCTCCAGATCATCAATGACTTCGAAGCCGTGGGACATGCGGTGGGCGCGTTGAGCGCGGGTGACCTGAATCCCGTCGGTCCCGCGCGATTGTCCATGCCGCTGACCCGTGGCGTCTGCGGCATCCTCGGCGTGGGGACCGGTCTCGGCGTGGGCGGTGTGATCGCGAATCGCGGGCAGTTCACCGTGCTCGCCACCGAAGGCGGCCACGCCAGCTTCGCGCCCACGAACGAACTCTCGATCGAAGTGTTGCGCTGGCTGCGCAAGAAGCATGGCCGCGTTTCCGCGGAACGCGTGTTGTCGGGCGCCGGCCTCGCCAATCTGTACCTCGCGTTGTGCGAGATCGATGGCAAACACGTTCCCGAGCTTTCGGCAGCCGAAGTGACCTCGCGTGCCGCGAACGGCGCCGACGATCAATGCGTGGAAGCCGTAGGCCTTTTCTGCGAGCTCCTGGGCTCGTTCGCGGGCGATCTCGCGCTTACACTGGGCGCGTGGCAGGGTGTGCTGATCTCGGGCGCCATGCTGCAGCATTTCGACCGCGCGACGCTCGAGCGTCGCGTGCGTGGTGGCTTCGAATACAAGGGCAGGTTCACTCCGGCCATGCGAAACGTGCCGCTCGAAACCATCTCCCATCCGCACGTCGAACTACTCGGCGCCGCGCGCCTGTTGCTCAATTCATGAAAAACCCCATCCAGAAGTTCGTGTTGTTCGGCGCTACGGGCGATCTCTCGCAGCGCATGATCTGGCCTTCGCTGTACCACCTGGTGCGCGAGAAGCTCGTGCCGCCCACGCTCACGTTCGTGGGCTCGGCGCGCAACGGCATGCCGAACGAGGAATTCCGCAAGGTCGTCGAGACGGCGCTGCGCAAATACGTGCTGCCTGATTACCTGGACCAGGGCGCGCTCACCGATCTGCTCACGCGCGTGACTTATGCGCCTTTCGAAGCCGGTGATGGATCGGCTAAGGGTACGGAAGCGTTGCAGAAGGCCCTGGCCGGCAACGATCGCATCCTCTATTTCATGGCGACTTCGCCGAAGCTCTATGGCTCGACCAGCCTGAGTCTTCAGGCAGCGGGGCTCGCCTGTAATCACTGCCGCATCATCCTCGAGAAGCCCATCGGCACCGACTACCCGTCGAGCGTGGCCATCAACGAGGCGGTGGGCAGCGTCTTCTCCGAAGACCGGATCTTCCGAATCGACCATTACCTGGGCAAGGAAGCGGTGCAGAACCTGTTGGCGCTCCGCTTCGCGAACTCGCTGTTCGAGCCGCTGTGGAATTCATCGAACATCGACAACGTGCAGATCACCGTCGCCGAGACCGTAGGCCTCGAGGGCCGCTGGGGCTATTACGACGATTCGGGCGCGCTTCGCGACATGATCCAGAACCATGTGTTGCAGCTCCTCGCGCTCGTGGCGATGGAGCCGCCGCATCTTTTCGAGCCCAACGAAGTGCGCAACGAGAAGACCAAGGTGTTGCGCAGCCTGCGTCCGCTCACGGCGGCCACGGCGGGTGCGAACACCGTGCGCGGACAATATGCCGCAGGCAGCGCGGGTGGCGCTGCGGTTCCGGGCTACAACCAGGAGACCGGCGCCAAGGGCAACAGCGACACGGAGACCTTCGTCGCGATCCGCGCCGAGATCGACAACTGGCGCTGGGCCGGCGTTCCTTTCTACCTGCGCACGGGCAAGCGCATGCAATCCCGACGCACCGATATCGCCATCCAGTTCAAGACCGTGCCGCACAACATCTTCGCGGCCGATGAACCGACATTGCAGGCCAACCGTCTCGTGATCCGCCTGCAGCCGCAGGAAAGTGTGGTGCTGCAGATCCTGAGCAAACAACCGGGACTCGAAGGCGTGCGCCTTCGCGAAGTGCCGCTCGAACTCTCGCTGCCCAAGGATGAAAGTGGCGGCCGCACGCGCATCGCCTACGAGCGCCTGCTGCTCGACGCGCTCAAGGGCAACACCACGTTGTTCGTCCGCCGCGATGAGGTCGAGGCCGCCTGGCACTGGGTGGACGGCATCCAGAACAGCTGGAAGTCCACGCGCCAGACCGTGAAACCTTACCCCGCCGGCACCTGGGGGCCGACGTCGGCAATCGCGTTGACGGAGCGCCACGGCCACAGCTGGTACGAGTAGTCAGGAACCCATGAACACCAGGCTCAACGACACCATCGCCGAAGTCACCGAACGCATCGGCGGCCGCTCGGCCGCGGCGCGTGGCGACTATCTCGAGCGCACGCGCAAGCGCAAGCTCATCGAACCCGCACGCGGCAAGCTGGCCTGCGCGAACCTCGCGCACGTCATGGCCGCATCGGGCGAAGACAAGGCGCGCCTGCTGCAGCAGGCGATCCCGAACATCGGTGTCGTCACTTCGTATAACGACATGTTGTCGGCGCACCAGCCCTTCGAGAGTTATCCCGAGGTGATCCGCGCCGCGGCGCGGGTGTCCGGCGCGACTGCACAGGTGGCGGGCGGCGTGCCCGCCATGTGTGATGGCGTGACCCAGGGCCGCGCGGGCATGGAGCTGTCGATGTTCAGCCGCGACGTGATCGCGCTGTCCACGGCCGTGGCGCTCTCCCACGAGGCTTTCGACTCGGCACTGTTGTTAGGCATCTGCGACAAGATCGTGCCCGGGCTGTTCATCGGCGCCGCTGCGTTCGGCCAGTTGCCCATCATCTTCGTGCCCGGTGGCCCCATGCCCACCGGCAGCATCGCCAACAAGCAGAAGGCCGAGGTGCGCCAGCGCTTCGCCGAGGGACTGGCGACGCGCGAGGAGCTGCTCGCGGCCGAGATGAACTCGTATCACAACGCCGGCACCTGCACGTTCTACGGCACGGCGAACTCGAACCAGATGCTCATGGAGATGATGGGTCTGCACGTGCCCGGAGCCGCGTTCGTCAATCCGAACACGCCGCTGCGGCATGCGCTCACCGTGGCGGCCACGCGGCGTGCCGCGGCCACCACCTCGCTGGGCAAGGACTATCTACCGTTCGTCGAGGTCATCGACGAGCGCTCGTTCGTCAACGCCATCGTCGGCCTCATGGCCACGGGCGGCTCGACCAACCACGTGATTCACCTCGTGGCCATGGCCAGGGCCTGCGGGCTCACCGTCACCTGGGACGACATGGCCGACATCTCGCGTGTCACGCCGCTGCTGGCGCGCGTGTATCCGAATGGCGAGGCCGACGTGAACCAGTTCCATGCCGCGGGCGGCATGGCTTTCGTGGTGCGAGAGCTCATCGACGCGGGACTCGCTCACGAAAACGTCATGACGGTCTGGGGCCCGGGACTTTCGCAATTCGCGAAGGAGCCATTCCTGCAGGACAACCAGCTCGTCTGGCGCGATGCGCCGCAGAAGTCGCTGGAAGAGAAGATCCTTCGTCCGGCCGCGAATCCCTTCAGCGCCGATGGCGGTCTCAAACTACTGCGAGGCAATCTCGGCCGCTCGGTCATCAAGACGTCCGCCGTGGATCCCAAGTACTGGCACATCCACGCGCCTGCGCGCGTGTTCGAGAGCCAGGAGGCGCTGGCCGCCGCGCTCAAGACCGGCATCGAAGGCGATTTTGTCGCCGTGGTGCGCGGGCAGGGCCCGCGCGCCAATGGCATGCCGGAACTGCACAAGCTGATCCCCGCGCTCTCCGGTCTCATGGCCAAGGGCCGTCGTGTCGCCATCGTCACCGATGGCCGCATGTCGGGTGCTTCGGGCAAAGTGCCCGCGGCCATCCATCTCACGCCGGAAGCG
>JBKPPO010000056.1:0-13314 GCA_046733635.1 Pseudomonadota bacterium | reverse complement strand
GGCTACATCCCTGTGCCAAAATCCCCGGCGTCGGCGGCATCCTTTGCCACCGAGTGCGGCGAAGCTTCATTCCGCGCGCCGCCGCGTGTCAAGGAAGGGATTTCCACGAGCCGTCCTTTGATGTCGTGCGGGCAGATGCCGGGACAGCCAGGACATGCTTGTCAGGGTCATTGTCCCGTTCCGGTCACCGACAGCCGGATTCGAGCGGAGGTGATCGGCACGGGTTCGGCGAAACACTCAGCACGATCCTTCCTGAACGAAAGCGCGCCGGATGCGACGAGTATCGAGTGTGAGGAGAAAGTAGATAGGCGATGCCCGATGGGTCCGGTACGGCGGTCTGCCGAATGCGCCGATTATCGAGGGGGCCACGGGTGTCGAGAAACCCCTGTCGAACGCTCGAGGCGAGCATTCCGATTCGGCAGCCGCGGCTCGGCTGGGTGCCGCCAGGGGCGCCTCGGGAGGCGCCTTCAACGGCACGCGACGGAAGCCCACCCGCCCGGGTGTCCTGGCCGTTCTCGCTGGACCAGGGGCACGCTTTGCAGTAGGTTGCGCGCGCTCGCCGCCGATGTCTGATCTCCGGAGGGGTGGCAGAGCGGTTGAATGCACCGGTCTTGAAAACCGGCGTCCCCTCACGGGGACCGTGGGTTCGAATCCCACCCCCTCCGCCAATTCGGGATCAGAAGCGGCCCACAGGCGCTGACTCCTGGCGCGGACATTGCGCGAAACCACCAGGCGCTACGCTGCTTCGCATGAAAGCCATACTCCAAGCCACATTGGCCGCCGCGCTCTCGGGAGTGCTGGTGGGTTACCTGCTCAAGAAGAAAGTCGCGGGTCTGCGCCCGACAAGTTCGCCCTCCCGGCTGTAGTGCGCTGACAGGAGTCGCCGGTTCGAGCCGGACATTCGCGCGGCATCGTCCGGCGCAGGCTGCCTCTCACCAACCGAAGGAGAGGTGCCATGCCCCATAACGTATCGAAGAGCCTGTTGCTGCTCGCGCTCGCGGGCGCTTCATCCGCTGCTCTGGCCGCCGACGCCGAGAAGTCCGCGCCGCCGCCCCCGGAGGTCTTCGTGCAGAAGGCTGCTCAGTCCGGGCTCGCTGAGATCGCCGCCGCACAGGCCGCACTTCAGAAATCCAACGACCCCGGCATCCGCAGCTTCGCCGAGCGCATGGTCAAGGACCACGGCAAGGCCAACACCGAGCTCGTCACGATCGCGCGCAAGAAGGGCATCGAGCCTCCGGCGTCGCTCGATGCCGAACACAAGGCGCACGTGGACAAGATCACCTCCAAGTCCGGCGCGGAGTTCGACCGCAACTATGCCGAACACATGAACATGGATCACACCAAGGCGATCGCGCTGTTCGAATCGGCTTCGAAATCGTCTGACGCGGATCTCGCGGGCTTCGCCAGGAAGACGCTGCCCACACTGCGCGAACACAAACAACTCGCGGAGAAGCTGCCGGGCAAACAACCGGTCACGGGTTCGTCGGCGGGCGGCTGACATGTCGCCGCGGGAGCTCGACTCGCGCCGCCGGTCCCGGCGCTGGACCGTGGCCGGCGTCGTGACGGCGATGTTGCTGACGGCCGCGGCGGGTTTCGCGCAGCAGGGAGATGGCACTGACGTATCGGTCATCGCCAATACCTGGAAGCCGGCGAAGGTTCCCGCGGACGATGCGCGCATCGCGTCGTTGCAGGTGGCGCCGGGTTTCGCGGTGAACGTGTTCGCACGGAATCTCGGCAACACCCGCATCCTGGCCGCGGCGCCCAACGGCGACGTGTACGTCACTCGACGCGAGGAGGGGCAGATCCTGCTGCTTCGGGATGCCGACCGCGACGGCCGCGCGGATGGCCCGCCCATATCGGTGGGGTTTCGCTCGGGAGCGCATGGCATCGCCATCCATGGCAAACACTTCTATCTGGTCACCGTGAAGGAAGTGTTCATCTCCGAGATCCAACCCGACGGCATGCTCGGCGAGTTTCGCTTGCTCGTGGGAGATCTGCCCGATGCGGGACAACACCCCAACCGCACGATCGAGTGGGGCCCGGATGGCATGTTGTGGATCAGCGTCGGCTCGACCTGCAACGCCTGCAACGAATCCAACCCCGAGAACGCCACCATTCTGCGCGTCACACCCGACGGCAAGTCGCGCGTCATCTGGGCCAACGGCCTGCGCAACACCATCGGTTTCGACTGGCATCCGGCGACGGGTGAGCTCTGGGGCTTCGATCACGGCACGGATTTCCTCGGCGACGACCAGCAGCCCGAGGAACTCAATCTGATCGTACGCGGCAAACAATATGGCTGGCCGCATGTCTGGGGCGAGGGTGGCCTCACGCCGTGGACGAATCCGCGCGGAGGTATCAGCAAGGAGCAATGGCGTTCGCTCAGTGAACCCATGGTGTTGGGTTACACGGCGCACGCAGCACCCATGCAGTTCAAGTTCTACAAGGGCGGCTCGTTTCCGGCGGCTTACGTGGGAGACGCCTTCGTGACGATGCGCGGTTCCTGGAATCGCAAGCCGGCGTCCGGCTATGAAATCGTCCGCGTGCGTTACTCGGGCGGTCGGCCGCAGACCATCGAGCCTTTCGTGACGGGCTTCCTGACCGATGGCGGCACCACTCATTTCGCCCGCCCGGTCGGACTCGAGATCGCGAATGACGGCTCGCTGCTCATGGCGGATGACGGCAATGGCGTGATCTATCGCGTGGCGTATACGGGCACGGATGGCGGTAGTCAGGTCGTCCAGGCGCCGGCCACGGCCATGCTTCAGCAGGCTGCGCAAGGCGTCGGTGTGCCGCTGGCCATCCAGCGCGTGGGCGTCGGCGCGAAAATGCGCGTACACGTTCCGACCGCCGACGGCCGTCTGCCGCGCAAACATTCGGAGTATTACGAAGGGGTGTCGCCGCGACTGACCTGGTCTTCGGTCACCGGCGCGAAGTCGTACGTGGTGATCATGGAGGACCCCGACTCCAGGCCCATCACGCCGTTCGTGCACTGGCTCGCGTGGAACATTCCCACCAACTATCGGCATCTGCCCAGAGGCCTCCAGGAGCAGGAGCGACTCGAGGAACCGGAGGGCGTGTTGCAGGGACGTACGAGCCGCGGTTCGGTCGGCTACTTCGGTCCGCGTCCGCCCGTGGGTGATCCTCCGCATCGCTACCACTTCCAGGTGTTCGCGCTAGACACGATGCTCGACGTGCCGCCCGGCGCGGAGCGCGACGTGCTGCTCTCGGCGATGAGCGGCCACGTGTTGGCCGCAGGCGAATTCATCGGCACCTATCAACAGATGATCCCACCGCTGAAGTGACCATGGCCAAAAACGGCGCCGATGTATTACTCGATTCATTGATCGGCTGGGGAGTGGACACGATCTTCGGGATGCCGGGAGACGGCATCAACGGGATCATGGAGTCGCTGCGGCAGCGACAGGACAAGATCCGCTTCGTGCAGGTCCGGCATGAGGAATCCGCGGCGCTCATGGCCTGCGCGCATGCCAAGTGGACGGGGCGGCTGGGATGCTGCCTCGCCACGACTGGGCCGGGCGGCGTCCACCTGTTGAATGGCCTCTACGATGCGAAATTCGACCGGGCGCCGGTGATCGCCATCACCGGCCTCCCGTTCCACGATCTCATCGACACCTTCACGCAGCAGGACGTGGATCTCTCCCGGCTGTTCGCGGACGTGGCTGCCTACTCGACGCGCATCATGAGCGCGCAGCACGTGGAGAACGCCACGGCGCTGGCCTGCCGGATCGCGCTCACGCAGCACGCCGTCGCGCATGTGTCGGTTCCCGTCGACGTGCAGGAGCAGGAAGTCACCGAGGCGGAGCCTTCGACACGTAATGTGGCGCACCATGTGTCTTTCGCGGAAGCGGATGGTCCGCGGCAACCGGATGAGAAAAGCCTGGCGCGCGCGCTCGACGTACTGAACAGCGGTCGCCGCATCGCGATCCTCGCAGGACAGGGCGCGCTGGGAGCGAGAGAGGAATTGCTCGAGCTCGCGGAGATGCTGGGCGCACCCATCGTCAAGGCGCTGCTCGGCAAGAGCTGCGTACCGGACTCTCACCCGCTGACGACAGGCGGCATCGGGTTGTTAGGGACGCGCGCATCGCAGGAGACTTTCGAGGAATGCGACACGTTGCTCATCGTGGGCTCGACGTTCCCCTATCTCGAGTACTACCCCAAGCCCGGTCAGGCGCGCGGCGTGCAGATCGATCGCGATCCGTCGCGCATCGGCCTGCGATTTCCCGTGGAAGCAGGCCTCGTGGGCGACGCGAAACTGACGTTGCGCACTCTGATCGCCCGCGCCAAGGCGCACGCGGACCGCTCGTTCCTCGAGCTGGCCCAGCGGCGCAAACGCGAGTGGGACCAGTTGCTCTCGCATGCCACCGAACAGGTCACCGAGACGTTGACGCCGGATCGACTCGCGCGCGACGTCGGCCGCCGCCTGGCCGATGACGCGCTGGTCGCCTGGGACTCGGGCCACAACACGGGCGTGCTCGCGCGTTACATGGATTCGCGGTCGGGCCAGCATTTCAGCGGCTCCGGAATGCTCGCGACGATGGGCTGTTCGATCCCGTATGCGATCGCCGCGGCGCTGGCGTATCCGGGCCGGCAGGTGGTCGCATTCGTGGGCGACGGCGGACTCGCGATGTTGTTGGGCGAGCTGGCCACCATCGTGCGGTATGCGCTGCCCATCAAGATCGTCGTGATGAAGAACAACACGCTGGGGCAGATCAAGTGGGAGCAGATGATGTTCCTGGGCAACCCCGAATACGAATGCGACCTGCAGCCGATCGATTTCGCCACCGTGGCGCGTGGCTTCGGCATTTCGGGCTTCCGCGCAGCCACCCCGGGGGAGCTCGCAGAGTCGCTGGACGACATGTTCGGGCATCCGGGGCCGGCGCTGGTGGAGGCCACCGTCGATCCGCATGAGCCTCTGCTTCCGCCCAAACGCATGCCGAAGTACGCCGAAAACCTCGACAAGGCGCTCGCGAAGGGGACTGCGGGGGCCGAACATATCCGCGAGGCGCTGCAGCGTGAACCTTCACGAACCCAGCTTCTTTAGGAAATCATCCGCGCCGTCTGACGGAGTGGGGCCACGGCGTTGCTGGTGGCGGTTACGGGCTGGGGACACGAGGCCGCGAAACGCCAAGCTCGCGAAGCGGGCTTCTCGCAACACCTCGTCAAGCCCGTGAGCGAATCCGCGTTGATCGAACTACTCGTGCAGGTGGCCGCGGATCGCGATCTGCGCGCGCAGTCGCGTTAACGCGTGGAGGGGCCGCGCACAGCGGCTGCGATGCGCTCGAGCGGGATCTTCGGTGTGCGGTCGGAATTCAACAGGCCGTTGGTTTCCTGGAACGTGTCGGCGAACTGGGTGTAGCAGAAGCCCGAGAACATGCCCGTGGTGCGCGCCGCTTCGATGACGCCGCAGACCAGCCGCTCGAAGTCCTCTTTCGTGCCCGCGCGAGAATACCCCCAGCTCTTGTCGCCGTAGGCCTGCGTGCCCGGGATGTAGGCCACGCCGCCGAACTCGGTAAGGCAGATGGGCTGGCCGCGATGCGGGAAGCCGTCGAGCGTCAGCAGCCGTCCGGCGGTCCAGCGGCTATCCACCATCTCCTTGGGCGTGACTTCGGGACCGTACCTGACATGCATGTGGTCGGGATCGCTGTCGTAGTCGTGGATGCCGATCACGTCGGTGGCCGAACTCTCCCAGCCATCGTTGCCCACCACGAGCCGTGAGGGATCGAGTGTTCGCGTGAGGTGGTAGAACGCGGCCACCGCATCCCGCGGCGCCGGCGTGGTGCTGAGTTCGGGTACGCCCCAGCTTTCGTTGAACGGCACCCAGATGATCACGCAGGGATGGCTCATGTCGCGTTCCATGGCCTCGGTCCACTCCCTCATGAGACGCTTGATGGAGCGGCCCGTGAATCGATACGCACTGGGCATCTCGTCCCAGACGAGAAGGCCGAGCGTGTCGGCCCAGTAGAGGTAGCGCGGATCTTCGAGCTTCTGATGCTTGCGAACGCCGTTGAAGCCCATGGACTTCGCGAGCACCACGTCTTCGCGCAGCGCGCGCTCGTCGGGCGCGGTCATCAACGTGTCGTCCCAGTAGCCCTGGTCGAGCACCAGCCGAAGTGGATAGGGGCGGCCATTAAGCAGGATCTTCTCGCGCTGGACCGTGATCGAGCGCAAGGCGGTGTACGAGCGCACGGTGTCGAGGACCACGTCGCCGCGCAGCAGCCGAATTTCGGCTTCGAGCAGTGTAGGTGTCTCTGGTGACCACAGCAGCTCATTTCGGTAGTCGTCTATCCCGGGGTCCGACAAACTCATGCGCCGATGCACTTCGCCACCGATGAGCGCATAGCTGTCGTCGGCGAGCACGCGGGGTCCGCAGCCAAGCTTGATGGCGACCCGCAGGTCATCGGCGAGGTCGCCCGCTGCGAAAGCACTGAACGCGATCTCCCATCGCTCCACCGAAGGCGTCCATCGCAGCGAGCGCAGGAACGTGGCGCCGACGCTTTCCAGCCACACGGTCTGCCAGATGCCCGTGGTGCGTGGATACCAGATCGAGTGCGGGTGCAGCCGCCAATCCTGCTTGCCGCGCGGCTTTTCGAGGTCGTGAGGGTCGTCTTCGGCCCAGACCGTCACGCGCTGCGGACCCGAAGATTTCAGTGCAAACGTGATGTCGGCTTCGAAAGGCGTGTGGCCGCCTTCGTGCTCCATCACCGGAATGCCGTTGACCCAAACGCGGCACAGATAATCGACTGCGCCGAAGTGCAGGATGATGCGGCGATCGTCTTTTCGTAGTTCTTCCGCCACATCGAATTCGCGTTCGTACCACACCGCGCGATGAAATCCCTGGTCGCCGATGCCGCTGCGGACGCACTCCGGCGCGAACGGAACGTTGATGGTGTGAGTCCACTCCTTCACGTCGTCGGGAATGCGGAAGGCGAGCGCATCATCGAACGCGAACCGCCACGGCCCATCCAGTGATTGCCACTGTTCGCGCCGCAATTGAGGCCGGGGATAAGACAGGTCCTGCATTGGTTAGTTGCTTTTCATTCCTTTGAAGGAGCGCCAGCCTACTGCCGCCTCCGGCCTCACATAAGCAGACTGTTCCTACGCTCGCGCAACCGCGCACCTCATAAACCTCTCACGAGAGCGAAGGAACGCATGCAATCAATGATCGTGTTTTCTCACCTTCGCTGGGATTTCGTGTTCCAGCGCCCGCAACACCTGATGACCCGGATGTCCCGCAAGTACCGCCTGTTCTTCTTCGAGGAACCGGTGCATGACCACGGACCGGCATGGCTCGAGATCAGTTCGCCGGCGCCTGGCATCCACGTCTGCCGTCCGCACACACCCGTCGCAGATGGTGGATTCATCGACGAGCAGCTCCCGCATCTCAATGCGTTGCTCGACGGACTCGTCAATTCGCATGAACTCGGTTCGCCTATCGTGTGGATGTACACGCCGATGGCGCTGCCGCTGTTACAACGGCTCGACGCCAGCGTCGTGGTCTACGACTGCATGGACGAGCTCAGCGCGTTCCTCAATGCGCCGCGCGAACTGCTCCAGCGTGAGCAGGCGTTGCTCAAGGCAGCGGATGTCGTTTTCACGGGCGGGCCCAGCCTCTATCGGTCCAAACAGGCGCTGCACGCGAACGTGCACTGCTTCCCGAGCAGCGTCGAGAAGGAACACTTCGGCCGCGCTCGCGACGCGCTGCTGGATCACCCGGAGCAGCGGCATCTGCCGCATCCGCGGCTCGGCTTCTTCGGGGTGATCGACGAACGTTTCGATCCTGTCGCGGTCTCATTGCTGGCCGATGCGCATCCCGATTGGCAGATCGTGCTCGTCGGCCCCATCGTGAAGATCGACGCCGCGCGCCTCCCGCAGCGCAAGAACCTGCATTACTTCGGTCAGCGCTCGTACGCGCAGCTGCCGGAGTTCCTCGCAGGTTGGGATGTGTGCCTGCTGCCGTTCGCCATCAACGAATCGACGCGCTACATCAGTCCCACCAAGGTGCTGGAGTACATGGCGGCCGAGAAGCCCATCGTCAGCACTCCGGTGGTCGACGTAGTGGAGCCCTATGGTCACATCGTGCACATAGGCCAGCACTCGCAATCCTTCGTCGCGGCTTGCGAGCGCGCGCTCGCCGAACGCGGCCAGGCGCGCACCAAGCGCATGGGCATGATGCGGGACGTCGTGGAGTCGACATCCTGGGATAGCACGGTGTCGAAGATGAACGCGATCATCGAGGCCGCGCGCGAGGGACACCGTGGCAGCGCGCCCGTGCCGGCGCGTTCCGCGTTGCGTAAGCAGACCGTAGTCATCGGTGCGGGGCCGACGGGGCTGTCGGCGGCCTATCATCTGGGCGAGCAGAGTCTGTTGCTGGAGCAGAATGACTCGATCGGTGGCTGGTGCCGTTCGGTCGAGGAGGGCGGGTTCACGTTCGACTACGCCGGCCACATCATGTTCTCGAACGATCCCTATGTTCACGAGATGTACCGCATGCTGCTGGGCGACAACCTGCACTGGCAGGACCGCGAGGCCTGGATCTACAGCAAACAGGTGTACACGCGTTACCCCTTCCAGGGTGCCTTGTACGGATTGCCACACGAGGTGCTCAAGGAATGCATCGTGGGCGCGATCGAGGCGCGGTTCGGTCCGCTGCGCGAACCCAAAGCAGAGTCGAAAGGCGCGAACGGCACGAATGGCGCTCATGGCAATGGGGCCCATGCGAACGGCGCCCGCACGAACGGCGCACGCGCCAACGGTTCGAACGGGCATGCCGGCAGCTCGCCTACAGAGTGCAAGGCGGACTCCATCACCGACTGCTGTGCCGACGGCGTCGCCGAAAGCACCTTGCGAACCATCAGCCTGCGTCCCGCTCAGCCCGGCCGCACGGATCATTTCGCGAACTTCGAGGATTTCATCTACGGGGTCTGGGGCCGCGGCGTGGCCAAACATTTCGCCATCCCGTACAACCGCAAGCTCTGGGCGGTGCCGCTGCATGAGATGGAGACGAGCTGGCTCGGCGGGCGCGTTCCAATGCCCGATCTCGAAGAAATGATCGACGGCGCGCTTCGTCCCGTCGCCAAACCGCAGGGGCCGAATGCGCGCTTCGGCTATCCACTGCGCGGCGGATTCCAGGCCCTCATGAACGGATTCATCCCGCATTTGCGCGGTGAAGTGAAGCTGGGGGCCACGGTGGTGCGTGTGATTCCGTCGAAACGCCTGCTCATGCTGAACGACGGCACCACCATCGCCTATGAGAAGCTGGTGTCGACCATGCCCTTGCCGAAGCTCGTGTCCATGCTGGGCGAAGAGGCGCCGGCGCGTGTGCAGCGTGCGGCGGAGCAGTTGCGGCACGTCTCCGTGCGATGCGTGAATCTGGGGATCGGCCGCGAGAATCTCACCGACAAACACTGGATCTACTACCCCGAGGACACGGTATTCCACCGGATCTTCGTGCAGGGCAACGCCAGTCCTCACAACAATCCGCCGGGGGGATTTGGCATCACCTGCGAGATCACGTATTCCGAGCACAAGCCCCTGCCGTGCGACGGAGATGCGTTGATCGACCGCTGTATCGCCGAATGCATCAAGGTGGGCATCTTCAACGAGGACGACAAGGTGCTCGTGCGCAACCAGGTCGACATGCCTTATGCCTACGTGGTGTACGACCACTCGCGCGAGGAAGCCGTCAACCTGATCCGGCAGTGGCTGAAAACTCGTGACATCGAACTCGCGGGCCGGTACAGCGAATGGGAGTATTACAACTCGGATCATGCCTTCCTCGCGGGCAAGAAAGTCGCTGAGCGCGTGGAGGAGTCGCGCATGAAGAAGCGTCGATCACCCACGGCGCGGGAGGTGGTAGCGCAGCTCCTCACACCGGCGATCACGGCGCCTATCGGAGGCCAATGATCAGATGGAGTTGTGGGGTGGAATCGAGTGCTCGCGCTTGCGGGTCGGCGACCGGACCTTCGACCAGCTGAGCCGAAGCGGTCACTACGACCGCATCGAGGATCTGGATCGCATTGCGGCGCTGGGCATCCGGCGCCTGCGATATCCGTTGCTATGGGAGCGGGCAGCGACGGCTACGCCGGGGAGCTATGACTTCAGCTTCGCTGACTCGCGGATTCCGAGATTGCAATCCCTGGGCATCACGCCTATCGCGGGTCTCGTGCATCACGGCAGCGGTCCTGACTACACGGATCTGCTCGATGAGAATTTCGCGACGGGACTTGCGGACTATGCAGGCAGACTTGTGCGCCGCTTTCCGGATCTCGAGTGGTTCACTCCCGTCAACGAGCCCCTGACCACGGCGCGCTTCTCCGGTTTGTACGGCCACTGGCATCCGCATGGCAACGACGACCGCTGCTTTGCGCGCATCCTCATCAACGAGTGCCGCGCTACCGTGCTCGCGATGCGCGCCATCCGCGCGGTGAATCCGGACGCGAAGCTGGTGCAGACCGACGATCTCGGGACCATCTACAGCTCCCCCGCGTTGCAATATCAGGCCGACTTCGAGAACGAGAGACGCTGGCTCGGTTGGGATCTGCTGTGCGGCTTCGTCCACGTTTCGCATCCCCTATATGGCTGGTTGGTGGCCTCCGGAATCAGCGCGCGGGAGCTTGCCTGGTTCGAAGAGAACTGTTGTCCGCCCGAAGTCATCGGCATCGACCACTACGTGACCAGCGATCGGTTCCTGGACGAGAACATCGAACGTCACGCCGGACGGACCATCGGCGGCAACGGACGGGATCGATACGCAGACGTGGAAGCCGTGCGCATGCTCGACCGATCAGGGACTTCGCTGCGTCACGTCCTCCTGACCGCGGCGCGACGTTACCGGCTTCCGCTCGCCATGACCGAGTGCCACCTCGGGTGTACCGAGGACGAACAGGTGCGCTGGTTGCAGGAGTGCTGGACTGTTTGCGAGACGCTCGAGGCGGCAGGCGTGGACGTGAAAGCAGTGACCGCATGGGCGTTGTTGGGGGCCTATGACTGGGACACGTTGATGACCGCGGACGGCCCGACCTATGAGTCCGGCGCCTGGTGTTTGCGCAGCGGAAATCCGCGCTCGACCGCGCTCGCACAGTGCATCAGCGACATCATCTCCGCTCAGATCGAGTCATCGACTGCGGCGAGTCCGAATGAGCAGGGATGGTGGCGGCAACCGGACCGCTTCTTGTTTGGATCTCCGGCGTCTCGAGCCTGACGGTGGACGGTCGGAAACAAAGCGCGGACACCTCTTATGTGGCATCGTTACCGCCTTGAAGTCCACCGCCGCAGTCAGCGACAGCGGCAGGGCGGGAGCAATGGCAGATGAAGGGCAGGGAAGTTCGGGTGACGCTGAGCATGCTTCCTGGTCGAGAGCGCAAATGAGACTTCGCCACCTACTACGTGATCAGCGGGGTCGCATCATGAATTGGAGTGCGGGCGCGGAACGCGAATACGGGCTGCGCGTGATGGGGAACGCGCTCCGTGCCGTCGCGCCTGCGGGAGACCTGAGCGGGAGATGACTGCAGTCCGCGCGCGGCTCGCCGCGCTGATCCTGATGTTCGCTGCGCCGCTATTCGCGCAGACCACGCCGACCGAGGAAGAGGAGGCAGTGGGGGAGTCCGTCAACTATGTGTTCGCCACAGATCTCGGCTCGGGTGTCTACGATCTCGGCGGGCGCACGCTGCAGATCTATCGCTATACCTACGAGCATGATTTCCGCGAAGCGACGGAGGACCAACTCGGTCTTCGTTTCGTGCTGCCGCTCACCGCGGGCTTCTTCGACTTCAATCCCATCGACGTGATCAGCGAAGGGCCGCCCACGCGCGTCGACAGCTTCAGCATCGTGCCGGGCGTCGAGGTGGACTATCTACTGGGCAATGGCTGGCGATTGATTCCGTACGCGCGCGCGGGTTTCAGTATCGCATCGAGCAGCGTGGACGGCTGGCTGTACGGTGCGGGGCTGCGCGCGGAGCAGACCAGCGAGTCCCGTGGTTGGGAATCCTTCATGCGCACGGATCTGGCGTATGCCGGGGTGCGTTACCGCACCGACCAGCCCGACGATCGGTTCCTGCGTCTCCGCCAGGGGTTCGATTTCACGCGCGGACTCGGCTGGCCGCGCGACAGGCAGCTCGAGCTCGGGCTTTACGCCATCGTCGACCTGATCGGCGATCCGCCCACGGCGCCCGTGGCCGGCGCGCGAGACCAGCCCATCCAGGCCGAATACGGCTTTACGTTCGCCACACGCCCGCGCATCAAGATCTGGAAATTCGATCTGCCGCGCCTCGGCTTCGGCTACCGCATGGCGGGGGAACTCTCCGCGTGGCGATTCGTGATCGGCGCGCCGTTCTAGTCAGGCCGCGAAACTCTCGAGTCGACCCGCGAGCTCATTTCATGTCTGCGCAGTGTCGTCAGCCGCGCGTGGACGTCGATTACCTGAGCTGGTCAGAGATCGATGTCGATGCTCACGGGGCAGTGGTCGCTGCCGAGCACGTCGGCGTGGATCGTGGCCTTCTTCACCTTCTTCTCGAGCGCGGCGGACACCAGCACGTAGTCGATTCTCCATCCCACGTTCCGCGCGCGCGCGTTCGCGAAATGCGACCACCACGAGTAGTGACCATTTCCCTGCGTGAAGATGCGGAACGTGTCCACGAAGCCGGCATCGATGAAGTTCTGGAAGCCTTCGCGCTCCTCGTCCGTGAATCCCTTCTTGCCGCGGTTGGGCTTCGGGTTCGCGAGGTCGTCTTCGGTATGCGCGACGTTCAGATCGCCGCAGAAGATCACGGGCTTCTTCTTCTCGAGTTGTTTGCAGTAGGCGAGAAAGGCCGGGTCCCAATGTTTGTGGCGCAGCGGCACGCGCGAGAGGTCGTCCTTGGCGTTGGGGGTGTAGACCGTAACGGCGAAGAACTTCTCGAATTCCGCCGTGATCACGCGGCCCTCGTTCGCCGAATCGCGCTTGAGTTCATCGGCGAAGGTGTACTTCTTCGCGAACGCGTCCGGAAAGCCGTTGACGACCTTGAGCGGCTCCTTCCTGGAAAAGATGGCCGTCCCCGAATAACCCTTTTTCTCGGCCGAGTTCCAGTACTCGTGGTAGTCCTTGAGGTCGATCTCCGCCTGACCTTTCTCGGCCTTTGTCTCCTGCAGGCAGAGGACGTCCGGCTTGTGCTCGGCGACGAACTTCTGGAAGGTGCCTTTCTTGACCACGGCGCGAATGCCGTTGACGTTCCACGAATAGAATTTCATGGCCGCATTGTATAGTGCCGGCGCAACGAATGGCCCTGGGAGGGGCGACACATGACTGCCTTGAAC